>NZ_CAJMZG010000040.1:0-38244 GCF_905220255.1 Paraburkholderia sp. J69-1 | reverse complement strand
ATGAGCGGTCGTTCGACACCTAGGCGTAGATCAACGACAATCAAGCCAAGAATCTACAATGTCGGCAACCAGAAAACCTACAAGAAGCTATGCGGCCACGAATAAAGTATTTGTTAGCCTTCGCGTTAATTTTTACGATACTGGCTGGGATCAGGTTTGGTATCTCCACGCGCAGCCACATAGTTAATGTATTGCTGTTCTTTTCGGTCTTCGTAGGCTACGCATATATCGCTTTCGGCGCGTTCGCGTTACAACCGCGACGATTCGGACTAGCTTTGGGAACCGTGCTTTCGATCCCGGTCGCGGTCTCAATTCTGGCTTCGCCGTTGATACTATTTGTTGCCTACTGGACGCTCAACGATTCCGCTCGGGGTCCGGACACGGTGATTCCTATGGCGGATGGCCTACTTTGTGCAGAGTATTCTTCGGGCTCGGTAGTTACCGAAGCAGACGAGACCTTTGAGCTTGATCGACCGATGCTAGGAGTATTTTTGATTCGTCTGGCAGTAGATAGTGGGCCGATTCGGGATAACTATTCTGTCCAAACAGGATGCGCCTCGGTTTACCAAACGTGGCAATCATCGCGGTTAGCATCGACCAAATAATATCTTTCGTGCGCTAGGGCAGTCGGCAACCCCGATCGTCCGCTTTCCAGAAACTCGCCGATCAATCCGGGGCGAACTGAGCCAAAACGCATTCGGCACTAGCCGGCCAGTTTGAGTCCTTCGGCATCGTGGACCAGATCGTCAACAATTGGCAAGTATCATCAGATTTTCTCTGTTGCCAACTTCAGACCTAATCCGACAAACAAGGCGCCCATGATCCTAGTCAACCATGCTGAAATAGTCTGGTTACGACGAAGTGCACCTGTCATTCTCGCCGCGAGAAACACGTAGGTGATACTCGTTGATATTCCGACCATGTTGCCAATCACGCCCAACGCAATGAGATGCTTCACAGGACTCGGGTCGTGTGCGTTCATGAACTGCGGAAGCAATGCGATGTAAAACAGAGCGACTTTCGGATTCAAGACGTCACTGAGAAAGCCTTGCCAGAAGATGAGATGTAAAGCTCTTTTCTTGGCATCGCCGCTGACAGGGAGGGCAATTCCCTTGGTGCGCAATGCTCCAAAGCCAAGGTAAGTGAGGTAAGCCGCGCCGACCCACTTTACAGCGGTGAACGCCGTTGCTGATGCCAAGACAAGTGCCGAGAGTCCCGTTACCGCAGCAAGCAAATGTACATAGGCGCCGAGATTAATTCCGAACGCAGCGCATAGTCCTGCCGCACGTCCTTGTGCAATTGTGCGCCCAAGCATGAACAACATGTCCGGGCCAGGCACGAGACAAAGAACAAGGCTTGCGACTACAAAAAGCATGTATGTATGCAGACTCATAGTGTCTCTGATTCAATCTCGGGAGGGGCGAACAAAGCTTGCCATAAACACGGCTTGAGGGTGCTGAAAAAACATTTCTTCCGCCATTGGCGATCTGCTCGCATTGAGTCAGTTAGGGCAACCTTAATGTCCGCTTTCAGGTGGGCCGACCGTCCCTCGTGGGTCGGCTTATGCCGATTGCATGAGAACTCGCGCCGGAGATGATCGCCGCGCCGGTCGTGGGGCGGTGGTCGGCCAGTTTCGGAAATTCGACGGCATCGGCTACATCGGCGACAATCGCCGATCACAGATCGCTGAGGCGGAACCGATGCATCTCAATCCAGACCAGTATCTGCAGACCGATGTTGGCCGAATCTTTACGGCCGAACGCAATGCAGCAGCGTGGGAACGCCTGTATGCAGATCTATCCGCTGCCCTTCAGGTGCACAGGCGGCCGATAGTCATGGTCATCGGTGTTCAAGGTGCGGGAAAGTCCACTAGGGCGAGGAAATGGGCATCGGAGTCAAACGAAACCATCTACGTCGATTCAACCTTCGCAACCGCGAATCGCCGCTCACGAGTTCTTGAGATTGCCAAAGCTGTCGGGGTTAGCGTCGCCGCGGTATGGGTGAAGGTTGATTTGCAGACCGCACTACGCCGCAACAGGAGTCGACCGGTCGACGAAATAGTTCCCGATGACGCTGTTGAAAACGTCTTTAAAATTTTCGAACCGCCGTCGCTTGTCGAGGGATTCTGCGAGGTGGTGATTCTCGACGATGATTTCGATTCGACTCAGCCGTTGGGTGACCGTCTCGTCGACAGCTGAATTTTGTCTTTTGGGGAGCATGACTGTCCGTTCAGGCGCGGCGGTAGCCGGCCATACGCGGTCGGTCGACGGCCTGCCCGAGATTGTCGACAATACGGACACTCTTGGATCCGTATGAACGGCAAAAATACCCATACTCATGCTGAGCATCTTACCGAAACAGTTGACGCTTTGAAGGTCTTAAATTGAGAAACTATAAATGGTGGGCCACCGCACTGGCCGCCGTCACTGTCCACGCTCATGCTCAGCCCCCGGACTCTGTGCGGTATGTCCCGTCTACGAGAATTCTCGTCATCACCAATGCAGATCACACTGAAAAACAATGTCGCATCAATACGGAGCTAGTGAATGCGACGCCCGTTTTCAATTGGAACAAAACGATCGTCACTCTTGGCAACGTCGAATACGTGAGCGTCGCTTCGGTGATCAACTGCGCCGGTGGCATTGCTCCGATCGAACGCATTCCCGACAAAGCCGGCACCGTGACTGATGTGAACATCGCGAATGGGCTGTATCTATCGGTTGCCGTAGTGAGCTCCAGCCCTCTAACCTATACGGCACTAGTTGCAAAACTCGGCAGCAAACTACCTGTCGCCAATTTTCCGGGGATGTATAACGCGTCGAAGAGCACGTCCCGCTTGCTCAAGGAATCGTTCACTTACATCGATTCGCAGCCGGGTCGAATCTCTCCCGACGGACGCTACGTGAGCGTTGACGGCAGCATGCGGTGCACACCGGAAGCTTATCCCGGGGTATGGGATCTAAAGCGTAAGCAAAAGGTCGTGCGTGAAAATGGCTGCGAATCGCTTTTCACGTCGTCTTGATGCACGTGGCTGCGTGGATCACGCACAAACATGTGGATCTGTAGCCCCCATCTGATCTGTCATACCATGGCATGCCATCAGCAACTGACCGTTTTATCGAACGTTCGAGCCTATCTAGTTGCTGACGGATTTTCGATGTTAGAGCGACACTGGTTTGGCAAATCGGAACAGCACCGGTCTATCCGAACCAGATTGCAGACTGCAAGAGGCAACTGCAGGAGCGGGTTGCCGATGTGTTCGATGCCGGCAACCCGGCGGCACCGACAGTCGACGTGAAGGTATTGCACGCGAAGATCGGGCAGTTGACGCTGGAAAACTATTTTGTTGAAAGCTCGCTCAGCAAGGCGAGGCTGCTGGGCATAAGGCGATGATCGATCGTGATCACGCCCTGCCGGCGATACAGCAGGCCCGGTTCGTAGGCATCGGCCGGTCGAGCGCTTGTTACCGATCGCGCGGGTCAGCGACGCGGATCTGAAATTGATGCGCCGTATTGACGGGCTTTACCTTGAGCATTCATTTGCGGGGACGCGAATGCTGGCACGACTGCTGCATCGCGAAGGCATCAAGGTCGGGCGCAGACACGTCAGCACCTTGATGAAGCGAATGGGCGTCCACGCGTTGTATCGCAAGCCAAACACGAGCGCCAAGCTTGCAGCCCACAGGATCTCGCCGTGCCCGCTTCGCAACCGGAAAATCGACCCGGCCAATCAGGTCTGGGCGCTCGATACGAGCTATACCGCCGATGGCGCGCGGCTTCGTATATCTGAGGGCTTTCGTGGACTGGGCGAGCCATCGGGTACTGGCACACCGGGTGGCGCACGCTGGAGAGCTGCCATGCTGCCCAGGCGCAGGAGGAAGCGTTTGCGAAATACTTGGCTGCCTGAGATCGTCAACACGGATCAAGGCAGCCAGTTCACCGCAACCGAATTTACCAACGCAGTGCTCAGCCGGAGTGTTCTTCTGTCCATGGATGGAAAGGGCGCCTGGCGTGACAACGTTTTCGTTGAACGGGTGTGGCTAGGTTTCCGAATTTCCCGAGGGCGACGTAGCAATAATGCTCGACGGTGGATCACACTGACTACGTGGGTTGGTTACCGCATTACAGAGTTCCGCCTCGTAAGACTGCCGCCTTCTTAAAGCGCAAGTCGGGGACTGCCCGCTACAACAAACACGGCCAGCCGTTCGTATGGACCGCGACGTCCGATTCAATTCTCCAGAAAGTGGCTCGGTTGTGCAAAGTTATTTCTGGGACAGAACACCAGCTTACGGGGCGTATGATCGAGCGGCAGTTTGGCATCAAACCACTGTGCCGTTGCGGTTACACTGCGATCTGCCGTCTGTCCTAACATTGTCCAACTATGAAACTGCATCAACTGAGAGCCCTCGCTGCCGTTGCGGAAACCGGGAGCATTCTGGAAGCGTCGCGCATGCTGCATGTCACGCAATCGGCGTTAAGCAAGGCGCTCAAGGAACTGGAAGGGCAGGTGGGCGCGACGCTGTTCGTGCGTTCCAGCAAGGGTGTGCAGTTGACCGTCCATGGTCAGCGGCTCGTCGGCCATGCGCGGCTTATCAGTGAGAACGTGCGCCGCGCGCGCGACGACATGGAAGAGATGAACGGAAACGCGCTCAGCGAAATCAGCATTGGTGTGACGCCAGTTACTGCGCTGCTTCGTCCACTGGCCGATTGCCTTTCGGCGTTCCGGCGCGATTATCCGCAGACGCGTTTGCGTATGCTGGAAATGCGGCCGAACCAGTTGCTCGAACACGTCCGGGAAGGTACGCTCGATTTCGCCGTGACATCGCAGCGCATGGCGCCTGACAGCCTGCTCGACTGCACGCGGCTGCTGAGCATGGCCACACTGGTGGCGGCGCGCAAGGGGCATCCGCTGAGCGCTGAGCGCTCACTCGCTTCGTTGACCGACGCTGAATGGATCGTGCTTGATCCGCTTGCAGACGCGAGCACGCCTTTCGCGCAGCTATTCGCTGATCAGGGTCTCCCATTGCCCTCGCGCGTGATTGAATGCTCGTCGATGTCGCTCGCGCTCGCTATGTGTTCGCAGATGGACACACTCATTCTGCTTTCGACAGAATCCACGAGCAGTCGTTTTATGCGTGAAACGATGGATTTTCTCGAACTTAACGAGCCGCTACCCGCTCGCGAGATTTCGCTCGTCACGCGCGATCGCCATACACTGCCACGCTCGGCGGAACGGCTGCACAACGTGATAGCCGATGCGTTGCGTGACTACGATCCCACGCGCGCGCGCATACTCAAGCCGTGACGCCGCTATAACCGGGCCTCACTTGGATTGAGGGCACTCCAGTCGTTGCGTTGTGTTCTTCACTCATTGCAAGATAGGCGAGGACATCGCGCAATTTCCATCGATGTGCTCTCCGGAGAAGGCGCGTCTGACGAACAGTGTCGAGTCGGGCAGCGATCCATTGACCGTGCCCGAGTGATCGAGCGAAGGGTAAAGGTGCGATTCGATGAGATCGCCCGCGGCGCATGCATCGTGGGCCAGTCTTATCTGGTCTGCGGTATAGACATCGACGTCTTTACCACCCATGCCCATGAAAATTGGAATATCGGTGTTGAGTGTGGGATAGGCCGCCTGCCGGGTGAATTCGTCGACTAAAGCCTTCGGCCATGCGCGGGCGAAACTGTCATGAGCCGTCACCCCCTCGGACACGATTCGCTGTTCAAGCGTCGGAAGACACGCGTGCTGGCTCAACTCGAATACGGATCTGGCTTTTTCGTTCAGGTAATCGGCGGGAGCAAACGACGGATCCAGGATCGAGGCAGTTGCAAAGCGGAGTAAGACGTAGGCAAACGCCGGGTCGACCGTCGAACTCGTCAATCCGTGTTCGGTGGATGCTGTCTTTAACTTCGAAGTGGCATAGGGAGTACCAGTGACAACCACGCCAACGATGTCGAGATCTGGAGCGTATTGCCGCGCGTATGCCGCTGTTGCAAATCCGGCGCGTGCGCCCTGGGATTGTCCGAAGACGACAACCTTGGAAGACAGCGCAAAACTGCCGTGCTGAACGGCTCGAATGCTGTCGAGAAGATCGTAGGCGAGCGGCCGGGTCAGCCCGTAAGGATGGAGTCCGGTTGTGCCGAGACCTTGATAGTCGGTAGCTACAATAGCGTAGCCCAATGCCAGCCAAGCGTTCAAGTAGGTCGTGTCACGGGCGCTACGTCCTGCAAACGACGGCGCGCATACATCGGCGATGCCAACCGTCCCGTGTGCCCACGCCATGAGTGGCCAGCCACCTTTCGGTGGCGTCCCCTTCGGAAGGTAAAGTGCGCCGGACACGACAATCGGCGTGTGATTATCGACTCCATCCGTCGACGTATACAAGACGCGGATATTTTCTCCTGCATTGTCGAGGCTTTGCTGCGGCGTCAATGATTCGCTGCGCAGGAGGCGGCCTGGTGTGTTCGGGATCGCTTCTCTCCATGTGTAGAACGACGGCAGACTGGTGGATGTCGTCGTGCTGTCTTGTCGGACCGCGCAGCCTGCGAGCAGCATAAGCAGTGGCGAAATCAAAATGCAGAGCGATTTAAAGTTGGAACAGTAGTGTCGTAGCGCTATGGTAATCATTGAATTCTTATCGGTCACTTCATCTGAAATAGAAAGGCGATCGCACGCTACGTTTTAAAACTTGTGCCGAATCCCCACCGTTGCGATCACCTGAACATTGGTTTTAGACCACGTTGCGCCTGCGATAGCCGCCACGGCTGGCAGGCCGCGAGAATCGGTTCCTGATGCATGCTGATAGAAGGCCAGCGTGTACAGGTCGGTCGTCTTCGATATCGAATAGTCGACGCCCATATCGATCTGTTGGTAACGGGCGCGTGTGGGACCGCTGCAGTTCGTATAGTCATAAGCGACTCCCAGCATCAGGACAGGAGTCAACTGATACTTCACGTTTAGTTCGCCGATGTTAAAGCTTTCGACTCCCCGATAGGCTGCCTCTTTTTTGCTTAACCCGGTGACGGCTACCGAGCCAAGATCGGTATAGCGCGTGTTGCTGAATACAGCGCCGAAAGTCGCATTGCCCAGCGTGTACGCTGCCGCTGCTGCAAAGATCTTCTGTGCGGCGGCGGAAGCGAATCCGAGGTTGACAGCACTGACCATATTGTTCGCGGTGGCACTATCGTTGGCCTTGTTACCGTAGAGCGAAAAATTTGGCCTGTTCGTATCCTGATAGGCAACGCCCAGCGTTAGCGGTCCGCGAACGTAGCCGGCACCGAACGCGATAATACGATTGGTTGCAGTCGAACCGGCCTGGCCGCCGAAACTGTACATGGCCGATGCCGATAAACCGCCAATAACAGGTGTCGTGTACTTGATCGTGTTGTTGACGCGGGCGAACGTGTCGAGATTATCGACGTCGCCAGGATGCGCTCCGTAACCCGCGCCGGCAGCCGCCCAACTCCCGCCGGCACTCAGATAGCCGGTGTACCAGTAGGCGCTGGAATACTGCCGTCCGAGCGTTACGGTGCCCGGTGTGCCCGAAAGACCGACGAAGGCCTGTCGTCCGAAAAACGTTCCGTTCTGGGAGATTGCGCCGGTTGTCGAGCTATAGCCATTCTCCAGCGTAAAAATGGCTTTGGCCCCCCCGCCCAGATTTTCGCTGCCTTTGAGGCCCCAGACACTGGAACCTTCGACTCCGCTTGCCAGCGCATACTGCTGTTTGCCCCATGCGTTGGAGCTATACACGCCGCCGACGTCCACCACGCCGTACAGCGTCACACTCGATTGAGCTTGGGCTTGAGCCGAAAATAGCCCGAATGTATAGAGGAATGCTAATCGTAACTTCATCGGGAGATCTTGTGTTTTTTCTAGCAGCCATGCGGGGAAAGTCTACGCAAATCGGACTTACGTATTGTGATCGCGTCGGAGGTCGGAGCCAGCTAACTGCCTGGGCGTTATGAGCCAGGCGCCAGCCAGGTTTGCACGAGGGCGGCCCAGCAGGCCGCGCCCAACGGAATGACGCGATCGTTGAAATCATAGCCGTCGTTGTGTAGCGAGCAGCCGAACCACTCTCCCGTTCCGTTACCTAGCGAAAAGTAGCAACCCGGGACCTTTTCCAGCATCCAGGCGAAGTCCTCGCTGCCCAGTTGCGTCGACGGCGGAATCTGGATCACGTTATCCTTGCCAAGCACACTCTCAATGGCGGTTCGAGCGATCGAAGCCTCGGCGGCTGTGTTCATCACGACAGGAACCATGTGGTCGTAGGCGATGTCGGCGTGAACGCCACAGGACGCAGCCTGATGGGTCACAACGGTTCTGATTCTCTCTTCCAGCAGCTTGCGCACTTCGGGCTTGGTGGCGCGCACGGTCAATTTCAACGTAGCGGTTTCGGGAATGATGTTGAACGTCGTGCCTGCCGAAATCTGGCCGACGCTGATCACACCCGCGTCGACAGGCGCAACGTTGCGCGCGACGATCCCTTGTAGTGCGACGACCGTCGTGCAAAGTGCGAGTGTCGGATCGATCGCCCGATGAGGGATGGCACCGTGACCGCCCTTACCACGGAAAGTCACCGTGACCCGATCCGACGAGCCGCCAAGCGGCCCTGCCTGGACCACGGCCTTGCCGACGGGAAGGCCAGGCGCATTGTGAAAGGCGAAAATGGCGTCACAGGGAAAACGCTCGAATAAGCCGTCATTCATCATCGCGACTGCGCCGGACAGGCCTTCCTCGTCGGGCTGGAAGATGAGATTCAGTGTGCCGTCGAACGCTTGGTGACTCGCGAGATATTCGGCGGCCGCGAGCAGCGTTGCGGTATGGCCATCGTGGCCGCATGCGTGCATGCGACCATCGAGCGTGCTGGCGTACGGCAGCCCTGTGCGCTCCTGGATCGGAAGCGCATCCATGTCGGCGCGGATTCCGAGCGTACGCGGGCTACTACCGAGTTTGAGTTGCGCGACGATGCCCATGCCGCCAATGCCGGTGTGGACCTCATAGCCCCATTCGCGCAACAGGCGCTCGACGAGCGAAGCCGTGTTGGGTACCTCGGCGCCCAGTTCGGGATTGGCGTGAATGCGATGCCTTAGTGCAGCGAAGCGCTCGGCCGATTCAAGTATCGCGGCGGGGATTTTGTATGGATAGTTCATTATTCAAGACCAAAGTTCGGATTTGACCAGCGTGCAGGCACTTACGCGCGGTCAGGATGCCCGGGGTATAACAGCAGTGCTGCGAACGTAATGAGGAGCGCACTCAACTGGTAAAAGGCGGGCGCCATCGGGCTGCCTGTGGCGCCAATGAGCCAGGTGACCGCGAGCGGAGCAAATGCGCCGAAAATCGTCACGCCGAAGCTGTACATCATCGACATGCCGGCCGCGCGATGTTTGCGCGGAAATGCCTCCATCATCAATACGGGACCGGCACCGGCGCTCATCGACATCAGGGTTCCTGACAGCACGACGCACATCAGAACGACGGGCAGCCCGGGGCCGGATACGATCAACGCAGCGCTGGGAAGTCCAATCACCAGGGAAATCAGGCAGTTGATGATGACGAGAGGTTTGCGACGGCGGAGCCGGTCGGCAAGACGCCCGAACAGCGGCGCGAGCACCAGCATAGTCAAACCGGACACGGCCGTGCACGCGTAAGCCGTGATGGGCGGCATGTGCAAGGTCCGCACGAGATAGGTCGGCATGTAGAGCATGGAGACGTACACCGACGTCGTGCTGCTCGTCATCATCAGAATGCCGAGGAGTAGCGTCCTCCAATGTCCGCTCACGACTTCGCGAATGCCATCGAGCGCCGTGCCGTGGTTTTCAATCTGCGTTTCGGGAAGATGGCGGCGGATATAGAGCCCGACGGGCGCAATGAAAAGGCCCATTAGAAAGGGCAGACGCCAACCCCATGTGGCAACCTCGTCGGCGGGCAATAACGCGTGGAGCGTCAGTCCGGACAGCGCGCCGAGCAGCGCAGCGGCACCCTGAGTGGCTGTTTGCCAACTGACAAAGTAACAACGACGCCCTTTGCTCGCCGATTCCAGCAGCAACGCCGACGCCGTACCGATCTCGCCGCCAGCCGAGAGTCCTTGCAGAAGCCGCCCCAGTACCATGAGAACAGTGGCGATGACGCCAATACTCGCGTAAGTCGGCGTGAGCGCGATCACGGCCGTGCCTGCGGTCATCAGAGCGATGGTGAGCGACAGGGCCGACTTGCGTCCACGACGATCCGCGAGGTTGCCGATCAGAACCGCCCCTAGCGGACGCATCACAAACCCGGCGCCGAATGTTGCGAACGAGAGGAGCAGCGACGTGGTGGGATCGCTAGCCGGGAAGTACAGGTGGCCGATCGTTGCGGCAAAGAAGCTGTACAGCGTGAAGTCGTAGGCTTCAAGTCCGTTGCCGATCGCCGCTGCGGCAATTGCTCGTCGACTGATCGTCGGCGTGGTGGCGCTTGCGGCGTGATCGGACGGAAATTGGCCGTGTCGCTCGTCAAGCAGGTTAGGGTGGATTTCGCTCATCGCCGTTGTCTCTCGTTTGTGGGGCGCTGTTGTGCGCCGTATTTCACAATGCCTGTGTCAGTGGTCTGGCAAGTGTTCGGGGCCAAAAACATCAGGACAAGCGAGAGATATTCAGGGCATTGAGTTTTAGTTGTGGCGCGCTGCGCTCGCGCGGTAGTCTATGACCAGCGGTCCGTTCAATGGCTCCGCATGGGCATCGATTTGGTCGACATTGGTCAGTGATTGGCGCCCCGGCCATAATCGTGATCCTTCTGGCCGGCATGAAACCGCTCGAGCGCTGCTTTATTTCGGTTCGGCAACAGCGCCGCATACAACTGCAGTGGAGCGAGAGAGTGTGTACGTTGACTCCGTCCATCAGGCACTCGGCAGCAGGAGCGCGCGGGTCAAGCAGTTCATCGTGCAGCGGTCCGAAGACGATATAGATCTGGACGACGTGCAGGTTGCACTGTCACGCGTCACGGCAAACGAGATTGCGGCAATTTGTACGCGCCTCGCGAGGATGGCGGGCGTTCGCGCGTGTATGTCCGCTCCGCCCGTCAAAAGCAGTCGTTCACCTTAGCGGTTATCGATCGCCTTCAATTCCAAGACGTGCCAGGCTAAGCGTGTGAATCTCTTGGACGATCGGCGACCGATAGTCGAGAAACCAGCCATTATGAAGATTGAAGAGCTTCAGCAGACCTGCTTCATCATGCGGAAAAGCCAGAGCTCGGGCCTGCTCTGCGAGCGGCCTGGAGGCTTCGACGAGCTTCGCGCGATCAAGCCAATTGCAGCGCGCGCCGTTCGACGACAGCCAGATCTGGCATGACTCAATCAGGTGATCTGTCCGCAACCACTCGCCGCAACGCGCGAATGCGAGCAACTGACCAACCACAAGGAACGTGAGCAGTTCGGCTTTCGCTTCCTCGTCCATTGAACTCGAACCTCATCGTTTTCCACACCTTCCCAAGCTCTGGAGCCATTCTGGAATGCATGAGCATCACGCCGCCGCACGCCATATCCAATGCCGAACCCCATGGTCTCGAATCAGGCGGTTGATATGGCCGCACGAATAACGTATATGAAATTCTCGCTCAATAAACTGCTGAGCGAGCGCGTCTGTCCAATAATCTCTCGCGAGGCCCGCACTGCCGGAAGTCTGTCTGATCAACTGGATCACCCGCGCGAGATCATTGGTGGTGTGACGCTATCTGCGTCGAACGTCGCCTATTCGTATCAGGGCTTCAGCCGCACCGGCTGCGGAAGCCCTCTGGTAAAGCCGGGCCATCGCCGAACTCAACCCCAGTATTAAGGCAACCTGCTCGATGTTCTTGGCTTTGCTGAAGAGTAAGACAATGACTGATCATGGCCGAGGCCGGCATTTCCCCGGTGACAGATGATTTGCCGCGGCTGCTTCTCGGCATTTCCGCGCTCGCGCGAGACAGGTCACATTGATTCCGACAATGGGCGCACTACCAATACCAAGCGCGTTTGGGTGTGGTTCATTTCCCGGAAGCAGTTAAATGCAAACGAACGTTCGTGACGATATTATTATTTGTAACGGCTTTCAATAAAGAAAATGTTGTTAAACCTTCAATAGCCCTTCAGAAGTCTGCGATGTTGTCGTAACTACCTTGGGTAAACCCCATCCATGCTACGCGTATCATCCGGAATTAGTATGAAGAATACAAGATTATCGACCCGCCTGATTGCAGGTTTTTCCCTGCTGACGTTGCTTCTGATTGTGGAGGCTGTAATTGCTTTTTACGGCCTATCGCAACTTAACAGCCGGCTCGATGATATTGCGCGGGTCAATAATGCTGAGGCGCGACTCGCCAATGTCCTGAAATCATCGATACAAGATCGCGCCATCGCGGTTCGCAATCTGGTACTCCTTGATAACCATGACGAATTGCTAGCTGAGGTCGATCGAATCAAGGGACAGGATAAGGTGTATGCAGATGCGGCTAAAGAGTTGCGCGATATGTTCGCGCACGAGGCTGGCACAACAGATGGCGAGCGCAGGCTGCTAGCCGAGGTCGATCAGCAGGAACTGGTCGCGGTCCCTCCGATGAAGAAAGCGATTGAACAGGCGGTCGCAGGCGATATTGCCACGACGACCCGGACGATCATGCAGGAGGCCCGCCCGCCGCAGCGCGCCTGGCTCGCAAAAGCCGTCGCGCTTGCAGATCGCGAGGACGAGGAAAACGCCGACGCACAGAAAGACGCGGTAGCCACTTACGCCAGCATCCGCATGCTGGTCGGCTCGCTGGTGGCGCTCGCCATTGGCGTAGCCATCGTCACCGCCGTGCTCATTACACGTAGCGTGCTGCGTCAACTGGGCGGCGAGCCGAACGATGCACAACGTATTGCCGGCGAAATCGCCGCAGGCAATCTGCAGGTTTCCATTGCTGTTGCGCATGACGACGAGCGCAGTCTTATGGCGTCCCTCGAAGCGATGCGTGAGCGGCTGACCAGCATCGTTTCTGGCATCAAGCATTCGGCTGAATCGATTTCGGTGGCGGCGGGCGAGATCGCGCAGGGCAATCTCGACTTATCGCAACGCACAGAGGAGCAGGCTGCGTCGCTCGAACAGACCGCGGCGAGCATGGAAGAGCTGACGTCGACAGTCAAGGCAAACACAGACAACGCGCGTCAAGGCAGCACGGTCGCCACGACTGCGTCGCAAACAGCGTCGGCCGGTGGGGAAGTCGTGCAGCGGGTCGTCAGCACGATGGCAGACATCTCGTCTAGTTCGTCGAAGGTGGCGGAAATCATTTCGGTGATCGAAGGCATCGCGTTCCAGACCAACATCCTCGCGCTGAATGCGGCCGTCGAGGCGGCACGCGCGGGCGAGCAGGGTCGGGGTTTCGCGGTCGTTGCAGGCGAAGTGCGTACGCTCGCGCAGCGCAGTGCTACGGCCGCCAAAGAGATCAAGGCGTTGATCGAAACGTCTGTCTCGCATGTTCATGACGGTTCGGCTCTCGTACAGCAGGCTGGACAGACGATGAGCGAAGTCGTGCGCTCGGTGCAGCGCGTTACGGACATCATGGGGGAAATTGCGTCGGCATCGGTCGAACAGAATACCGGTATCGAACAGGTCAACGTGGCGGTGACGCAGATGGACGAGGTCACGCAGCAGAATGCCGCGCTTGTCGAGCAGGCGAGTGCGGCCGCGCAGGCAATGGCCGATCAGGCCGAAACGCTGCGCGCGGCGGTGTCGGTTTTCAAGGTGAGCGAGGCAGGGCATTCGGAGGGCATGGCGAATGGTTCTGGTTTCGCTACACGTGCGTTCGCTCATGGTCGGCAGAGCGTCGTTGCTGCACGCAAAGTAACTGCCGCCTCAGTAGTAAACGGTAACCCGGTGCAGCGTGCGCCATCGGTACTTGCGGAACATGACTGGCATAGCTTTTAATGCCGCGAAGCAGTCACTTTGTTCTCTCCGGCTAACGAATAGCAGGCTTCACGCAGGACCAGCGGGATGCGCTCGCCATGTTTCGGCGAGCGTCGCACATAAGCGCCGCTCAGTCTTGAAAAATCTGCGTGCTTTCCCCTGAGCTAGCATGCCGGACCTGCATCCTTTGATCGGCATAGGGGGCAGCACAAGACTGCGCCCCTGCGACACCACCCGGCATGCGGGTCCGCGCCGGGCGGTTCGAGACGTTGATGTCATGCGAGTCGAGGGAAGCCAGCAGTGTCAAAGTATCCGACCATGAGGGTGCGATTCAACCCAATTTCGCTGTGACCCTGCCTCGTTTCCACGTCTCTTACCGCGGCACCCTCAAGCAGCGCGCGGTTCGGCTCGGTCAGCGCAAGGTCGGCCTGCGCTTTTCAGGGAGTCGCGTCAACGAGAACGAGCTTCGCCGAAGAGTTCACCCATTCGAGCGGCGCGTAATACGACACCAACTCGCCGCTTCGGAACATGCGGAGGGACGCAGACTGCGGGTCGCCTTGCGGGCCTCGGTAGTCCCGGATTGCAGATTCATACTTTTCGAAAAGCTGGAAATTCACTGCACATAGTCACTGCCCAAAAGAGAACCTCACCGTAGTACATAAACCGAATTCGATGTTAGCTCATGAATCGAAGTTTTGGCCAACCTCCCCCAAAATCGGAAAGACCCTCCACAACAACGCGTAAGCTCCAGCGCCTCATGCCGCGAGCTTGTGCTCGTAATAAGGCCGGTCCTTGTCATCGAGGATGGCGTACATCGCGTCCAAGCTTGTTGCTTCCGGATTCAGCCATGCCTCGATGTTTTCCGGCTTGATAGGGATGATGCACCGGTCATGGCCGGCCGCTTCGACCTCCGGCGGCGGTTCATCGGTGATGGCAGCAAACGACAGAAGGTCTGGCTCGCCCGGTTTCGTCCATCGCGACCACAGGCAAGCCACGTGCATCAGTTGCCGGTTGCTGGGGCGAAACTCGAGGACAACGTTCGCGTCCTTCTCATGCGTCTCGAGCACCGTGCCTTCCATCTTCGCCTTCTTCACGTTCTCGTAGAAGACCTCAACGAGCAACACGCCGTGCGTGTGGCCGAAGCACGATTTCCAGAAGCCTTCCAATGAATTTTTGCGGGCATTGTATGTCCCAGGATATTTCACATCGAAACTGGCCGGCGTGCCCGCAATGCGGCACTGGTATCGCATCGGCCTGACCACATACTCACCGTTTTCCATCCCCAGCACCGGCGCGAAGTATCCCGGGAAGATGCGAGAGTCGCGCGGCTTCGATTCGGTCCGATTGATGTCATCAATGCGGCGTAGTGCGGCCTCAATTTTGTCGGTGGCGATGCGCCGGCTTTCTGTTGCTGCCTTCGTCACCTTCGATTCAAGCTTGCGCTCCGCTTCGGTCAGGCGGGTGCGCTGCTGAAAGAGGTCCTGCTCGAGTTTCGTCTTCTGCCCGGCGCGCGTCTTCTCGATGAGCTGGCATATCTCCCGCTCGCCGTCGGTCTGCGGGTCAAGGAACGCATCATCAAGCGCCTTCGGCGTCCTCGCGCTGCTCCCTTCGGCCTGCAGGAAATAGAGGCGCGCAAACTCGGCAATGTCCATGTGCGCACCGAAGGTCCGTACGTAGCGGCGATAGTCCGCCCAGATTTGAGCCGAGTAGCACATTCGTCATCTCCGTTGGTCGATGCGGTTGCCCGCTCAATCACCTGCGTTGACTGCACCGTATGTCGGTCCCGATGCATGACCCGTCGCACCCGCTGCCGTCGACTCGCCAACTGCTAAACGGGTCGACCGATTTCGTGCCGACCGTCAGGCCGTTCTCCCTAGCGAAAAAAGTCGGCTCGCCCGCCTTGCCGCGGGCAACTGCTTCGTCAATGGTCGCATCCCCGAACGCGCGGCGCAATTCGGTCACGAACGCCGCAATCTCTGCCATTGGGTGCTTGCGCACAGGCATGTCTATCAACGTCTCCCGTCGCGACCAAAAAGGGGCACTTCACAAAGCAGGTTTTTGATATACGATACTGTACATCCATACAGCTTTTTTCAACAATGGCCGCCTTGCTCCAACACGTCGAGTCGATTCACCCAGCGCTGTGGCGCGGGGCGCAGCTCGCGCGTGTCCACGGCAGAACGGTCGACACCGGCTACGCGGCCCTGTCGGCCGAACTGCCCGGCGGCGGCTGGCCACTGGGTGCACTTGTCGAACTGCTGGTTCAGCAACCAGGGATTGGCGAGATGCGGCTGCTGAAGCCGGCGCTCTCGGAATTGAGCTCACGACCGATTGCGCTCCTGCAGCCGCCGCATGTCCCCAATTCGCTGGCGTTCGCCTATCTCGGCGTGCCGGTCGAACGGCTGATGCGACTGCGCGCACCGAGAACGGCAGACGCACTCTGGTGTGCGGAGCGGGTGCTTCAGGCGAAGAGCTGCGGCGCGCTCATTCTCTGGCAGCAGCACATCAGGACCGAAGCTCTCAGGCGATTACACCTGGCGGCACAGGCATCGGAAACGTTCCTTGTGCTCATCCGGCCGCTTGCCAGTGCGCAGGATTCTTCGCCCGCCACGCTGCGGCTGGCCGTCAAACCGGCTGACGGCGGCCTCGTCGTCGATGTCGTCAAGCGACGGGGCCCAACCAGAACCGAAACGCTCTCCATCACCCTGCAACCGTCACCGATTCTGCTCAGCCCCTATGGCCGTGTTCGTCGCCATCTTCCTGCCCAGGCTTTCGCTGGAGGTATTCCGTCCGAGGTGGTCACCTCGCACTGAGCACGGGTGCGTCGTGCTGGAGCGCGACAAGGTGGTGGTAGCAGATTCGATAGCGCGGGAAGCCGGTGTGCTGAGGGGCATGAAGCGGGGTGGTGTGACGACGCTGTCGCCCGACGCTCTGATGTACCACCGGAGCATCGAGCGCGAACGCGACATGCAGCGCGAGGTCGCCTTCGGTCTGCTGCGATTCTCGCCTCAAGTCGCGGTCTGCGATGAGGACACCATCGTGATGGACGTGACGGCCAGCCTGCGTCTCTTCGGTGGTATCCGCCGAGTCTGCGCGTTGATGCGCGACGTCGTAAAGTCCATCGGCGTGACGATTCGCATGAGCGTCGCACCGACTGGTCAAGGTGCGTGGCTGCTCGCAAAGCGCGGCGGCTGCCGCGTACTCAAGATGCCCTCGCTCGAGCGGAACCTCAACGCACTGCCGTTCACGGTCGTGCCGGAGCTGCGTGGCTTCGCTGACTGGCTCCAGGGCTTGGGCTGCCGGGTGCTCGCGGACATCCGTCGCCTGCCGCGCGCGGGCCTGAAGAAGCGTTGTGGTGTGGGGTTGCTCGACGCGCTCGACCGCGCGTATGGCCTCTCACCCGAGCTTTACCAGTGGCTTGAAATGCCGCCCACGTTCAGCGCGCGCACTGAGCTTCCCGACCGTGTCGAACATGCCGACGCCATCCTCTTTTCGTCGAAGCGGCTTATCGTGCAGATGTGCGGCTGGTTGAGCGCGCAGCAGCTCGCGCTGACGCACGCCACGGTGTTGCTGGAGCATGAGCGCGGCCGCGAAGCCATTGACCCAACCGCTCTCGAAATCGCGCTTGCGGAACCGACATGGCACGAGGAGCACCTCGTTCGTCTGCTGAAGGAGCGCCTTGGTCGTGCCGAACTGCCGGCCGCCGTCCTGGCGGTCCGGCTGACCGCGTCCAGCGTGCAGGCCGCCGAGCCACCGAGCGATTCGCTCTTTCCCGACCCAGGTGGCTCAGCTGAAGACCACAATCGTCTTATCGAGCTGCTGGTTGCGCGGCTCGGCACGGAGAATGTCGAGCGTGCGGCTCCGACTTCCGACCACCGGCCGGAAAAGGCGAATCGCTGGGTGCCCATCCAGAACGATGCGAAGGTGCAGGCACCGCCCCTTGGCCTGCCGCGACCGACCTGGCTGCTCGAAGAACCCATCAAGCTCATGATGAAGAACCATCGACCGTTCTACGGCTCGCCGCTCAGGCTCGTGTCGACTGGGGAGCGCATCGAAGCAGGATGGCACGACAGCGAAGCGGTGACGCGCGACTACTACGTTGCGGAGGCCGCCGATAAGAGCTGCTACTGGATTTACCGCGAACGGCCCGTCGTCAAGACGGAAGCGGTGCGCTGGTATCTGCACGGCCTCTTCGGATAAGACGGTGCGCTCGTGGATTTTCCATCGTCAATGCTTCCGGATTATGCGGAGCTTTTCGCCTTCACCAACTTCTCGTTCCTCCGCGGCGCGTCGCACGGAGAAGAGCTCGTGCTGCGTGCATCCCAGCTCGGTTATTCGGGCCTCGCAATAACCGACGAGTGTTCGCTCGCCGGCGTCGTACGCGCCCATGTCGAAGCGAAGAAGGAAAAGCTCCAGCTGGTCATCGGCTCGTATTTTCAGCTTGTGAATGCGGACCAGTCGCCGGCCTTCGGTCTCATCCTGCTGGCGCAGAATCGCGAGGGCTACGGCAACCTGTCCGAGTTCATTACGCTGGGACGCATGCGTGCGGCGAAAGGCGAATACCTGCTCACGCCGCATGACATCTCGAAGCCAGAGAAAGGCTGCACGCATCTGCGGGGAATGCCGAACTGCCTCGCCATCCTGGTGCCCGATTTCCCGGCGACCGAGGATGCACTGGCCGTCCAGCTCAAGTGGATGAACGACGTGTTCGAGGGTCGTGCATGGGTCGGGCTGACGCTGCACCAGCGCGCGATGGACGACATCCATCGGGGCATCGTCGAGCATGTAGCTGACCAGTATCGCGTGCCGGTCGTGGCGACGGGCAACGTCGTCATGCATGTCCGCTCGCGCAAGCCGCTGCAGGACACGATGACGGCAATCCGGCTGCGCAAGACCGTCGCCGAATGCGGTTATGACCTCGCGCCAAACGCTGAGGGCCATCTGCGTTCTCGGTTCCGGCTGGGGAACCTGTATCCGACGCGCGCGCTATACGAGACGCTCAACATTCTTGAACGGTGTAACTTCTCACTCGACGAGCTTCGCTACGAATATCCCGACGAGCTCGTGCCAGATGGTTTCACGCACGAAGCGTATCTGCGGCAGGAGACGTACGTCGGTGCGCACCGGCGCTATCCCAACGGCATTCCGCACAACGTCCAGGAGCAGATTGAGCACGAGCTACAGCTCATCCGCGAACTGGAATACGAGGCCTATTTCCTCACGGTCTACGACATTGTGCGCTTCGCGCGCAGTCAGCACATTCTGTGTCAGGGCCGCGGGTCAGCGGCGAACAGTGCGGTTTGCTACTGTCTCGGCGTGACAGAGGTTGACCCGTCACGCGGCAACATGTTGTTCGAGCGCTTTATCAGCAAGGAACGTGGTGAACCACCCGACATCGACGTGGACTTTGAGCACCAGCGTCGCGAGGAGGTCATCCAGTACATCTACCGGAAGTACGGCCGCGACCGTGCGGCCATCGCCGCAGCGGTATCCACATACCGGCCCCGCGGCGCACTGCGCGAAAGCGGCAAGGCGCTCGGCGTCGACCCGCAGATTGTGGACAAAGTCGCGAAGTCGCATCAGTGGTTCGACCATTCGACGGACCTGCTCCAACGCTTCGCGGAATCGGGGCTTGACCCGAAGAATCCGCTCATCGGTCTATGGGCGAAGCTGGCAGCCCAGATTCTCAATTTCCCACGCCATCTGTCGCAGCACTCGGGTGGCTTCGTTATCAGCCGGGGCAAACTCACGCGTCTGGTTCCCGTCGAGAATGCGGCTATGGCAGACCGCTCCGCAATTCAGTGGGACAAGGACGACCTTGAAGCGCTCGGCCTGCTGAAAATCGACGTACTCGCGCTCGGCATGCTGTCGGCCATTCGTCGCACGCTCGACATTGTGTCGGAGCAGCGCGGCGAGCGCTTCGAGATGCAGGACATACCTCCCGAGGACGCGGCAACGTACGAGATGATTTCACGGGCGGACACCGTGGGCGTATTTCAGATTGAATCGCGCGCGCAGATGAGCATGCTGCCGCGGATGAAGCCGCGAGAGTTCTACGACCTCGTTATCGAGGTGGCCATCGTGAGGCCGGGCCCGATTCAGGGCGGCGCGGTGCATCCGTATCTACGCCGGCGCCAAGGGCTGGAGCCGGTGACGTATCCGAGCGACGCATTGGAGGTCGCTCTCGGGCGAACGCTTGGCGTGCCCATTTTCCAGGAGCAGGTCATGCAGGTCGCCATCCTGGCTGCCGGCTTTACACCAGGAGAAGCGGACCAGTTACGCCGCGCGATGGCTGCATGGAAACGTAAGGGCGGCCTTGACAAATACTACGACCGCATCGTGAACGGAATGACAGAGCGCGGTTACACCAAGGACTTCGCCGAATCCATCTTCCAGCAGATTCATGGCTTCGGCGAGTACGGATTCCCGGAGAGTCACGCGGCGAGCTTTGCGCTGCTGGTGTATGCGAGCAGCTGGCTGAAGTGCCACGAACCGGAAGCGTTTCTTGCCGCGATGCTGAACAGCATGCCGCTTGGGTTCTACTCTGCGTCGCAACTGATTCAGGATGCGCAGCGACATGGCGTGAAGGTGCTCCCAGCCGACGTCACCATCAGCAGCTGGGATTCGGTTCTCGAGCGTCACAATTCGGCATCCCGGCCGGCAGTACGCCTTGGTCTATCGCTGTTGAAGGGGATGAAGGACGGCGCAGCGGAGCGCATCGAAGCCGCGCGAGCCGTAAGGCAGTTTGTCAACGTTAGCGACCTCGCGAGACGTGCTCAGCTCGACCGGAAGGACCTTCAGGTTCTTGCGTCAGGGAACTCGCTGTCGTTGCTCGCGGGCAATCGACGCGAGGCACTTTGGGCGTCAGTCGCTGCCGTGCCCGACCGCGACATCCTTGCCGATGCACGGGTCGATGACGAAACACCTGCGCTCGGCGCGCCATCGGAAGGCGAAGACCTCGTCGCAGACTACAACTCGATGAGTCTCACGCTCGGCCGGCATCCACTTTCGCTCCTGCGGCCAGCCCTGCTCGAACAGCGCCTGATGCCGGCGGAAACGCTCATGGCCTATCGCAATGGCAGACTCGCGCGTGGCTGCGGGTTGGTCACAGTACGGCAACGGCCGGGAACGGCGAAAGGCGTGATGTTTCTGACCATCGAGGATGAGACCGGCAACGTCAACGTCATCGTTTGGACATCGGTTCAGGAGCGGTTCCGGCAGGAGGTGTTGGGTGCGTCGCTCCTCGCGGTGTACGGAACGTGGCAATGCGAAGGCGAGGTCCGCCACCTGGTTGCGCAGCGGCTCGTCGATTTGTCGCACCTACTCGGTGGGCTTACGGCAGTCAGTCGCAACTTCTGCTGAGCTAATTTTGGCTACGACACCAATGTTTGTATGACCCTACTCAGCGACTTTTTACCGCCGCGCGATTGACGAAGGAAGATTTGCGGCGCAACTGGGGGGCGGTGTGACCTAGTTTTGAATGACGACGGGAGTGAGAAAGCGAACCTCTTTGCCGGCGACAAGACCTTTGGTGCTGTCGTCGTAGACCGCACGATACGGCTTCTCAGGCTGTTCTCGAAGCCACTCATCTTGTGAGCCGTTCCAGACTTCGAAGAGGACCAGTTCGTCTGGAGTGGACGGGTCTTCGCTAAGAACAGCGCTAACAAAGTTCGGTTCTTTCGACAACTTCGTCAGCAACTCCGCGAGGTGCGGAATGAACTGGTCTTTGGCCGACGGCACCAGCGTGAATCGAACGTACAGCGACACCACTTGAGGTCCCCTTGGCTGACATTAAGGAATTGGATGGGAGGCACCGCCGCCGCGAACCGGGGCTCGAGTTATGGGCATGCAAGACGTCCGGAAGACTGGTCGCTGGAAGAACGCCTGATGGCCTTGCAGGAGAGCCACGGGCTGGTGGACGAAGCATTGAACGGCTGGTGTCGGGTGCGCGGCCTGTTTGCGCATCATCTCGTGCAGTGGCGCGCGGATTTTTGTGCTGGCGGCGCAGCCGCTAGCCGACGTGAGAGCGCCCAGGACGTGCGGGATCTGAAGCAGGCCAATGTGCAACTGCAGCGCGAGCTCAAGCGCAGGAGCAGGCGCTGGCCGAAGCTGCGGCGCTACCGGTGCTGCAAAAAAGTACCGCGCGCTCCTCGGGGGCGAGGCCGAATGACGGCTCCTGAAGAGCGCAGGCAGCGGAGGCCGCGCGCGACGAAGGCATCGAGCTTCAGGTGGTCAAGTTGACGGTGGGGAAAAGGGTTTTGTGCTGTTACCCCGACGCTGGGTGGTTGAGCGCAGCTTTGGCTGGCTTAATCGCTTCCGGCGCTTGACCAGAGACTACGAGCGTTTGCCTGAAATGAACCGCACCGAATCGTGGAGGCCGGTTGGTTTAAGTTAATGCGGGTACTTCAGCGTTCTTTGGATCCGGCAGTCCGCATAGGCACCGGCCCCCCAGTTGGTCTTCGATGTCCCTCTGTAGCAAACCTAGTAAACAAGCTCTCAATGCGCGAAGCAAATCGGCAATCCACCGTCCGGATGCGTGACGGTACCCATCGGGATGCCATATATCGCGCTGAGCGTCTCGGGACGCATCAACTCGTCGGACGGACCGTGCGCCAACAGGCTGCCTCCCTTGAGCGCGATGAGTTCGTCGCAGAAGCGGGCCGCCATGTTGATGTCGTGCAGCACCACCACCACGCTGATACCGCGCTCCTCGCTCAAGCGCCGCACGAGCGCAAGCACCTCGATCTGATGAGCGATGTCGAGCGCCGAAATCGGTTCGTCGAGCAGCAGGCAATCGCTATCTTGCGCGATCAGCATTGCGAGCCACGCGCGCTGGCGCTCGCCACCCGAGAGGGTGTCGACGGCGCGATCGGCAAAACGCAGCACGTCGGTCTGCTTCATCGCTTCGAGCACTTTCTGCGCATCGTCGCGCGAAAAGCGACCTAGCGCGCCGTGCCATGGATAGCGTCCGAGCGCTACCAGTTCGCGCACCGTCATGCCGTCCGCAGCGGGTAGTTGCTGTGGAAGGTACGCGACCTCGCGTGCGAACGCCCGGCTTTCCCACTGCTCAAGTGCCTCGCCGACAAACTCGATTGCGCCCCCACTTGGCTGCTGCTGGCGCGCGAGCAGCTTCAAAAGCGTCGATTTACCGGAGCCGTTGTGACCGATGAGTCCATACATACGCTGCTTCGTCAGTGTCAGCGATAAGGGGTTAAGCAGCGTGCGGCCTCCCGCTTCGAACGAGACGTTATCGAGCTTGAAAAACGCTTGCGCGGGAACGGCCGTCAGCGACGCCTCGTCGGGCGAGAGTTTCATGGGCAAAGTCGTTGAAATACTCATCGGTAAAAACCTCGACAGCAAAACAGGTTCATCAGCACGATCGCAAGACCTTATTTCTGTGCGGAAAATGACGCGTGTGCCGTACTGCTCGCAACGCTTTCATCGACGGATCGCGCGCCGAGATCCATACCCGCGCCGGTCGTCAGGATCTGACCGTGTTCGAGCTTGATATAGCGGTCCGCGAGATGGAAATAGCGATCGTCATGCGTGATAACCAGCACGGTCTTCCCCTTCGCCTTCAATTCAGGCAGCAGCTTGCGATAGAACACGTCCTTGAATAGCGGGTCCTGATCTGCGGCCCATTCGTCGAACAGGTAGAACGGGCGGTCCTCCAGATACGCGACCAGCAACGCGAGCCGCTTCCTTTGCCCCTGCGAAAGTTTTAGCGTGGAAAAGACACCATCCTCAATGCTGACCTTGTGATCGAGTTGCAGATGCACGAGCAGTTCCTCCGCTGTCTGGTCGAGTCCATCTAGCCGCATGCCTTGCAGGTTGTCGAACAGGAAGAAGTCGCTGAACACCGCGGAAAATAGCTGGCGATAAGCGTCACGCTCGGCCTCGCCCACGCTCTCACCATTGAGCAGAACGCGGCCGCTTTCGGGCGGATAGAGACCCGCGATCATCTTCGCGAGCGTGGTCTTGCCGCTGCCGTTGCCGCCAATCAGATAGACAAGTTCGCCGGGCTTGAACGCGAGGTTGATTGGCCCGAGTGTGAACACGTCGTTCTCCTTCTCGCGGAAGTAACGATGCGTGACGCCATCGAGCACGATGCTGTCGAACGTATCGTTCACCCGCTTATCGGGACCGTTTGCGTCATATGTAAGCTCGGGCGGCAATTCGGCGTTTACCTGTTCGATGCGCTCCAGTGCAACGCGTGCGGTGCTGACACTCGGAATCGCAGAAAGCAGCGACTCGATCGGCATGATCATGTATAGGAACACCATGGCGTAACCCGACATCACGTGCGTGTTCACCGGAAAGAGCCGCGCGACCACGAACAGCGTGATGCCGATGAACGCGAACAGGATGAAGCTGCCCCAGCTCGCCGCGGCCGCGTAGAGCACGTATCCGCGCGTGCGCTGCACGCGTACGGCTTCGACGTTGCTGGAAAGCGTGTCGTCGATGAAGGCAGCCCGGCGCGAGCGATGCAGCTTCAGTTCCTTGGCGCCGTCGAAGAGTGCGCGAAAGTGGCGCACCAGATCGTCTTCGCGCCGGCGCGACGCGCGCAGGTGAAAGAGCGCACGGCTGTTGGCCACGCGGAAGCCTGCCGAACCGATACCGATCGTGAGGATCGCCACCAACAGGATCTGCCACGACAGCACGCTCAGATATGCGAGACAGCCGATGATGACAGAGCTTTGCATCGCAAGGGAGGGCATGCGCACGAACAGCATCACGATGGCGTCCAGGTCCTGGGTGAGCACGGCGAGCGAGCGCGCCGCGCCCTGCTGCTCCAGGTGGCGAAACGAGGCGTCGCCGATGCGGCGGATCGTCTGCATGCGCAGGCTCGCCTTGGCGCGCTGACCGAGGTCCATGAAAAGCGTCTGCGAGAGCGTACGCGTGGCGAGCACGATCACGCCAAGCGCGACGAACTGCCAGCCGAGGCGCGCGAGCTGTGCGGTAGAGGCCGACAGCGCCTGGTTGATGAGTGCGACCAGCCCCGCGTTGCCAAAGCCGCTAACGAGGCTGGTGATAAGCGCGACGAACAAGGTCCAGCGTGAGTTGTGCGCGAGTTTCAAGAGCAAAGACATGAGTTTCCGAGGGACAGTGCGTCATGAACCGGGCCGGTCTTGCGCCGACCTTCGGAACATCGTGAGGATCAGATAGAGTCCGCCGAGCAGCGTGGCCATCACGCCAGCCGGCATTTCCTGCGGGAAAAGCACCCAGCGGCCCAGCCAGTCGGAGCTGACCATCAGGGTCGCGCCGAAGGCGGCGGAGATGTACAGCAAGGGCATCGCGCGGCGGATACCTAGCATGCGCGCCATGTGTGGCGCCATCAGACCGATGAACGATAGCGGCCCGATTACGAGCGTCGCGACGGCGCTCAACCACGCACTCAACATCAGGAGGCAGAAGCGCGCCCGGGCGATACGTGCGCCGAGGCCCATAGAGACCGCGTCGCCGAGCGGTAGAATCTCCAGCCAGCGGCGACATAGCGGAACGGTCGCGAGCGCGAGCAGTGCGCAGCCGGCGACAAGCGCGGCCATCCACGGGCCGACGTTGTAGGTCGAGCCAGCCAGCAGACTGTAGAGGATGACGACACGCGGGTCGCCGCTCGACATTGCTATGACGGAGACCGCCTGGAACGCCGCGCTCAGCGTCATGCCCGCGAGGATCAGCGTATCGGGTGAGAACGACGAAGCGCGCGCGATCATCACCAGCGCGCACAGCGTGAGCATCGAACCGGCCGTGCACCAGACGAGAAAGGTCGGCAGCCCCGGGGCCGAGGTGAGAAAGAGCGCACCTGTCAAACCTAGCGCGCCGCCCGCTGGGATACCGAGCAAGTCGGGGCTCGCCATGGGATTGCCGGTCATACGCTGCATCATGCCGCCCGAGAGCGCGAGCAGCACACCTACGCCCGCCGCTGCCAACACGTGCGGCGCGCGCAGGAACAGCAGCGCGAAGGTCTCGCGTGCGTCGCTCAGATGCCAGCCCTCAAGACCGCGTCCGAGCGTGAGAGAAAGCACCATTACCATTGCCAGTATCAGCGCACTCGCGAGCGCGACAAGACACAAGTCGCGCCGCGAGATCGGCGCGCGAGCCCGGGCAGACGAGTGCGCAAGATCGGGGCGGCCTCGCAGACGGCGCAGCATCAGCAGCAGAAGCGGTGCGCCGATCAGCGTCGTGATCGCGCCAGTCGGAATAGCCATGCCGAAGCGTGTCGCGCACAACTGCGCGACCTGATCGGCAAACCACAGTAGCGCCGCGCCGATCAGCGGCGACCAGATCATACGTTCGCGCAGGCGTCGCGCGCCCGAAAGCCGCGCGACGGCGGGTGCCGCGAGCCCGATGAAGCCGATCACGCCCACTGCGCTCACCACGACGGCCGCAATCAGCAATGTGAGCAGGAGCGTGATGCCGCGCGTGACGCGCAGCGATACACCGAGACTCGACGCCACCGCATCGCCGAGATCGAACACCGTCATCGGCCGCAGACACGGCAGCAATAGCAGTGCGCACGGTAGGAGGCGCGCCGTGAGCGCGAGCGCGACATGCCAGTCGTGCTGCGCGAACGATCCACCACCCCAGACCAGCAGACCACTGAGCAGGTCGTAGCGCGAGATCGCCAGCGCGAGGCAGAAGGCGCCGCCGCACAGGTTGACGATCATGCCCGCGAGGATCAGCGCGAGCGGCGACATCCCGCGTCGTGCCGCCAGCGCGAACACGGCGGCCAATGCCGCCGCAGCGCCCGCAAGCGCGACGGCGTCGCGGCCACCGGCGAGCAGGAATGGCGCATAGACAGTGGCGAGCGCCAGCGCTAGCCATGCACCCGAGAAGATGCCGAGTGTCAGCGGTTCCGCGAGTGGATTGCGCAGCACCTGCTGGGTCGCGACGCCCGCGAGCCCGAGCGCGGCCCCGCACAGCAGAGTGACGGTCACACGTGGAAAGTCGCTGTAGTGCACCAGCAACTGGGTCACGTCGGAGGAGGAGGGCGCGACGAGCGCCTGCCACCAAAAGGCGGGCGCGAGCCGCGCATCAAGGCGCAGCGCAAACAGCAGCGCGGCGAGCACGAACAGCCCGCAGACAGGCACGAGCGGCGTGCGCAGCATTGGCACGAAGGGTGGACTCATGACGTTCTTCATGGCACCGCCGCGATACGCTGCGCAGACAAGGCCACAGAGCGCGCGGCGGGCGATGTCGCCGGGAGTGCGGTGAGAGCATCGACGAGCGCATGCGCGAAATACGCCGCGCTCAGGATGCCGCCTTCGGGCGGCACCTCAGCCATGCCGGTCATGTGGCCCGCGCTCGCGAAGGGCATGGCCCGCCAGACGCGGCTCGTTTGCATCATCGTCGCTGTCATGCTCGGCAATGGCTTGACATACACGAGCGTTGCGCGCGGATCGGCGTTGAGTGTATCGAAGCTGGTCATCGCCGAGGCCGCAGTACCATGGGCACCGCCCCACGCATTGCGCAAGCCGAGTCGCTCGAGTAGCTCGCCGAACAGGCTGTACGTGCCGAACACACGCAGATGCGATTCGTCGATAAAGCGTGTCAGGTAGACGGGTGCGGCGCGCGCTCGCGACGCCGCAGGCAGCGCGTCGAGTTTTGCGCGGGCCGCAGCGATTGCGCGCCGCGACTGCATCACGGCGGTCTCGCCTTGGCTCTCGCGCCTGAAGAGTCGCGCGAGGCGCATCGTCTCTTCGCAGGCGGCCGTATAAGGCGTGGGACTTGCGCGGAACATGCCCAAGGTGACGGTGGGCGCGATACGTTCGAGCGCGCCGCGCATTGAGGCATGCGCGGGCGTGATGACGATCAGATCGGGCTTGAGCGAGAGCATCAGTTCCATATTGGGCTGGAACATCAGGCCGAGATCGACCACGGGAGCCGGCACCGTACACGCGGTGAAATTGCGCCGGAAGCCGGGCGTGTTCGCCATACCGACGGGCAACACGCCGAGCGCGAGCGTGAGTTCCGCGAGGCCCCAGTCGAGCACGATCACGCGGCGCGGCGCGGCCGCCCGCGCGCGCGCGCCGAAGGACAGAAAAGCGCCGCCCAACAGCGCGGCAAGCGTGGCACGGCGATTCATTGCATTACACCCGAAAGAACTACCACTGGTATTTCGCTCCTGCCATCAACAGGCGACCTTGTCCCCAGTAGCAGTAGTTCGCGCTCGTACACGAGGCGAAGTACTTACGGTCGAGCAGGTTCGACACGTTCAGCCAGGTGGTCCAGCCTTGCATGCTCGTGAAGCGTCGGCCGAGGTCATAGCGCAGCGAGAGATCGACAAGCGTCGCCGACGACGTCATGAACGTGTTCGTCGTATCGCCGTACGAGCCGCCGATATATCTCACCCCGCCGCCGAACAGCACACCCGCGAGCGGACCGGCCGAGACCGTGTAGTCGGCCCACAGCGAAGCGGTGTTACGCGGAATGCCCACCGGTACCTTGCCGAGATTCGACGAATTGCTCTTCGTGTTGAGCAGGTTCGTATAGGTATAGCTCGCGATCAGTTGCAGATTGTTGGTCAGACTCGCGTGGCCTTCCACCTCGAATCCCTGCGAGCGCACCTGACCCGTCAGTACGCTGAAGCCGCTGTGCAGCGGATCGGAGGTCGCGACATTGTTCTCGGTGAGATGGAAGGCCGACACCGTGACGAAGCTGTTGTAACCCTTCGGCTGCAACTTCACGCCCACTTCATATTGCTCGGACGTCATCGGCGCGAACGCGGCGCCGCTATACGAACTGCCGACCTGTGGCTGGAACGAACGCGAATAGCTGGCATACGGCGCGATACCGCTGTCGAACTGATACACGCCACCCGCGCGCCACGTGAATGCACGGTTGAATTGCGTGGTGGTTACGCCGGTCTTGTATGAGGTTTGATCCTCGTCGGTCCAGTCCTCGCGTGCGCCGAGCAGGAACGACCACTTGCCGATGTCGATCTGGTCCTGCACGTACGCGCCGAGCTGTTTGATCGACGTCGCATTCGATGTCGAGAACATGAAGTTCGGGTACGGGATCGTCTGGCCGTAGATCGGGTTGCTTTCTTCGAGCCCCGGCGTCGACGACAGATTGCCGTAGAAATAGTGATCGAACTGCATGTTCTGATAATCGACACCGACCGTGACGTTGTGCTTCATCGGTCCCGTAGTGAACTTCGCGTTCAGTTGATTATCGACGGTATGCGAATTCAGGCTGCCGTAGTTCAGATAGGCGGTTCGCGCGAGCGTGTCGGTGCCCGTGTTGAAACCGTCGTTGCCCACGTACTGGATCGTCTGCGTGTTACGCAGGAAGCGATAGCTCTGTTTGAACGACCACACGTCGTTGAAGCGGTGCTCCAGTTGATAGCCGATCGACTCCTGCGTCTTGCGGAAGCTGTCCCATGTCGGCTCGCCCGGATATTCGCTGCGGCTCGTCCACGTGTAGGGCACCGAGTTGTAGATGCCTGCTTCCGGGTCTGTCTGATAGTTCGCGAAGATCGTGAACGTCGTGTCTTTCGACGGGCGGAACTGCAAAGTCGGCGCGATCGAGAAACGCTGCTGGTTCACATAGCCGGTTTGCGTGCCGGTATTGAAGCCGTCGGCGGTCAGGCGGTAGAGCACGGTGCCGTTCTTGTCGACCGGGCCGCTCAGGTCGAAGAATCCTTGCAGGCGGCCATAGCTGCCCGTCTGGAAACCCACCTCGTGGTAGGGCGTATCGGTGGGCATCTTGCTTACGAGATTGACCGTGCCACCCGGCGAGCCTTGCCCGTACAGCACCGAGGCCGGGCCGTGCAGCAGTTCGATGCGCTCGAACATATACGGATCGAAGCTCGTGACGTTGTAGCCAAAGCCGCCGTTCGGGCCGGGCGTGCGCAAACCGTTCCAGTATTCGTCGACGAGGAAGCCGCGCGCATAGAGGTATTCGAGCGAATCAGTATTGGTGCCGCGCTGCTCGGGGTTGATGCCAGAGGTATAACGCAGCGCCTGTGCGACGCTCTGCGCATTCTGCACGTCCATCTGGTCACGTGTGACGACCGAGATCGCCTGCGGCACCTTGATGATCGGCGTGTCGGACTTGGTGCCGGCTTCGCTGCGCTTCGCCACGTAACCCACCACCGGGCCCGTGCCCGTTTCCTTGTCCCGCGCGCCCTGAACAGTCACCGCGGGCAGTTGCTGGCCTGACTGCGCGGTTTGCGTCGCTGCGTCTGATGCCGCCACGGGTGACGCCGCCGTTTGCGCGCTGGCGATCTTTGCAATCGCTAGCGCCACGATCGCCGTGATCGTGCGCACTTTCATGCGCTGCGTGCTTCCGAGCTGGTTATTTACACTGCCCACTGACTTCTCGCCCCATCCCCGATTCATCCCGCCTGCCTTATTCAAGATTTGAGATTCGCCGCAACATTAAATACGAATCATTATGATTTGTATGCATGGTGCGGCATGCGGACGATAGAATACGTGCCAGGTTTTGCCGACGTCCTGTCAATTAGCTACGCCAAACCGTCGAAATTTAGCGGTTTTGCGATATTTTCGTGAAAAACTTACAAAATGACCGAGTTCTGGCAACGCTTTACTGGAAGTGAGCGGCGCTACCTCAAGCGTCCAGTCATCGCAAAACGATACGATTTCGGCGCTGGCGACATTGAAAGCTGGCACTCGCACACACAGCCGCAGTTCGTCTACACGACGCGCGGCGTGCTGCGTGTCATCACGCCGGACGGCGCATGGACGCTCGGTCCGTACCGTGGTCTGTGGATCTCGCCGCTCGTCGCGCACGAGTTGCAGGCGGTCAGCCCGGCGGTGATGTACACGGTCTATTTCGAGGGCGATATCGCGCCGCGCGATGAGCCGAACTGCCATGTCTTGATGATTTCAACGCTGCTTAACGAACTGGTGGCCGCCCTCGCGCTGGATCAGCAGAACGGGCATCCCGAGCGTCGCTCGAAATTGATCGATCCGCTGCTACTTCAGGAGATGCGCGAGGCGCAACTGGCGTTCGAAGGACTGCTGCCGCTGCCGAAAGACCGCCGGCTTCAGCAGATCTGCGGCCAATTGATGGACGTGCCCGCAGACAACACGCCGCTCAACGACTGGGGCACCCGTGTGGGCGCGAGCGAAAGCACATTGGAGCGCGCTTTCAAGGAAGAAACTGGCCTCACGTTCGGGCAGTGGCGTCAACGGTTGCGGCTGGTGGAATCGATCGCGCGACTCGCCAAGGGCATGCCTGTCTCGACCATCGCTGCCGATCTGGGGTACCGCAACTCTAGCGCCTTCATCACGATGTTCCGACGTGCGATGGGTGAGACGCCGCAGCGTTTCCTGCGCAGTCGCGGCGGCGCTCTGGAAGCGGATGGTATGCAGCAGGTGCAATGAGCGACACGAGCAAGGAGCCCTCGCGAGGATGCGTGTACAGACCCTTTATATCGTTTGTCGGACACGGCGAGGTTGGCCCTCGCAACGGTTGGAGGGTGTCACACTCGCCGAATACTAGCGATGCGCCAATGAGACCGGCGATATCGAACGCGTATTGCGGCTTATTTCTCGCTGACTGCCAACCGAGGCAACCGAACTGGGTTTACGCGTGGGAAATCTAGCGATCACAGAAACTTGAGCGCGAGCGTTATGATGCTGACAACCGTGCCGACCGCCGCGATGGCTTTGCCAATCCCGAAAGCTGTGTTGTTTGGCTTCGGCTTCGAAGGATCGGGCAAACCGAGCACGCCATAGGTCACCGATTTGAGCGAAGACGGAGAATCGGCTGCGCTCGTTGAATCTGTTACGCCACCGCTGCTGGAAGCATCGTCAGCCGAGGCTTGTGCGCTTTTCTGCAAACCCTCGTCCGACAACGTAACCTTCGTACTGGACTCCGGTGTGGTGCCCGTTTCTTTGTCCTTCTTGACCGTTGCTGCGCTGACGGTCGCATTCGGCGTCGCGGGCGTGGCAGCGGCAGCTCCGGAAGTGGACGTTGTAACCTGCATATTGAATATCCCTACATATTTCGCGTCGTCATCAAGCTTTATCTCTTTCGGTCTTCAAAGCTTTGGAATTCGACGTCACAAACATTTGTCTACATCATAACGGCCATTGAATTCAATTCTTTAGGATGTCCTTCACGTTAATTCAATTAACATTAAATACTTTCTATATATTTCACTGTGTTTCTTATTGGAGGGTATGGGGCATTCTCAGAAACGATGGCGAGTTCCCGCGGTCGCCAGCACCTGATTGTCGTTGTGCTGGCGTTGGCTTTGTCGCCGAAGGGCGAGTCATTCGGTCGGCGATACCGTAAAGTCTGACAGTCGACTGAGCGAGCGCGCTCCCTGCGAACGCCACTGTCACCTTCATCCAGCGACCCAAACGCTGCTTCATGTAAACAGCGTAGGAGGCGTCGGCGCATGAGTCTTCGAGAGAGCTCGCGAACTCGGGCTGGAAGGCATAGTTGCAAAGCGTCTCGATTCACCCCACACGTGCGGGCGGTCGCGCGTGTGGCTCAAAATCAAGAACCGAGACTACAGCCCGTGCGAGGCGCTCGGCTTGGGTGGTAAGCGCAAAAGCGCTGGCTTTCAATGCTGCGCGTTGAGTTGTCCGATTTCATCGACGAATCCCGCGCGTAGCCGCTGCAAGTGCGGATTGTCCTCAGGCAGTGCCGCTAACGCAACACTAAGCGCCGCGCCTACTTCGGACACGTTCGCGTGTGCGACAGCGAAACGCGCAATTTCCAGGAAGAAGTACATTTCCTCAGCTTGGACGTTGCCCTCTTCATGGATCTCCAGGAGGCCAAAATCGCCGTCTTTCTGGCCCATTAATTCTTCCGGAACCAGATAGATGCGCCGGAACCAGCCGCCAGGCCCCTCCACCTTGTCGTGCTCAAGTCGCAGGGGGACGCCCGCTTGGGTGTTCGGTGTGGTCATAGGATTGCTCCATGATATGCGTGCCCCACTTGCTAGGATGGCGGAAGGGCGCAACATGCGGTTATTGAGATATCTGACCTGTTCTCTGGCGACTCTTGAATGCCTGCGTTCTAGCGCTGCGCTCAAGCAGTTCCGATAGTACATCGCCAAACAGAGATCCAGAGTAAGCTGGCCCGGGGCTAATGCAAGCGGCACAATTTGCGGTTGCGACCTGGGCGTCAGTTGGCTATGGTGATCCGTGCACACCGTTTGAGCGCCACGTGCCACAGGAGTGAACATGAAGCGATTTGCGGTAAGAAGTTCGCCGGTGCACGGACGTGGGGTGTTCGCGTTGCGTTCTCTGCGCGAGGGAGAGCTTCTAGTCGAGTACAAAGGAAAGCGGATGGGCTGGCGTCAGGCGATTTCGGCACACCGCGCGTCTGGCGAGTCCGGCCATACGTTCTTTTTTGGTCTGGCGGATGGCAGGGTGATCGATGGCGCGCAGGGCGGTAATAGCGCGCGCTGGTTGAACCACGCCTGCGAGCCGAATTGCCGGGCGTTCGAGATGGACGGTCGTGTGTTTATAGAAGCCGCTCGCGACGTGGAGCGCGGTGAGGAGCTATTTCTCGACTACGGCCTTGAGACGGACGTGCTGGACTATGAAATGGCCCGCATCGAATACGCGTGCCGATGCGGTGCTCGAGGATGCCGCGGCACGATGATCGCCGGTGTGTGAATACGCTAAACTCGCACGACTCGGGTGGCACGATGCGGAACCGCGCACGCGATCTGAAGGGCATAAAACCGGCCGTTGACTGGATGTGGTCAATAACCCAGCAAATCGCGGGCGGCGCTTATCTTCGCGTTAATGACGCTGCGCTCCATTGACCCTCGGCCGATCTCGTTCACCGGCACCGATGGGACAGTAAGCGCGCCGTCGCCGTTGTTTAGGGTCCGCTCCGGGCAGTCGTGGAGGTCAATCCGTTGGATAAAACGCGCGCCGCTGTTTTGTAGCGCGCATAGCATTCTGCGGCCTACAGATTGTGCCTTGAAATGCTCCGTGCTGGACTCGCTACGGTGGCGTGCAAAGGTTGTCACGGGAATGAGGAAGCGTCAGTCCTGTTCCTGCAAACTATCACCTTGACACCTGGATTCCCTCACCATTTCCTGGCGCCCCTTCAGCATGCCCGAGAGCCAGCCGAAAAGTCGGCCTGCGCCGCTCTCGGGATCGGCGTCATGATTTGCGAGTTCTTCTTCTTCTTCTTCTTCTTCTTCTTCTTCTTCTTCTTTTTCGACGTCACGATCCGACAGGAAGTGGGTGTATTTGCAGTCAGGACAGGGCTGGCTTTGCGCGTTGACGTCAAGCCGCACCTTCCTTGCGTCAGCTACGCGAAGACTGACTATCGACTCTGGGTCAATGTGCGCGTCAACGAGAACCTTCCCAAACCAGTCCCAGACGCCTGGATGCCCTAGCATGTTTTCAAGGCCGTATGTCTCGATCCATTCCCGGCATACAGGTGGCCTGCGAGCGTAACGCGTGTGCATTTTGCCGCGTTCCTCAAAATAGATGAGCACGCGCGGCCTTGGCCACGAGTAGTTCGCGTCGAGATGGTTCGCTTCCCACGCTCGCATACCAACGGGATCCATCTGTTGGCCGACGATGCGTCGTTGCACCTCGATATCAATTGCACCGCCTTTGTGTTCGAACTCGTCGATCTCGAGCAACTCGGCGATGACAGGCTGATTGTCTTCGAAAGCGGTGGGGTCCAATGTGACCGCGCATACGATGATCTTGTCGCGGGGCGGGACGTACAAACCCAGGTAGCCGCACTCGTGGTCGGTGAAGCTCAAGACGATAGCGTGACCACTGCGAACAGCCGCTTCAAGATTCGACGGCGACAAGTGGGCGAGCGAACGTGCTTGTTCCCGTGCAAGGCGACCAAGGCGGAGCTCTTTGACCACGTGGCTATAGCGACGTAGAACCCGGCGGCGCGTATCTGCTTTGATACTCAAACTGAAACCTCAAGTGAAACGTTGTGCATCGAGTCTACGCGAAATTGAACGAGCGGCGCAGACGAACAAAGCATAACGAGCGGTGTGGCCGTCGGTTACGGTTTGTTGCGCCGAAATCGACCCTGCTATATTCGATTCCGGCCGTTTGATCGGCATCTCATCTCAGGGCACTAGACGTTGCATCAAATTTCACCTGACGTCCGTACGACTCCGCCCCTTGAAGCCTTCAAATTCTGCTCTTACCTCGGCCCAACGGGCCAAACACCAGTCTCCAAATTGGAAGGCCAAGTTCCCCGTCACCTCAGTCCTTGTAAACGCGATCGTTTTCCATTACCCTGCGGCCTATGACGGGCAATCGGACCGCAAAAATGGCTCAGCAGGGGCAGTTATTTGAGGAACTCGACTCGGGTGACGAACCCGGCATGGTCGATCTCGCGCCCTCGCGCGACGATTGGCTTCGCCTGCCCGCGCAGGCATTTGAGGCATGGGTACTGAATATCGCAACAAGCGATGGCAAAAGCGCGTACTCCGATCAGAGCATCAAGCAATACCGCTCGATGTTCAACGCATTCGCCCGATATCTCGTCGAGCGCAGGACGACTGTGCTCTCGGTCGGGCCGGCCGGCGTACGCGACTTCCTTGCGGACCTGAAGGGCCGCGACCCTGGCGAGCCGGGCGTCGCGTCCGAGGAGCGCAAAGCGAAAGCCCATCCAGCCCAGCGCTCTACGATCAAACGCCACGCCGACCTGATCGACGACGTAATGAAGCACCTCGTCGCCCGCGGCTATCGCAAGTCCAATCCGGTGTTTGACGCGACGCGCCAACGCGTCGGTCGACGCGGTGGACCGAGGACGGTGTGTATGCCGACGGAAGTCGATGAGCGCCTGCAAGAGTACCTGCTGCACGAGATGGACGCATCAACATGGGCACATCGACGCGACCGCGCGCTCCTGCTACTGCTCATCGGCAGCGGGATTACGGGTGGGCAAGCCGGTCGTGCTCGCATCAGCCAGTTCGTGTTCGATGACGTCGTGCCGTCGTTCGACTGCATACCGGATCCTGATGAAGAGATTGGGGGCTATCGCGCGGTGCTCGCACCGTTCTGCGTCGAAATAGTGCGCCAATGGGTTGACGAACGTGCAAGGGGGGAGGGAGCGCCAAAGGCCGCTGAGAAGGACATTGTCTTCCCTGGGCGCGGAGGCCCGGCGCTCTCGAATGTGAGTGTCTGGCAAACGGTCCGCGCTGCCCTCAAGGCCATTGGCTTCCACGGTGACGACATGGGGCCCCGTGTGCTGCGCACCACCTATGCGCGGCGCCAGCTGCTTGCGGGCGCAACGATCGAAGAGGTTGCAGCTCTCCTGGGTGTCGAGAACACCACCATCATCAAACGGCTGGTGCGCATGACGCCAACGCGCTCCGGCTACGTTCCTGTTTGATGCCGCGGCAACGTCCCGCCACGACTGGCCAGCGGGACGTTGCTGAAGCGGCGCGATGGAGCGCCCGGCGCTCTAGGAAAGCACGACACTCTGCTACCGTGTCCGATTCAGCATCGATGAAAATTCGCGGGACCAGACCAGTTGTCGGGCGCTAACAGCCGGAGCTGGCTGGAGCTGACTAACGGAGGGCGCGGGCGGGGCACTGTAGCGCCGCACATGCGTTTAAAGATCGGACGACCCGGGATCGGCTGTGCTGCCAGCCTGGGCTACAGCAGTTATGCTTACGTTGTCCGACTCTGCTTCCAGCATCGTCCTCCGCAGCATTCTCAGGCTGGTGGTTGTGCGTCAGCTTAGCGGCCCACGCCTGTATCTGCCGGAGCGCCTCTTGTGCGGCATGCCTAGCCGTGTCGTCCTGCTGTGGAGACTCATCGTCGTCCTTGACTTTTGACTGCGGGTTGGGCACAAGTCCGACTGCCGCCGACGGCGAGGACGAGCGGGGCACCACCGGCCGGTAGGAGCGCCGTTGACGACCTGCATCCGTTCAACCTGTTCAGTGTCGCCAGCGTCGCTATAGGTCTCTTTCAGGTCGACAAACGCTGTGCTCTTCGGCCGGACAGATAAAGCGTCGTACCGTCGCTTCCACTTTAGTTTCCCTTAGCGGAGGCGAACGCGGGTTGTACGCTCGCGCGCAGTTTGTGCCTCCACGGCACTGGCTCCCGCCGCAGATTGTGCATCCTTCGCATCTTTGACCGTCGTTGCCAACTGGGCTTTTTGGGCATGCTCTTTTGCCTTGTTGGCCGCAGTTTGACAATTATCAGCGCCCTTCCTTGCTGCGATCGCGGCGTTGCGGGCTTCCTTGGCCAATGCCTGCTTGCTCGGGTCCGTCGGCACTTCCGCTTCAAGCTGCGCTGCATATTTTTCAGTTGCCTGAGCGTCGTAATCTGCCTGCTTGGCATCGAGTTCGGCTGCGTCAGATGCTGCGATGGCCAGCCTCACCGCTTCGGCCATCTCGTCTGTCTCGTCGGCTACCTCCGTTTCAGCCGCGTCCGCTTCGTTGACTGCCACACTAGCAGGCACGACGAGCGGAGCCGAACGTGAGGCCTTGCGGGTGGCTTCGGGCGTGACGGGCGACGGCTTGGGGTTTAGTTTTGGAGACGGGGCTGCCGTCGATGTTCCGCCTGCGTTTTCAACAACCTCGGCTGTAAAAGGTGGCTTGCCAGTGGAATGCCGGTTTGCTTTGCTGGCCGATGAGGCGTGCGCCTCGGGCTGCTTCACCTCTCTGTTATCCCTAGGGCGGAAGACCCACCAGATAGCCATTGCGACAAGGGCGGCGATGACGAGAAGGCCTAAGATGGTCGGCAGGTCCATGCGTTTGTTCCCTAAGGGGTTGACTGGAGATCGCGAATGATCAGGGGCTTGAACGAGTCTAGCCGGGACACAATCAAGACGCCAGAATGAATCAACGCTCCTGATAACCGCAGTTGAAGTAAACCGCTGGTGCGGTAGCGAGCAATTAGCCAACGGCGCCGTCTCCGGCACGCTGCGCAGGACTGTGTTCTTTCAAATACGACCATGGCTGTGCAGTTTTTGCCCTGTCTTTCGAGATGAGTCAGTCATGACACCACCACATCCGCGCGCATGATCGACGATATGTGCGTGCGCAACCTGGCGACTAATACCCAGTGCGCATAGCTGCAGCAAGTCAGTGGGTTCGCCCAGTATTTGATCGGGATGCGCGTCAAACCTCCCCATTCATGGGGAGGAAGGAAAGCGCGGACGCCGAAGGCGTCCTTGACAACCGGTGTCCCGTGATACGTTGAATCCATGGAACGGCTTCAAGCCTTTAAATTCGAACTCGTGCCGACCGGCGAACAAGCGCGCACGATGCGCCAGTTCGCGGGCGCGTGCCGGTTCGTCTATAACAAGGCACTGGCGTTCCAGAAGGAAAACCATGCAGCCGGTCAGAAGTTCGTCGGCTACGTCGGGATGGCGAAGCGCCTGACCGAATGGCGCAATAGCACGGATACGCCGTGGCTGA
>NZ_CAJMZG010000039.1:0-38387 GCF_905220255.1 Paraburkholderia sp. J69-1 | reverse complement strand
GGGTACCAGAATCTTCACAACACGCCTCCTGATCCAACAGGTTTTAAATCGGTTAAATAATCAAATGACGCCTTTGTTCTTCAACTGCGCAAGCTGATCGTCCGAGTAACCGAGCGTTTCAGCCAGCACTTCGCGCGTGCCTTCACCCAGCTGCGGCGGCGCGCGGCGCACCGGCATGCGTTCGCCGTCGAAGCGCCAGGGCGGCGCGAGCACGGGCGTCGTGCCGCTTTCCGTATGCGGATGCGCTTGTTGCGTAACGAGCCCCGCTTCGGTCGCGCGCGGCGACAGCAGCGCCTCGCGCAAGCCCGCGACTTCGCCGCACGGAATGCCCGCGCCCGCGAGGCGTTCGAGCAGCAGCTTGCGCGGCCGGCTGGCGAGTTCGCGCGTGAGTTCGGGCAACAGCACCGCGCGATTCTGCGAGCGCAGAATATTGGTCTTGTAGCGCGCATCGTCGGCGAGATCGGGGCGCTCGAGCACTTCGCGCGCGAAACGCTCGAACTGACTGTTATTGCCGACCGTAATGACAAGCGGGCCATCTGCCGCATCGAACACGCCATAAGGCACGATGGACGGATGCGCGTTGCCATAGCGCGGCGGATCTTCGCCCATCACGAGCGCTTCCAGCCCGTAGTACGACGTGATCATCAGACCGCAATCGAATAGCGCCATTTCGACATGACGTCCGCGCCCGGTGCGTTCGCGCTCGAACAGCGCCGCGAGCATCGCCTGCGCGGAATACATGCCGGTAAACAGATCGACGGCGGCCACGCCGAATTTCAGCGGCGGCTGATTGGCGTCGCCATTCAACGCCATCAAACCGGCTTCGCCTTGCACCACGAGATCGTAGCCCGGACGTTTTGCTTCGGGCCCCGAACGGTCATAGCCCGAGATCGAGCAATAAACCAGGCGCGGATTTTCCGCGCTCAATTGCGCGTAGCCGAGCCCGAGTTTTTCCGCGCCGCCGAACTTGAAGTTCTGCACCACGACATCGCAGGTTTTGGCCAGATCGCGCGCGATCTGCTGGCCTTCGGGCGTTTGCAGATCGAGCGTGATCGAGCGCTTGTTGCGGTTCACGCTGTTGAAATACGCGGTCTCGGTCTGGCCGATACGCAGGCCCCAGTCGCGCGTATCGTCGCCGCGATCGGGATGCTCGACCTTGATGACTTCCGCGCCCAGATCGCCGAGCACCATTGCGCTCCACGGCCCCGCGAGAATGCGCGAGAGATCGAGCACGCGTATGCCCGCGAGCGGCAGGCCGCTTGGCCCGCCCTTGTTTTCCGACTGCATCAGCAGGCACTCCTGAATCGTTGTGTATGGAAGGCCGCGCGCAAGCATGAAGCTGGCGCGCGTCTTCGCATCGTCGTGCTCAGTACGCCAGGTTCATGCCGTTGCAGCGGCGTTTTCCAGTGCGATATAGCGCGCGAGATGATGATCCTCGTCGCCGAGTTGATGATCGATCATCACGAGCCGCTTGGCGTAATGCGCGAGCGGCAGCTCCCACGTCATGCCGATGCCGCCATGCAGCTGGATCGCTTCTTCGGCCACGCGCGCGCCAATGCGCCCGATCGTGTACTTCGCGGCCGAGAGCGCGCGTTCGCGCTGCACGCGCGGCGCATCGACGGCCGCGGCCGCGTTGATCACGGCCGAACGCGCCTGTTCGATTTCGAGCAGCAGATCGGCCATGCGATGCTGCAAGGCCTGGAAGCTGCCGAGCGGCAGACCGAACTGCTTGCGCGTGCGCAGATATTCGAGCGTGAAATCGCGCGTGACGTCCATCGCGCCGAGCGCTTCCGCGGCGAGCGCGATCAGGCCGTAACCGCGCGCATATTCGAGCGTGCCGAAGCCGCTGCCCGTTGCGCCGAGCAGCGCCTCCGCGCCAATCGATACGTTGTCGAGCGTGACTTCCGCCGCGCGTCCGCCGTCGATCTTGCGATAGCCGCGCACGCTCACACCGGCTGCATCGCGCGGCACGAGAAAGAGCGAAATACCGCTTTCGTCGAATTCGCTGCCCGAAGTGCGCGCCGAAACGAGCCATACATCGGCATGTCCGGCGTGCTGCACGACGCCTTTCGCGCCACGCAGCAGCCAGCCGTCGCCGTTCTTTTCGGCACGCGTGGCGACGCGCGACGCTTCGTAATGCGAGCCCGGTTCGTCGTGCGCGAGCGCGGCGATCTGCGAGCCGTCGATCAGCGCTGCAATCCGCGCGCGCTGCGCTTCGTTGCCGGCATGCGCGAGCGCGCGGCCCACCATCAGCGTATCGAGAAACGGCTCGACCACGAGCCCGCGCCCGAGCGCTTCGAACACCACGGCCACGTCGAAACCCTGGCCGCCGAAGCCGCCATCGGCCTCGTCGAACAGCGCGCCGATCACGCCGAGTTCCGCGAAACGGCCCCACAAATCCGCGCTAAAACCTTCACTGGAGCGCGCGATTTTATCGCGCGTTTCGAAACCGTACTGCTCGGCGATGAAACGATTGAGCGTATCCGCGAGCATGCGGCGGTCTTCGGTGTGCTGGAAATTCATCGCAAGACCTCTTAAAGACCGAGAATCATCTTGGAGATGATGTTCTTCTGGATTTCGTTGGAGCCGCCGAAAATCGACAGCTTGCGGTTATTGAAGTAGAGCGCGGCGGCGCTGGCGGCTTCGTCGGGGCCGATTGCGGCTTCGGCATAGCCTTCCTGCAGCGCGTCTTCAATAAACGGCGCAGCGTACGGGCCCATCGCGCGGCGCAGCAGCGAAGAAATTTCCTGGCGGATTTCCGTGCCGCGAATCTTCAGCATCGAGCTTTCCGCGCCCGGCACGCCGCCGCCCGCCACGGCCGCGATCACGCGCAGATTCGTGGTCTTCATGTTTTCCAGATCGATCTCGACTTTGGCCAAGCGCGCGGCGAACTGCGGGTCCTGCGCGAGCGGCTTGCCATTGCGCGTGACCTTTTGCGCGGCCTGCTTCAGACGCGCGAGCGCCGCCACCGAAAAGCCCACGCCCGCGATATTGGTGCGCTCGTAAGTCAGCAGATATTTCGCGTAAGTCCAGCCCTTGTTCTCTTCGCCGACGAGGTTTTCCACCGGCACGCGTACATCGGTGAAAAAGACTTCGTTGACTTCATGCTCGCCGTCGAGCGTGATGATCGGGCGCACTTCGATACCCGGCGTATTCATGTCGATCAGCAAAAAGCTGATGCCTTCCTGCTTGCGCACATCGGTGGCGGTGCGCACGAGGCAGAAAATCATGTTCGCGTAGTGGCCGAGCGTGGTCCAGGTTTTCTGGCCGTTCACGACATAGTGATCGCCCTGACGCACGGCAGTGGTGCGCACCGCCGCGAGATCCGAACCCGCGCCCGGTTCCGAATAACCCTGGCACCACCAGTCCGAGCCATCGAGAATCCGCGGCAGCCAATGGCGTTTTTGCGCTTCGTTGCCGTACTTGATCAGCACCGGCCCGAGCATGTTCAGGCCGAACGGCACGATACGTGGCGCCGCGGCAATCGCGCATTCGTTTTCGAAGATGAACTTCTGCACGGCGCTCCAGCCTGGGCCGCCGTATTGCTGCGGCCAGTGATTGGCGAGCCAGCCTTTTTCGTTGAGGATCGCGTGCCATTGCGCCATGTCGTCGCGCGTGAGGTGCTGGCCGTTGCGCACCTTGCTGGCGATGCGCTGCGGCAGGCGCTCGCGCAGGAAGTCGAGCACTTCGCTGCGGAAGGCTTCTTCTTCGGCGGTAAATTTAAGGTCCATGTCCGGCTATTTCCTTTGTAGTTGCGCGCGCAATCAAATCGGCAATCAATTCAGCAATCAAAGCGACTGATTGAGGCTGGCGAAATTCGCCCCGCGTTCCACCAGTTCCACCAGCAGCGGCGACGGCTTCCAGAACAGCGGATCTTCCTTCGCGAATTCGCGGATATCGGCGAGCACGTTCGCGAGGCCCACGGTATCGGCGTAATGCATCGGGCCGCCGCGATGACGCGGGAAGCCATAGCCGTACAGGAAGGTCACATCCACATCGAGCGGGCGCAGCGCGATCTTTTCGTGCACGACATTGGCACCTTCGTTGATCATCGCGGCCATGTAGCGGCGCATGATCTGTTCGCTCGTGAAGCTGCGCGGCTCGATGCCGGCGCGTTCGCGCTCGGTGCGGACGATCGCTTCCACTTCCGGGTCGGGCGTGCCGACGCGCGCGCCATCGGGATACAGATAGAAACCGCGCCCGGTCTTCTGGCCGAACCAGCCGCGCTCGCACAGGCGGTCGGCGATCTGCACGTAACGCGCTTTGGGATCGCGCGTGGCGGCGCGGCGTTTGCGCGTGGCCCAGCCGATATCGCCGCCCGCAAGATCGACTACCTGATACGGGCCCATCGGATAGCCGAATTCGCGCACGGCCTTGTCGATCTGATACGGCGAGGCGCCGTCTTCCATCAGATGATCGGCGGCGGTGCGATACACGGCCAGCACGCGATTGCCGATAAAACCATCGCACACGCCCGCGCGCACCGGCACCTTGCGCAGCTTTTTCGCGAGTTCGAAGGCGGTGGCCACGACATCGGCGCTGACCTGCTTCGGCACCACGACTTCCAGCAGCTTCATGATGTTGGCGGGCGAGAAGAAGTGCAGGCCGATCACGTCCTGCGGGCGCTTCACGCTGTTGGCAATGGCGTCGATGTCGAGATACGAGGTGTTGGTCGCGAGCACGGCACCGGGCTTGCAGACGCGGTCGAGTTCCGCGAACACGGCCTGCTTGACGCCCATCTCTTCGAACACGGCTTCGATCACCAGATCGACCTGCGCGAGCGCGTCGTACGAGGTGCTGCCGCTAAAGCGCGCGAGAATCGCGGCTTTGGCTTCGGGCGTCATGCGGCCTTTCGCGATCAGGCCGTCGTAGACCTTTTCCACGTGAGCGCGCCCGCGTGCGAGCGAGGCGTCGTCGCGCTCGATCATCGTCACGGGCAGGCCCGCGTCGAGCACGGCCACGGCGATGCCCGCGCCCATCGTGCCGCCGCCCACCACGCCGACGGTTTCGATGGCGCGCGGTTTTGCGGTCTTCGCCTCCGGCGTTTTCTGCACTTCGCGCTCGGCGAAAAAGGCGTGCACGAGTCCGGCGCGCTGCGGGCTGTCGAGGCATTCCACGAACAGTTTGCGCTCGGTGCGCTGGCCTTCCTCGAACGACTGATCGAGCGCGGCCTGCACGCAATCGACGATCTTCAGCGGCGAGAACAGGCCGCGCGATTTTTTCGTGGTGTCGGCGCGCGCGGCGTCGATGGCGGCTTGCGCGGCGGCGCGCTCGGCCAGACCTTGCGCATCGCGCGTGCGGCGCACGGGCGCGTGCGCGGCCAGCAGTTCCTGCGCGTAGGCGAAACCTTCGGCGAGCACGTCGTCGCTCGAACCCACGCGATCGACGAGGCCCAGCTTGAGCGCTTCCTGCGCGCCGATATGCTTGCCGCTCAACATCAGCGAGAGCGCGGCTTCGGCGCCGATCAGGCGCGGCGCGCGCTGCGTGCCGCCTGCACCGGGCAGCAGACCCAGTTGCACTTCGGGCAGGCCGAGCTTCGCGCCCGCCACCGTCAGGCGATAGTGCGACGCGAGCGCGATTTCCAGCCCGCCGCCCAGCGCCGCGCCGTGAATCGCCGCGATCACGGGCTTGTGGCTGGCTTCGATGCGGTTGCAGACGTCCGGCAGCGCGGGCGACTGCGGCGGTTTGCCGAACTCGCGGATATCCGCACCGGCGATAAAGTTGCGCCCCGCGCCGACGATCAGCACGGCCTGCACAGCCGCATTGGCTTCGGCGTGCTCGATGGCGGCGGCGAGGCCGCGGCGCACATCGACGCCCAGCGCGTTGACGGGCGGATTGTCCACGGTAACGAGCAGCACCTTGCCGCGCAGTTCGTGCGTGACGGGCGAGGCGGAATGCGGGGATGCGGCCGTGTCGAGTGCCATGAAGCGTGTCTCCAGATAGTGGGTCAGCCGGATGGGTCCGGGCGGCGGTTATCCAATCATGGACTTCATTGTGTGGATGCCAAGGTTCATTGACAATCCCATGGTTCGTTGACATGCTGTCAAAGAATTTTTGACAATGAACCGATGTTTGGCGCTGTGTGGCCGATTTGCCGGGTGGAACCGTGGACGTCAATGCGCTGACCTTGCTGGTGGAAATCCTCGATGCGGGCAATTTGAGCGAGGCGGCGCGCCGTCTCAAGATGAGCCGCGCGAACGTGAGCTATCACCTCAATCACCTGGAAAAGTCGATCGGCCTGCAACTGGTGCGGCGCACCACGCGCCGCGTCGAGCCCACCGAAATCGGCCTGAAGCTCTATGAGCACGGCCGCACGATCCAGAATGCGCTGCTGGCCGCGCACGAATCGGTGACCACGCTCGGGCAGAGTCTGCAGGGGCGCGTGCGGCTTTCCGTGCCCAGCGGCTATGGGCAACTGGTGATGTCGGACTGGCTGATCCGCTTCAAGCGGCTGTATCCGGGCATCGTGCTCGACGTGATGTTCGAAAATCGCGTCGAAGATCTGTTGCGCGATGAAGTCGATATCGCCGTGCGCGTGATGCACGAGCCGCCGCAGAACCTGGTGGCGCGCGATATGGGGCCGGTGAAGTACATCGCCTGCGCGTCGGCGCAATGGGCGGCGCAGCACGGCATGCCGGAAACGCTCGAAGATCTGGCGAAAGCACCGCTGATTACCGCAACGGTGGTGGGGCGGCAATTGCGCCTCGCGGCCTATCTGAACGAGGAGCGCCACGAAGTATTGCTGGAGCCGTCGATTATTTCGGAGAACTTCCTGTTCCTGCGGCAATCGATCCTGGTGGGTCTGGGCGTGGGTATCGTGCCCGATTACGTCGTGCACGACGACATGCGCGCGGGGCAGGTGGTGACTTCGCTCGATGCGTGGCGTCTGAGCATTTTCGGCACGCATATGTACATGCTCTATATGCCTAACCGGCATCACACGCGCGCGGCGTCCACCTTTATCGATTTCGTGCTGGCCGAAGCGCAAAAAACGGGGCGCGGGGCGTGAAAGCGCCCTTTGCCCCGCGTGTTTTCCACCTGAAGCGCGCTTACTGACCCGTCAACTGGTTCGTCAACTCCAGCGCCGGTTGCGAGGTATTCCCGCCTTGCGCGACCAGCAGGTGAATCTGCCCAACGGCGAGTTGCGAAAGCGTGCCGGAAATCGGCACCGAGGTAATCAGCCAGTCGGCGTTATTGCCGAGGCTGAACGAGGCGGACTGGAAGATCGCCGTCTTCGAGCCTGCTACCGTCGCAATCGCCACGTAGGTGCCGCCGTTCAGATAATTCGAATCCTGGCCGCTGGCCGGCACGGCGTTCTTGAAAGCGACGCCTGCCATGGTCGGCGAAACGGTCGAGATATCCGTATTGGGCGCGACGATATAGATATCGAGGTTCTGCGCATTCACCGTGGCATTGAAGGCCCGCACGCGTGCGCTATTGGACAGCAGACCCTTGTCGAACGGATCGTCGATCAAACCAATATCGCCGCCCGATAGCGCGGGCAGCGCCAGCACCGTGTATTCGTGGCCTTTGGCGACATCAGGGAAATTACCGCTGGCGATGGCCGTGGTCGTACCGGTGCTCGCATAGGACACGTTGGTGCTACCCGTGTTGATATTCGCGAAGTTCGTGACCTGCTTGTACGCGATATTGGTTTGCAGTGCGCTGCCGTTGACCAGGAAGTCCACGTTCGAGCCGCCGGGCAGGGCGTGCACGAAATGGATTTCGGGGTTTTGCAAGCCCAGTTCCTTGCCTACGTCATTGCCGCCGCCGCCGCAGGCGGTCAATAGTGCTGCCGCGCTTGCGAGCACGGCCAAAGTGCGAATTGTCTTCATCTCATCCACCTCATCGAGTCTCGGTTATGGCTGTCGAAGTCGCGCGCTCTTTTGTGTGCTGCGTTGTCTGCAGCGAATTCTCGCGCGCGTTGTTTTATTTCTGATGGTGCCGTTTTGCGTTTCATCGCCACGCCGGGATTGGGTGAACGAAATGGCATGCAGGCGAGCGAAGTCAGCAATCGGTGTGCCGCCGCGTGGTTTGCGCGCAAGCGAAGTCGTAACGAGGCGTAAGCGGCAAGCGCCGAAGGCATGCTGCACGGCGTCGCGCGCGTGCCCGCATCGATGGAAGATTTAAAGCGAAATATCTGGAACGCGATTTAAAGAGGCTTTAAACGCGCTTTAAGTGTGCTGCGAGAAGAAGCGATTGAGGTTGCTTTTACAACGGGACTGCACCGCTTTGACGTGCGCTCAGTCGTCCTGAGCGGGCTTTTGCGCCGGGCGCACGTTTTGCGCAAGCGCATTGGATGCGCCGTGTGCGTCGTCGCCTTCGTGGCCTTCCGGCTCGCGCGTATCGCCGTGGTCGGCGCACGCGCCGGTGGCGGGCGGGCGTCCGCGTGTGGCGCCCGTCAACGGTACGCGTTGCTGGATGCCGGCTTTCGCGAGCATATGCGCGCTAATGGGCGCGGTGAGAAAGAGAAAAGCGGGAATCAGCAGTTCATGCAGGCTTGCGTAGTTGTTTTGCGTGCTGAAGTAGATCACCGAGGCGAGCACAATCCCGCCCACGCCGAGCGTGGTCGACTTGGTCGGGCCGTGCAGGCGCATGAAAAAATCGGGCAGGCGAAAAAGCCCGATCGCGCCGATCAGCGTAAACAGGCTGCCCACGAGCAGCAGCACGGACACGATCGCTTCAACGGCGGTTTGCATCGACTTGCCTCCTGATGGCGTGGTTCAGTTGAGTTCGATGATGTCGCCGCGCTGCAGGTATTTCGTGAGCGCAACCGTGCCCACGAAACCCATCACCGCGATCAGCAAGGCGGCTTCGAAAAATACCGTCGAGCGCAGGCTGATGCCGTACACCACGATCAGCGCGATTGCGTTGATATTGAGCGTGTCCAGCGCGACGATGCGATCGGGCAGCGAAGGCCCGCGCACGAGGCGCGCGAGCGTGAGCAGAAACGCGACGCCAAGGATCGCGAACGAGACAGGAATCACGATGGCTAGCATGCGAATATCTCCAGCAAAGGGGCTTCGTAGCGCGACTTGATCGACGCGACCAGGGCCGCTTCATCCGCGAGATCGAGCACGTGCACGATCAGGCGCGTGCGATCGTCGCTGAGTTCGGCGCAGAGTGTGCCGGGACTCAGCGACACGATGCTGATCAGCGCCGTGAGCGCGATTTCGTGCGTGCTGTCGAGCGGCACTTCGATAAACGCGGGCCGCAGGCGTTGGGTGGGACCGAGCACCAGCAGCGCGACTTCCACATTGGCGACGACGATGTCGATCAGCACGCGCCCAAAGAGACGCAGCAGCAGCCACGGCCGCCCGAAGCGCACGGGCGCGAGCCACAGCCCCTCGCCGACGCAAAACGCAATGACGATGCCGAGCACCGCGCCGAGCAGCAGATTGCCCGGCGAGACGTCGTTCATCAGCAATACCCAGCAGACCAGCAGCACGACGCTGAGCCAGGGATGTGGAAAGAGCCGTTTGAGCATGCGTCAGCTCCCGTTCGTTGCAGGCAGGATCGCGTGCACGTAGGCGGCGCGGTCGAACAGCTGCGCGGCGGTGGCGTCCAGATACTGGCGCAGCGATCCCGCGCCCAGGGTTGCGGCGGCCACGCAGCCGAGCAGCAGCGCGCAGGCCGCCAGTTTCGCCGAACTGCCGCGCGGCGCACGGGCGGGTGCGCTGGCTTCGGCGCGCGCTGCCGGTTCGGCCCACAGCAGGCGCGTGCCCGTGCGGCTCAGGGCGACGATCAGCAGCAGACTGGAGAGCAGCACGGCGGGCCACAGCACTACGGCTTCGCTCATCGGCGTGGCGGAGAGCACCATCGCCTTGCCGATAAAACCGGAAAGCGGCGGCAGGCCCGCTGCGCCCACGGCGGCGATCAGATACAGCATCCCGGCGATATTCGAAGGCCAGGGCGCGAAGGCCGCTTTCGCGCGAGAAGCCGCCACGCCATCGGATTCGGGCGAGATCGCGGCGGCGGCGGTGTCGTCGAGGGCTTCGAGCGAGGCGGGCTCCAGCGCTTCATGGCCGGCGGTGTGCGCAGCCGCGATGGCTTCCGGTTCGAGCGTATCGGCGAGCAGGAACAGCGCGGCCGAACAGAGCGTCGTGCTGATCAGGTAGTAGAGCACCGCGCTCCACGCGAGCGGCGATTGCTGCGTGATGGCGGCAATCAGCAGACCCACGGAAACCAGCACCAGATAGCCGGTGGTCGTTTTCAGACTCGATACGGCCAGCGCGCCCAGCGCACCGAAGGCGATTGTCGCGATGGCCATCCACCACGCCCAGTCGCGCATAAACGAATCGAGCACGCTGCCCGTGCCGATGCCGAACACCAGCGCATCGCAACGCAGCATCGCGTAGATGCCGACCTTCGTCATGATCGCGAATAGCGCCGCCACCGGGCCGATTGCGCTGCGGTACGCCTGCGGCAGCCAGAACGACATCGGAAACACGGCGGCCTTGAGGCCGAATACCAGCATCAGCGTGGCGCCTGCGAAGCGCGCGAGCGGCAGCATGCCCGGGTCCAGATGCGCGAGGCGTTCGCCCATATCGGCCATGTTCAGCGTGCCGGCGATGCCGTACAGCACGCCCAGCGCGATCAGAAAGAACGACGATCCCACCAGGTTCATCAGCAGATAATGCAGGCCGTTGCGCACGCGCCGCGCGCCGCCGCCGTGCAGCAGCAGCGCATAGGACGCGATCAGCAGCAGTTCGAAGAACACGAACAGGTTGAACAGGTCGCCCGCGAGAAAGGCGCCGTTCAGGCCCATCAATTCGAACTGGAAAAGCGCGCGGAAATAACGGCCGCGCCGCGCGTCGGCGCTCGAGGTGCCCAGCAGGCAGCAGCAGCCGAGCACGGCGGTGAGCAGCAGCATCAGCGCGCCCAGGCGGTCGAGCTGAAGCACGATGCCGAACGGCGCGCGCCACGCGCCGAGCGCGTAACTGGCGATCTCGCCTTGCGCGGCGTGCGCGGTCAACAGGGCCGCGACGGGCAGCAGCGCGATGATCGCCACGGCGTTGATCGCGCGCTGCAGGCGCTTGGCCCGCACCGGCAGCGCCACGATGGCGCCGGCCGCGAAAAGCGGGATCAGGATCGGAAGCAGAAGGGCGTGATTCATGCGCCGCGCGTCTCCTGACCGGTGACGTTGGGCGTGCTGGCTTCGCCGTTCACGTGGTCGCTGCCGGTGATGGCGAGCGAGCGCAGCGCGAGCACGACCGTGAACGCCGTCATCGCAAAGCCGATCACGATGGCCGTGAGCACGAGCGCCTGCGGCACGGGATCGGCGTATTGCGCGCCGGGGGCGATCACGGGTGGCTGGCCTGTCGTGAGCCGTCCCATGCCCAGCAGGAACAGATTGATCGCATAGGAAAACAGCGTGATGCCGAGAATCACAGGGAACACACGCGCGCACAGCAGCAGATAGATACCGCTGGCGCACAGTACTCCGATAGCGGCGGCGAAGGCGGCTTCCATCAGCTTTTCTCCACGGATTGCATGTCCTTGTCGCGCACGCCCAGGTGCGAAACGATCGTAAGCGTCGTGCCTACCACCGCGCCCAGCACGCCCAGATCGAAGAGCATTGCCGTACTCAATTCGATTTCGCCGATCAGCGGCAGATGGAAATGCCCGAACGCGCTGGTGAGAAACGGATAGCCGAATGCGAGGCTGCCCAGACCCGTTGCGGCCGCAACGAGTAGACCAAGCCCGGCGAGCGCACGGTAATTGAGGCGGATGCGCGATTCGGTCCAGAGCACGCCGCTCGCCACGTACTGAAGCAGCAGCGCGATGGACACGATCAGCGAAGCGATAAAGCCGCCGCCCGGCAGATTGTGGCCGCGCAGAAAGACGAATACGGCGACGAGCATCGTGAGCGGCAACATCAGCCGCGCGAGAATCGCCAGCAGCAGCGGATGCGATTGCGACGACCACGGCAAACCGCCCGGCCCCGTGCCCGGCGCTTTCAGGCGCAGGCCGCGCAATAGCGCCTTGACCGCGAGGCCCGCGACCACCAGCACGCTCACTTCGACCATGGTGTCGAAGCCGCGAAAATCGACGAGGATCACATTCACCACGTTATGACCGCCGCTGCCCGGCAACGCGTTCGCGAGGAAGTACGGCGCGATGCCTTGTGCGGGTTCGCGCGTCATCACTTCGTAGGCCACGCTGCCGAGCAACCCGCCGCCCGCGAGTGCAAGCAGGCCGTTGCGCAGACGCGCGGGAATCGGCTCGATTACGGTTTGCAGATTGGGCAGGAAGTAGATCGCCAGCACGAGCAGCAGCACCGTGACGACTTCGACGCTCACCTGCGTGAGCGCGAGATCGGGCGCGGAAAAGCGCGCGAACGCCAGTGTCACGAGCAAGCCGCAGGTGCTCAGCATCACCAGCGCATAGAGCGTGTGCTGGCGCACCAGCACCACGCCCACCGCGAGCAGCGCCATCAGCACGAGGCCGCTGAGCGTGAGTGCATCGACGGGCAGGCGCGGCAGCGTTCCGCCCCACGCGCCCAGCGCGAAGAAATACGCGCCAGGTACGATCAGCATCGCGGCGATCATCCACGACAGATAGGCGGGCAGCGAACGCGTTTCGAAGACGCGCACGATCACGGCGGCGCCTTTTTCGAGGCGCTGCACGAGTCGATCGAAGCCTTCGCTGGCGTTCATATCGGAAAGCATCGAGCGATGATGGCGGAATGCGTCGCGGCGCAGGAAGAACAGCGCGCCGCCCGCCACGAACGACACCACGCTCATGATCAGCGGCGTGTTGATGCCGTGCCAGATGCTCAGGCTGTACTCGGGCAGCTTGCCGCCCAGCGTAAACCACGCCGCCGACGCCAGCAGGCGGCCGATCGTATGCTGCGGAAACAGGCCGATCAGCAGACAGATCACCACGAGGATTTCGACCGGCAGCTTCATGAAGCGCGGCGGTTCGTGCGGCGGATAGTGGGGCAGGTCGTGCGGCGTCGCGCCGTCGAAGAACACGCCCCAGACGAAGCGCAGCGAATAGGCCACGGAGAGCGCCGCGGCCGCAATCGCGACCACCGGAATCGCCCAGTTGAATGGGCCGAACATGCCTTGTGCCAGCGTCTCGCCGAAGAACATTTCCTTCGATAGAAAGCCGTTGAGCAGCGGCACGCCCGCCATCGCCAGCGAGGCGACGCTCGCCAGCACGGCCGTGTGTGGCATGGTCTTGCGCAGCCCGCGTAGACGCCCGAGATCGCGCGTGCCGGTTTCGTGATCGATGATCCCGGCGGCCATGAAGAGCGAAGCCTTGAACACCGCATGATTGACGGTGTGAAAGAGCGCGGCGACGGTGGAGAGTTGCGTGTCGAGACCGAACAGCAGCACGATCAGGCCGAGATGGCTGATCGTCGAATACGCGAGCAGGCCTTTGAGATCGCGCTGGAACAAGGCCATCGACGCGCCGCCGACCAGCGTGACGAGACCGGCGAGCGTGGCGGTATAGGTCCAGAGATGCGTGCCTTCGAAGATCGGATAGAGGCGCGCGAGCAGGAAGATACCGGCTTTCACCATCGTCGCCGAATGCAGGTAGGACGAAACCGGCGTGGGCGCGGACATCGCGTGCGGCAGCCAGAGGTGAAACGGAAATTGCGCCGACTTGGTAAACGCCGCGAATAGCGTCAGCAGCAGAATGGCCGGATAAAGCGGATCATGCTGGATTCTGGGCGCCTGCGCGAGCACATCGTTGAGTTCATAGCTGCCGCAGACATGGCCGATCAGCAGCACGGCGGCCAGCAGCGCCAGCCCGCCCGCGCCCGTGATGGTGAGCGCCATGCGCGCGCCGCGCCGCGCATCGGGCCGCGACGGCCAGAAGCCGATCAGCAGGAACGACACCAGACTCGTCAGTTCCCAGAAGATCACGAGCAGCAGCAGATTGTTCGCGAGCACCACGCCGAGCATCGCGCCCATGAACAGCAGAAGCAGCAGATAAAGGCGCGGCAATGCATCGTTGCCCGCGAGGTAGTAGCGCGCGTAGATAAACACCAGCAGGCCGATGGCGAGCACCAGCAGCGCGAACATGAAGGAGAGGCCGTCCAGACGCAGCGAAAGCGCGAGGCCGATGTCGGGCACCCATTCGTGCCGCCACTGCATGACGCCGAAGGTGGCCATGCCCACGCGTTCGCTCAGCAGCAGACCCAGACCGAATAGAGCGGCTGCGAAGGCGATCCAGGTCGACAGCGCACGCAGGCGATGGGCCGTGAGCGCGACCAGCGCCGCAGCGATAAACGGAAGGACGACCAGCCACCCCAATGCCATTCGATGCTCTCCGGGAATTCGACCGCGTGTGTCTGGACGATGCGGGTCGCTTGCCCGGCGCGTTGGCCGGCCGACCGCAGATCACGATCATAGCCGCAAACGGGGACGGAGTTCATCTTTGTGGCATGAACGCAAACCTCGCGCAAACGCAATCTGCGCCAGGCGCGCAAAGAGGCTCGATTAGTGCGGATTCAGGCCATGCGGCTGAGGGTCTTGCGAAAGCGCATCAGCGAAAAGGCAAACAGCACGCCGCTGATCACGGCGAGCCACAGGAAGGGCTGCCAGACCACCGAAATGCCCGCGCTGACCCAGTTCGACGAAATGCGTGGTGGGCGCGACGGCCAGGTGTGCGTGCGCGTTCTCTGCAAGCCTTGTTCTAGGCCCGGAAAACGCGCATCGGATTTGCAAAACGCTGGTGATAACAGCACGAACGACGCGATATTGGCGCGCTGCTTTTTACGCAGGCCAGACGAAAGCTTCGTGCTCGTGCGTGGTCTTGCCGACTTCTACCGTGCGCTTGACGGTCTTGCCGTCGTGACTCGCGCTCACGACATATTCTCCGTGCGGCAGCGCGACCAGCATGAACGGCCCATGCGTGCGCGTGGAAAGCAGCGTATCGCCGTGCGCATCGGCAATCGTTACCGGCACATCGGCGAGATATTCGTTACCGCTCGCGGACTGGCGCGCGAATTCGAGCGAGAGCGGATAGTGCGCGGTGGCGGCCTTGAATGCCGCCGACTGATCGCTGCCGATCCCGCCGGAAATAAAGGCGATACCGCCCGCGTGCTGCGCCGGAGGCAAACCATTCACAGCGTTATTCATGGTGGCGGCGAAGGCGCCTTGTGCACCGAGCGCGAGCGTGAGCGTGGCAGCCAGCGAAAGCGCAGCGGTCTTGTATTGAACTGAGCGTGCATTCATTTTTCACCTCCATCGATTCGTCGATCAGACCCGGGTTGCAGATGCCGGACGAATCAAGCGTAGGTTTCATGCCTTAAATACGGCTTAAAAGTGCGATGAAGAAATGTTTCAGGCCGTTGCGCGCGTGTGTGAACGACGCGAACAACGGCCTTTCAATGCAGTGTCGATCCGCTTACTGCGGGATCATTCCCGTCAGCACATAAGCCTGGATCAGCGTGACGATACCCACGATTGCGGCGAAGAACAGGCTATGACGCAGCGTGAAGCGGAACAGCGAAGCTTCCTTGCCGACGAGACCCGTCGCCGCGCAGGCCACCGCGATCGATTGCGGCGAGATCATCTTGCCGCTCACGCCGCCCGATGTATTGGCCGCCACGAGCAGCGTGTCCGATACGTTGATCTGATGCGCGGTGGTGTGCTGCAACGAGCAGAACAGCGCATTCGATGAGGTATCCGAACCAGTCAGGAATACGCCCAGCCAGCCGAGGAACGGCGAGAAGAACGGGAACGCGGCGCCCGTGCCGGCGAGTGCCAGCGCGAGCGTCGACGACATGCCCGAGTAGTTCGCCACGAACGCGAAGGCCAGCACGAGGCCGATCGACAGCACCGGACGGCGCAGGTCGCCGAGCGTTTCGAAGAACGCCGAAATAGCGGCGCGCGGCTTCATCTTGAGGATCAGCGCGGAGACGATGGCAGTCAGCATGATCGCGGTGCCCACGGCAGCAAGCCAGTCGATCTTGAACACGGCTTCGTAGGGCTTGGCGGTCGCGACAATCGGCGCGGTACGCACGACGAGTTGATCGAGGCCCGGCACATGGAAACTCAGCACCGTGCCCGCGAGTGGACCTTTCGCGGCGAACAGCGCCTTGAACGGCTTGACGCTCCAGACCGTGACGATGGCGGTCAGCAGAATGAACGGCGACCATGCGCGCACGGTCTGCGCAATGCTGTACGGCGAAGCCTGTCGACTCGACGGCGCAGCGTTCCGCGCGCCGCCACCGAAACCGCCCATGGCAGCAGCGCCGCCGCTGATGCGAACGTTCGACGTCGCGCCTTGCGCTGCACGACGCGGCGACCACACCTTGAGAAACGCAGCCAGCGCAACGAGGCTCACGAGTGCCGAAGTAATATCCGGCAGTTCCGGCCCGATGTGATTCGACGTGAAATACTGCGTCACCGCGAAGCTGCCGCCCGCGACCAGCGCTGCGGGCCACGTTTCCTTGAGGCCGCGCTTGCCGTCCATGATGAAGACCAGCCAGAACGGCACGAACAGCGAGAGCAGCGGCAACTGGCGGCCAGCCATCGCGCCGATCAGGAACGGATCGATGCCCGTGACCTGTCCCGCAACGATGATGGGAATGCCCATCGCGCCGAATGCCACCGGCGCCGTGTTGGCGATCAGGCACAGACCGGCCGCATAAAGCGGCTCGAAACCGAGTCCGACCAGCAGCGCCGACGTAATGGCGACCGGCGCGCCAAAGCCCGCGGCACCTTCCAGGAATGCGCCAAACGAAAAGCCGATCAACAGCAGTTGCAGGCGCTGGTCATCGGTTATCGACAGGACCGAAGCGCGAATGATGTCGAACTGCCCGGTTTTCACCACGATCTTGTAGAGAAACACGGCGGTGACGATGATCCACGCAATCGGCCAGAGACCATAGGCAAAGCCGAATCCCGCGGACACGAGCGCCTGGCGCACGGGCATGCCGTATTCGAAGATGGCCACGCCCAGCGCGAGCACGAGCGTGATCGCGGCTGCCACGTGGCCCTTGAGACGCAGGCCGGCGAGCGCGACAAAGAAGAACAGGATGGGCACGGCGGCCACAAGCGCGGACAGCCACACACTGCCGAGCGGGGTGTAAATCTGATGCCAGGGTTGCACTACGGTCTCCTCCGATGATGCGGTTCAAAACGAAATGAAAATCGTCAGACATGGCTTGGAATATATTTCGCATGACTGATGATATTTGCGTGTGCCGCTATTGCGGTTGATCGCGGTCGCGCAGCAGATCGTGCAGGCTGCGCGGCGCGGGTTTGAGCGGCGTGCGGTGCTGCGTCCAGCCCATTTGCTGCGAAGGCGCGAGGCCGCGCAGACGCGTCGCTGCCCAGCGCAGCGCGCGATAGGCACGCGGATGCGCGAACGCGCCGCTCCAGAAACGCCAGATGAACTGCTCGCTGCGGCTATGGTTTGCGCCCTGGCCACGCAGCGGATGCGCGACGGATTCTTCGGGGTCGCGATTCGCTTCGGTACGCAGGCGCACCAGCAATTGCGGAATCGGAATACGCACGGGACAGACTTCGCCGCACGCGCCACACAGGCTCGATGCGGTGGGCAGATCGGCAGTCGCGTCGAGGCCTAGCAAGTGCGGCGAAATGATCTTGCCGATCGGGCCAGGATAGGTCGTGCCATAAGCATGCCCGCCGATGCGCGTGTACACCGGGCAATGATTCATGCACGCGCCGCAGCGAATGCATTGCAGCGTGGCGCGCAATTGTTCGTCGGCGTAAGCCTGGCTGCGGCCGTTGTCGAGCAGCACGAGATGCACTTCGCGCGGGCCGTCTTTTTCGCCTTCGCGGCGCGGGCTGCTGATGAGGTTGAAGTACGTCGTGATCGGCTGGCCGGTGGCCGAGCGTGTCAGCAGGCTCGATAACGGCACGATATGTTCGAGCTTCGCCACCACCTTTTCCATGCCCATGATCGCAACATGCACGTCAGGCACCGTGGTCGAAAGCCGGCCGTTGCCTTCGTTTTCCACGAGCCAGAGCGTGCCGGTATCGGCGGCGGCGAAGTTCACGCCGGATAGCCCGATCTGCGCATCCACGAAGGCGCGGCGCAGCGCGCGGCGGCCGGTTTGAATCAGCGCGTCGACGTCTTCGGTATAGGGGGTATCGGGAATGTGCTCTTCGAACAGATGCGCGATATCGCCTTTCGTTTTATGGATCGCGGGCATGACGATATGCGAAGGCTTTTCGCCGGCAAGCTGCACGATGTACTCGCCCATATCCGATTCGATGCAATCGATGCCGCGCTCGCCCAGATAGTGATTCAGCTCGATTTCCTCGCTCGCCATCGACTTGCCCTTGATGACGCGCGTGGCCGCGTGCTGTTGCGCGATGCGGTGAACGATGCGGTTGGCGTCGTCGGCGGTTTCGGCCCAATGGACCTGGATGCCGTTGGCGCGCAGCTTCGTTTCGAGTTGTTCGAGCAGTTCGGGCAGGCGGGACAGCGCGTGCTGGCGCACCGCTTCGCCAAGGTCGCGCAGGTCTTCGAGTTCGTCCGCTTCGGGAAACTGCGCGGCACGTTTGCCTTGCAGAAAATCCATCGCGCCGCGAAAGCTTTTACGCAGTTGCGGGTCGTCGAGCGCGGCGCGGGCGCGCTGGCGAAATTCAGCCGTGGGCACGAAATGCAGCGTGTTTTCAGCGTTGGCGTGTTCGGTCGTGCTCATTGCGCGGCTCCGTTCGAAGGCGTGGGCTTTGCGGCATCGGCATCGGCATCGGCATCGGCATCGGCATCGGCATCGGCATCGGCATCGGCTTCGTCGCCGGTGACGACGATCACCCACAAGGCGCGCGGGCCGTGTGCGCCGTAGGCCGTGGTCTGCTGGATGTCCGAGGTCTTCGAGGGGCCGGAGATCATCACGAGATTGGTCGGCATGCCGTCGCGCCAGCGTTCTGCGGCTACGGCGGCGTGCAGGTCGGCGTGCAGGGTGTGGGCGTGAACCAGCGCGATATGCAGTGGCGGCACGAGTGAAACGGTGCGAGGCGCGTTGGCGTCCGGGACGACGATCAGCGTGCCGGTGGCGGCAAGGCCGGAGCGTGCCACCGTAAAACCCGCGTCGATCGTGTCGAATAGTTCGGACTTCCATGTTTCTATCGGCGCTGCGTAATCGCGGGTTTCGATCGCGCTCGCGTGCTCATGCAGTGCGTTGGCGAGCGCGTTGCCTTCGGCGTTCGACGTATCGAGCAGCATCCGCTTGACGCCCGAAGAAGCGAGGCGTTGCGCGAGCGCCGTCGGCCATGCTTGTGCGCTTGCGCAGACGACATCGGCGTGTGCGGCTTCGAGCATGCGCTGGAACTGCGTGATGCGTGCGGATGGCGTGGCGAGCGTGGCCGCGTCGTGCGCGCGGCGCTGCGCGTAGTGAGCGTTGATGCGCTGGTCGAGCGCGGCGGCGGGCGTTGCGGCGGTGGGCGCGCTGGCACGCAGACGGGCCAGCATGCGCTCGCGTGCATCGAGGGTATCGAAGTTATCCATGCTCATGCTTCTCCGCCAGTACGGCGCCACAGGAACGACGCAAGATGTTCGACTTCGAGCGGCGAGCCCTTGCGCTGCGCAGCGTGGCCGATGTTGAGCAGGCAGCCGCAATCGGCGGATACCAGGCGGTTGCAACCCGTCGCGCAGGCCGAGGCGATCTTGTCGGCGACCATCGCGCCGGAGATGTCGGGGTGCTTGAGCGAGAACGTGCCGCCAAAGCCGCAGCATTCGGATTCGCGTTCGTGCTCGATGCGCGTGACGCCGGGCAGCGCATCGACGGCTTCGACGCCATGCACGCGCGTGCCCATTTCGCGGCGCGCGCCGCACGAGGTATGCAGGACCACGCGTTCTTCGGGCTGATCGCGCGCGGCGTCGCTGTAGGTGCCGTGCGGGCCCAGGTCGATGTCGAGCACGCGCACGAGGAATTCGGTCAGTTCATAGACGCGCCCGGCGATGGCGGTGGCCCGTGCGGCATCGGCTTTTTCGCGGGCCGGGTTGCCGGCGTCGTCGCTATCGAACAGGGCCGGCCAGTGATGCCGCATCATGCCCGCGCACGAACCCGAAGGGACGATGACGGGCCACGGCTGCTCGAACAGGCCGAGTTGCGCACGGGCGACTTCGCGCGCCTGGCGCGGGTTGCCGCTGCTGTAGGCGGGCTGGCCGCAGCAGCTCTGGCCGCGCGGAAAGTGGACGGTGAGGCCTTCGCGCTCAAGCAGCTTGACCGCGTCGAGGCCCGCCTGGGGCACGAACAGGTCCACGAGGCAGGTCGCGAACAGGTAGACGTCGGTGGGGCGCGGGCCGGTGGGGTATTGCCGTGGCTTCATGTCTCGCTCGTATCGAAGGGCGCTCCTCGACGAATCGATGTTGGGGAGCGCGTCGTGCTGGCGTCTCGTTGGCGTCCGGCGGGTTCGGGCGCGGCGACGGCGGGTTTGTGGCGCATAATTCCCGCTTCGGGCAGCGGCTTCAAACTGGTTGGACCAGTTGGGAAATACGCCACGCGGCCTTCGAAGCACAGGACAGGTTCGGGGACAGGCAATGAGGGACAGGGCTGGCGCGCGCGGGCGCGTCGAAACGGTAATGCGCCGGATGGAAACCGCGCTGCTCGACGGGACGTGGCGCGCGGGCGAGAAGCTGCCGTCCGAGCGCGTGCTCGCGCAGGACTATGGCGTCGCGCGCAATACGGTGCGCGAGGCGACCCAGCGGCTCGCCGCGCGCGGTCTGGTGGCGAGCCGCGCCGGTGCGGGCGTATTCGTCACCGATCAGTTGCGCACGGGCTTTGCTTCGCCTTGGGGGCAACTGGTGGCCGATCATCCGGCGCTGCGCGACGACATCCTCGAATTTCGCCGCGTGCTGGAAGGCGCGACCGCGTATTTCGCGGCGCTGCGCGCGAGCGACGACGATCTCGCACGCATCCGCACGCTGATGGACGAACTGGAGCGCACGCGCGCCAGCGACGATAAAAGCGCGGAAGCCGATGCCGATGCGAAGCTGCACGAAGTCATCGCCCAGGCGTCGCACAACGCGATGTTTTTGCACCTGCATACGAGCGTGCTGGGCGTGCTGCGCGAGCACATCACAATCAATGGCACGGGGCTGCGCGAACAGAACGCGGAGGCGTCGAGTCTGCTGCTTCTGCAACACCGCACGCTATGCGATGCGATTCTCGCGCGGCGCCCGGAAGAGGCGCGCACGGCCATGCAGACGCATATCGATTTCGTGCGTGCGCGGGTGGGCGAGGAGAGCGGCTTGATCGAAACTGGTCCAACCAGTGAGCGCGATAGCTGGCCGGGCGCGACGCCGAAGGCCCGCGCAGCCATCGCCCCAAAACGGCGCACGCGCCGGGCCAGTGCGGCTTAGCCCGATTTGCCGCGGGGCCGCCATACGCCAACCTGAAGCCTGGCGCCGCCAAAGGCTGCTAAAGTCGGCGCACAGGCTGAACGCAGCGATCCGTCGCAGCGACACAATGCAGCGACCCGACGCAGCGACCCAAACAATAAGGAGCCACGGCCATGAACCCGCCCACCGCGCGTATCGAATCGCTGAATGCCATTACGCTCACCGTGAGCGACATCGCGCGTTCGGTGCGCTTTTACGAGGCGCTGGGTTTCACGCACAAAGCCGGGGCCGCCATCGCCGGTTTTGCGTCGTTCGAATTGGGCCAGGGCGCGGCGGCGTGCTATCTGAATCTGCTCGAAGGGCAGCATGGCAAGGTCGAGGGCTGGGGCCGCGCGATTTTCTATGTAAGCGACGTCGATGTCTTCCATGCGCAGGTTTGCGCGGCGGGCCTCACGCCCGAGTTCGCGCCGCAGGACGCGCCTTGGGGCGAGCGTTATTTTCATCTGCTCGACCCGGACGGGCATGAGTTGAGCTTCGCCAGGCCGCTCGGTCAAGCGATCCATGGCAAGTGATCGATGCATTTGAAATATGTGTGACACCCGTAGCGCCGATAGTGGCGCGTGGCCGTGTCCGTCCGCGCGCGTGAGGTCCGATATCGGGATGCACGCGAGGCGCGAGCGCCGCGGGTTGCCATTCATCGAAAGAGGAGAGTCGCCATGAACGAAATGGAGCGCGGTGCCGAGGCCGCCCAGCAAGCGGATTTCGACGCGCAACAGCAGTCCGACGCCGAGCGCGAGCGTCGTCGCCGTCTCAACGAAGAGCTGATCGACGCCTATGACGAAGAGCTCGAAATGGAAGTCGACGACCGCCTGCAGGAAAACGGCCTCGAAATCACCGAAGAAACGCGCGCGCTGCGCCGCGTCTATTTCCGCGAGTTGATCCGCCTGCAAGGCGAACTCGTGAAGATGCAGGACTGGATCGCCAGCACCGGGCATCGTCTCGTGGTGATTTTCGAGGGCCGCGATGCGGCGGGCAAGGGCGGCGTCATCAAGCGCATCACGCAGCGTCTGAATCCGCGCATGTGCCGCGTGGCCGCGCTGCCCGCACCGAACAACCGCGAACGCACGCAATGGTATTTCCAGCGCTATGTCCAGCATCTGCCCGCAGGCGGCGAAATGGTGCTGTTCGACCGTAGCTGGTACAACCGCGCGGGCGTCGAGCGCGTGATGAACTTCTGTAGCGACGACGAGTACGAAGAGTTCTTCCGCTCGGTGCCGGAGTTCGAAAAGATGCTCGTGCGCAGCGGCATCCAGATCGTCAAATACTGGTTTTCGATTACCGACGACGAGCAGGAAGTCCGCTTCCAGAGCCGTATCGAAGATCCGCTCAAGCAGTGGAAACTTTCGCCGATGGACCTCGAAAGCCGCCGCCGCTGGGAAGCGTACACGCACGTCAAGGAAGCGATGCTGCAGCGCTCGCATATTCCCGAGGCGCCGTGGTGGGTCGTGCAGGGCGTGGACAAGAAGCGCGCGCGCCTGAACTGCATCAGCCATCTGCTCAGCCAGGTGCCGTATCACGAGATCGAGCATCCGCAGGTCACGCTGCCTGGGCGCGTGCATCATCCGGATTACATTCGCCAGCCGGTGCCGCCCGAAATGTTCGTGCCGGAACTCTATTGATCGCTGCCTGAAACCCAAAAGTAAAAGCCGCGCTTCGTGAGAAGCGCGGCTTTTTTATGGGGCGAACCTCAGAACAGGTGGCGGAACACCCAGTAGAGCGCGCCCGCGAGCACGATCGACACCGGCAGCGTGAGCACCCATGCGAGCACGAGGCTGCGCACGGTGTTCCATTGCAGACCCGAGCCGTTCGCGGCCATCGTGCCCGCCACGCCCGAGGACAGCACGTGGGTGGTGGAAACCGGCAGGCCGTAGACGTCGGCGGCACCGATCGTTGCCATCGCAACGAGTTCGGCGCTGGCGCCCTGGCCGTAGGTCAGATGCGTCTTGCCGATGCGCTCGCCCACCGTCACGACGATGCGCTTCCAGCCCACCATCGTGCCCAGCCCCAGCGCGATGGCCACGGCCACCTTCACCCAGGTCGGGATGAACTTGGTCGCGTGATCGGTCTGCGCCTTGAAGTTGTCGATGGCCTTGGCGTCCGTGGCGGAGAACGCGGGCTGCTTCGCCTTGTCCATCAGGCGGATCGCTTCGGAGGCGAGGTACATATTGTTGCGCACGTTATCGACGACCGACTGCGGTACCGCCGAAATCGAGCCATAACCGCCCACCTGCTCGCCCAACTGGTTGGAAAGCGCGGCAAGCGCCGGCACCGTGGCCGGGGCGAGCGTGCGCGAGCCAACGAAGCGTTCGACTTCGGCGCGGGCATCGGCGGGTGCGGCCACGCCGTTGGCGTACTTGCCGAGCGTATTGGCGGCTTCGTGCGCGACGGCGATGAAGGTCTGCGTTTCGGCGGGCGTCACGGCCTTGTTGAGCGCGTAGGCAGTGGGCACCGTGCCGATCAGGATCAGCATGATCAGGCCCATGCCTTTCTGGCCGTCGTTCGAGCCGTGCGCGAACGACACGCCCGTGCAGGTGAGGATCAGCAGCGCGCGAATCCAGAACGGCGGCGGTTCGTTGCCCTTCGGCTCGCTATAGAGCGCGGGCACTTTCACCAGCGCCTTGAGCACGAGCAGCAGCAGCGCGGCCAGCAGGAAACCGACGATCGGCGAGAACAGCAGCGACTTGCCCACGCCCATCGCCTGGCTCCAGTCCACGCCGCTCGTGCCGTTGGCGCCGTGCATCAACTGGTTCATCAAACCCACGCCGATGATCGAGCCGATCAGCGTATGCGAGCTCGACGACGGCAGGCCGAAATACCACGTGCCCAGGTTCCAGATGATGGCGGCGATCAGCAGTGCGAACACCATCGCGAAGCCCGCGCTGCTGCCCACTTGCAGGATCAGTTCGACCGGCAGCAACTGCAGGATGCCGAAGGCCACGGCGCCGCTCGAAGTCAGCACGCCCAGGAAGTTCCAGGCGCCCGACCAGATCACGGCCAGGTTGGGCGAGAGCGAGTGCGTGTAGATGACGGTCGCGACGGCATTCGCGGTATCGTGGAAGCCGTTGACGAACTCGAAGCCCAGCGCGATCAGCAGGGCGATACCCAGCAACAGCCACGGCAGCGCGGAGCTTTCGCGCACGGGGGAAAGATCGTCGGCGAGATGCATGCCTACGTAGACAGCGCCCGCGGCAATCACGAGCAGGAAAACGAGCAGGCTCACGTTACGGCCACGCGTGGGCGCGGCGCCCGGTTGCGGTGACAGGGAAAGGTCCGGCATGACGAGCAGGCTCCTGTATCTGGCGGGTAGAACGAGGGGATTGGTCAGTCGAAACCGCTTCGAAAGCGGCGGTGAAAGCAACGCTTCCGATCATGCGGAGCATGCGTGACGAATTGATGATATCGGTGTGCAAGACATGCCGGATGGCGTACGTTCACGGTAAAAAAGGCCATAAAAGGCGGCCATTCATAGGAGGATTGCGGACGTGGCCGAGCGCGCCGATGAAACTGTGCAAGACCCGTGTGCGCATGCGCACCGCGGCCGTTCGCATCGGCATGTACTGGCCTTGAGCGTGTTCGCGCCGGGCCGCCGCTTGCGCGTGCGCCGCTGGCTGCTTGCGCGCGGCAAGGGCGTCACGGGTTTGATCGGCAATCATCCGTTTTTTGCGGCGTGGTGCGGCACGCTGATCGCCACGGCGATGGCGGCGTTGACCTACGCGGCGCTCTATCGCGGTCGCGCCGACGAACTGCGCCATGCGATCGAGAACTCGTCGAATATCGTGCGGATCGTCACGGCCGATATCACGCGCAATGTCGAGCTTTACGATCTTTCGCTGCAAGCAGTGGTGTCGGGCGCGCAGCAGCCGCAAACCTGGCGGCTGCCCGATGCCTTGCGTCAGCGCATGCTGTTCGATCGCGCAACGGCGGCCTCATTTCTGGGCGGCGCGTATGTGCTCGATGCGCAGGGCCATGTGAAGGCGTCGCAAAGCGATGCGGTGCCCGCCGACGTTTCATTGGCCGATCGCGACTTCTTTGTTGCGCAGGCAAGCAATCCGCAAGCCGGTCTGTTTATTTCGAAGCCCTATCTATCGCGTTTGCGCAAGGGCGTGCAGTCGATCGCGCTGTCGCGTCGTATCGATGCGCCTGATGGCGCGTTCGAGGGAGTGGCGTTGCTTGGTGTGCGGCTCGATTATTTTCAGCAGCTTGTGGAGCGCATCGACGTGGGACGTCGTGGCGGGGTGTTCATCATCATGCAGGACGGCACGCTGCTCGCGAGCAGGCCGATGATGCCGCATGGCGCGGGTACGAGCTACGCGAACTGGCAGAACTACCGCATCATCTCGCAGCACGATTCCGGCACCTTCACGGCGCATTCGGACGCGGACGGGGTGGAGCGGCTCTATACCTTCGCGCGCGCGGAGGGCACGCCGATCATCGTCGGCGTTGCGCCTGCTGTGGACGATATTCTCGCGAGCTGGCGGCGCAGGTCCTGGCTCGCGCTGGCCATGACGACGGTGTTCGGCGGCGCATGGGTCGCGGTGTCGTGGATTCTGGCCTTCGCGTTGCGCGACAAGGTGCTCGCGCAGGCCGCGCTCGAGCGTCTGGCGCTGACCGACCCGCTCACCGGTCTGGCGAACCGGCGCGCGCTGGACGAGCGCCTGATCGCCGAATGGCAGCGCGCCACGCGCGGGCAGTCCGCGCTTTCCGTGCTGTTTCTCGACATCGATCATTTCAAGCTGTTCAACGACACGTATGGGCACGCGGCAGGCGACGAAGTGCTGGCGCTGGTCGCCGAGCGCATCGCGTCCGGCACGCGGCGCGCGACGGACATGACCGCGCGTTACGGCGGCGAGGAGTTCGCCGTCGTGCTGCCGCTTACGTCGCTTGAAGGCGCGCAGAAGATCGCCGAAAAGATTCGTCGGCGAGTGGAGGCGGCCAATCTGGCGCACAGCGGCTCGCGCTATGGCCGGGTCACCGTGAGCGTGGGATGTGCGAGTTGCGCGCCGCCCGTGGGCAGAAGCGGCGGCAGCGGCGCGCAGTTACTCGCTGCGGCCGACGCTTTGCTCTACGAAGCGAAGACGGCGGGGCGCAACCAGGTGCACGCAAGAGAATGGACTGGCGATGAGACCGGCGAGGCGGGATCGGCCGCCGCGCCGGATATCGGCTAGCACGCGCCTTTAGCGCGCCGATTTCGACAGGCGATGGCCCAGTCCCAGGTTCGACACGATCTGCCAGGTATAGACGCGCGAATAGTGCACGCCGAATTGCCGGCCGATCAATTCGCGCACGCGGCTATTGGTCCAGGCATCGCTGGCAAAGCCGTGATCGCGGGCGGAGCCGTGCAGCGCGAGCGCGATCCAGCCTAGCGCCGCCTGATCGAGCACCGATGGACGGCCGCCCACGCTCATCTGCTGTAGCGCAGCGAGCCCGCCGTCCTCCACGATGGTTTTATAACGGCGCACCGTCTGGGCAGACAGGTGTAAGGAGTCGGCCACGGCGTGCACCGTGGCGCCATCCACCAACATCTGGCCGGCAGCCATTCGGCGCGCGACGCTCGGCAAATTCTCGGTTCGGGTAAGCATGTGATCACTCGTCGACGAAAGATTCCGGACATGCGGCTTACGGAAGCGCCGCTCCAGTCAACCCTCTCAGTGCATGCGGGTCTTGTCGCTTGCTACGGTCCTGCATTGTTGTTGCACGGCTTCTGCAAAGTGCGGGGCCATTGCGGACGGCGAAACGAAACGCCCACGCGGAGCGTTTGCGGGTTGTCCCCGGTGTGCTTGACGGTCACAGGGTCCAGGTTGTCCCGCAGCGGTTATTAATAATTGTTTTTGTATGGATTGTGTATAGCTGGCGGAAAAATAGTCTGCTTGACTTAGCGTTTTTCCTGGTCTATCGGAAAAAATGATCGTGTCCAAAACATTCAACAATGCGTGCAAACGTTGCGCATTCGTATGATAAAGCCCCGATTCATCATATCTTTTATGTTTGCAATCCTTTATTTCGGGAATTTCGGCACACGTAACGGGAGCCCATCGGAAAATTTGGGCAGAATGACTTTTCTGAATGGGATTGAATGGGATTCCATCTTCGATTTCATTCGGATTTAAATGGGTTTGCTGGAATTGCTTAATTATGTCTTTGAGTCGATGCAATTAATGCAAACTGGCTATTTCTAAGCTGACGGAAAGCGCGCATTCAAATGGCGCAATCCGCTTGACGGCCACCGGAGATGAACAAGGAACTCGACGACAAGGTTGAACGGTTGCTGCGTCGCGCCGCAAGCCGGCGCGGTCTGGTGCCGTATGGCGCGTTTCACGCGCTGTTTGGGCAAACTGTGCCGCTACGCGAGCGCTACGAAATGCTGGAAGCCGCGGCTGCGGCATTGTGCGAGCCTCAGGTAGCCGATTACGCTTCTTTGCTCGCCACCGATTCGGGCTTGCCCGGCCCCGACTTTTATACGCGTTTCAGACGCCTGCACAGCGATCGCTATTACGCCACGCTTGGCGCGGATCGTCATCGCATGCTCAAGCTCACGGAAAAGCGCGCATTGGCGAGCGAAGAGCGGCAGCGCGTGTACGATCACTATCGCAGTGCGGTGCCAGTGCCTGTACCTGCATGATGTTTCGCCCGCAGCGATTCAAAAATAATTAGCTATGCATATCGAATTCACCGTCGCGATGAATATCCACCAATAAGGGGAACATGCAATGCGCTTCAACGAACATGCAAAACCGATGTTGCGTATGACTGCTGTGCTGATTGGACTTGCGATAACCGCGCCGTTTTGTGCGCAAACGGCTGCGGCAGCTGACGCTGCTGCAAGCGCCCCCGCCGGCGTGCTGCAACTGGGCGAAATCCAGACTGTGGCGCATGTGGTGAAAGTAGACCCGGCGACGAATTCCGTCACCTTGCGCGGCCAGAGCGGCAAGGCGGTGACGGTCGCGGTCGACCCGGCGGTTGCGAATGTCAGCAAACTCGCGCCCGGCGACCAGGTGAACATTCTCTACAAGGACGCGCTGCTGCTGCGCGCGGACAAAGTGGATACCAAGGGCATTCGCGAGCGCGTGGAAACCACGGCGGCCACGCCAACCTCGGACGGCGTGACGGCGACGGCGCGCTCGGTGCAGGTGGTGGCGACGGTGCAGAAGATCGACCACAAGAACCGCAAGGTGACGCTGCGTGGGCCGACGCGCACGGTGGTGGTGAACGTACCCAAAGACGTGCCGATGGGCACGCTCAAAGTGGGCGACAACGTCCGCGCAGATTACGTGGGCGCAACCGCTGTAGAAGTGACGCGCAACGGCGAGCGCGTGCAATAAAAGCCGGGAACGGCGCGCCTGAAACATGGCGCGCCCGATTCATCGCGGCAACTCAAACTGCCTGGATATCCGCATCGATCGCTGATCGTCAATCGACGCGATTGCGATCGCGCGCGAGAATCGACACGTACACGGCGGTCGAAAAGATGATCACCAGCGCGCCCACCACGACCTTGGTGTGATTGAACTCCACCAGCCCGATCACGGCGATGGCGATGCCCGCGGCCGAACCCAGCGTGCCGATAGCAGCGACGAAAATACGCAGTTTGCTCCAGACGCGATGGCGGCGCTCGGGACCGGCACCGGCTCTCAGACGATCGAAAATCATGGCGGTTCTTCCCCGTGGGTAACAACCGGGCGGCTCGCGCCAGCAGGCGGCGTGCCGTCGGACTCGAATCAGGACTCGAATCGATTATAGCGATCGGAAATTTCGGCGCTTTCAGCGCGTGCGTGTCATTTCGAGCTACGCAAGATTTCGCATGCTTTTATGCGCGTTTAAGTTTGCCTTAATTTTGCGAAGCCATGATGGGTGCGTCGGGTCGATTCGATAGTCGATTCGCGGTTGTTCTTCACGTCCCCTGTTAGCCGCCGATCTTTATCGGCGGCTTTTTTTTGTGCGCACGCTTTGGCTGCGCTTTTACTCGTGCTCGGGAAAGCCCGCGCGCCCTTGCGTAAGGTCGCGCAGCACGTCGCGCGCGGCGTCCACGGCCGTAGCAGGCAACTGGATCGTCAGCCGCACGGTCATCGTGTAGCGGCTGTCCACGAGCGTGTGCTGGTTCTGCTCGATCCAGTGGCGCACGCGCGTCTCGTCGGGATAGCCGACTTCCACCATGAACCTGGCCTGGGCGATGCGCTCCACGCGCGGCGCGTCCTGCAATGCGCTGGCGATGGCGTCGGTATAGGCGCGCACGAGGCCGCCCGCGCCCAGCTTGACGCCGCCGTAATAGCGCACCACGGCCGCCAGCACGCCGTCCAGATCGTGATGGCGCAGGACTTCGAGGATCGGCCGTCCTGCGGTGCCGGAAGGCTCGCCATCGTCGGACATGCCGGACTGGCCGCCCGCCAGCAGCGCCCAGCAGACGTGCGTGGCGGTGGGGTGTTCGTCGCGCAGACGGCGCAGTTCGATCATGGCCGCGTCGCGGTCGGCGACCGGAATCGCGAGGCCGATAAAGCGGCTCTTGCGGATCTCGAGCTCCGCGCTGACGGTTGAGGCTAGGGTGAAGGTGGGCAAGGCAGGCGCGGCGACGTGGACGAAACCGTCATGTTATCGGATGCAGCACAGCGGCCTGGGTTTCCCGAAAACCCCGCCAAAAACTGCGACCACAGGACGCGCCTCCATATCTTGACAATATCCGTAATGGATTCTTGCGCCTTGTGCTAATGACGGGTTCGGGACGAGGCCCGATAATGGTGTTCGTGACGGGTCTAGCTCTGGCTGGGGCGATGCCGAACTCCTCATTCGGTGATCCGTCATTTCAAGAATTCCTCCCGCAGCGCCCGCTTTTTTTCCTGCCCGGCGCGCGACCTTCCCCGAAGCATCCAAAAAAAATCCCGGTCTGGACGTTGTCCGTAGACCGGGGTTCATAAGGCTCGCCTGTTCTCAAGAGGCGATTCAACGTTACGCCGATCAAAATTCGCCAGCAACGCGAAAAAAAAAGCCCGACTTGCGCCGGGCTCCAAGTGTGACCGCACCCGTTGCCGGGCGCGGCACCTGCAAAAAAGCTTTGCTTACGCTGAGAGCAGCGAACGCAGCACGAACGGCAGAATGCCGCCGTGCTTGTAGTAGTCGACTTCGATCGGCGTATCGATACGCAGCAGCACGTCGACGCGCTGATCCTTGCCGTCCTTGTGGTGGATCACGAGCGTCAGATCCTGCTGCGGCTTGAAGTCGTCCGTGAGACCTTCGATATCGAAGGTTTCCTCGCCGGTCAGGCCGAGCGACTGCACGCTGTCCGAGCCCTTGAACTGCAGCGGCAGCACGCCCATGCCGACCAGGTTCGAGCGGTGGATACGCTCGAAGCTGCGTGCGACCACGGCCTTCACGCCCAGCAGTTGCGTGCCCTTGGCCGCCCAGTCGCGCGACGAACCCGTGCCGTACTCTTCGCCGGCGAACACCATGGTGGGCGTGCCGGCGTCGATGTACTTCATCGCCGCGTCGTAGATCGAGAGCTGTTCGCCGCTCGGCTGATGGATCGTCAGGCCGCCTTCGACGCGCGTGCCGTCGGCCTTCGCCGGGATCATCAGGTTCTTGATCCGCACGTTCGCGAACGTGCCGCGCATCATGACGTCGTGGTTGCCGCGACGCGAGCCGTAGCTGTTGAAATCGGCCTTCTGCACGCCGTTTTCCTTGAGCCACTTGCCGGCGGGCGAGTCTTCCTTGATCGAACCGGCCGGGCTGATGTGGTCGGTCGTCACCGAGTCACCGAAGATGCCCAGTGCGCGCGCGCCCTTGACCTCGGCCACTTCCGACGACGGCGTCATCGAGAAGTCCGCGCCGAAGAACGGCGGCTCGGCGATATAGGTCGACTTCGGCCAGTCGTAGACCTGACCTTCCTCGCCCTCGATCTTGCTCCACAGGTCGCCCTTCTTCGTGAGCTGGGCGTAGTTCTTCTGGTAGACGTCGGCGTCCAGCGCGTACTTGAGCAGCGCGTTGACCTCTTCGCTGGTCGGCCAGATGTCGCCCAGGTAGATGTCACGGCCACCCTTGCCCTTGCCGACCGGCTCGGTCATCAGGTCGCGCGTGATGTTGCCGGCGATCGCGTAAGCCACGACCAGCGGCGGCGAAGCCAGGAAGTTCGCGCGGATGTTCGGGTGAATCCGCGCTTCGAAGTTGCGGTTGCCCGACAGCACGGCCGCCGCGACCACGTCGTTCTTGACGATCGACTCGTTCAGTTCCGGCGTCAGATCGCCGGCATTGCCGATACAGGTCGTGCAGCCGTAAGCCGCGAGTTCGAAGCCGAGCTTCGACAGATACGGCAGCAGGCCCGTCTTCGTCAGGTATTCCGTGACGATGCGCGATCCCGGCGCGAGCGAGGTCTTGATGTGCGGTGCCACCGTCAGACCGGCTTCCACGGCCTTCTTCGCCAGCAGACCGGCGGCCAGCAGCACCGACGGGTTCGACGTGTTCGTGCACGAGGTAATGGCGGCGATCAGCACGTCGCCGTTGTGCAGCTTGACCTTGTCGGCCACGTCGTATTCGGCGGTGAGATCGGCGGCCTTCTTGTTGAAGCCGTTTTCCGCGACCGGCTTCGAGAACAGGTCCGTGAAGGTCGACTTCACATTGCCGATTTCGATGCGGTCCTGCGGGCGCTTCGGACCGGCCAGCGAGGGCGCAACCGTGCCGAGATCCAGCACCAGCGTCTTCGTGTAGTCGATCTCGCCGGCCTTCGGAATGCCGTACAGCTCCTGCGCCTTGAAGTAGTTCTCGAACGCGTCGATTTCAGCCTGCGTGCGGCCCGTACCCTTGAAGTAGTCGATGGTTTTATCGTCGACCGGGAAGAAGCCCATGGTCGCGCCGTATTCCGGCGCCATGTTGCCGATGGTCGCGCGGTCCGGCAGCGACAGCGAGGCGGTGCCTTCGCCGAAGAATTCGACGAACTTGCCGACGACCTTCTCCTTGCGCAGCATTTCCGTGATGGTCAGCACGAGGTCGGTGGCCGTGCAGCCTTCGCGCAGCTTGCCCTTCAGTTCCACGCCCACGACGTCCGGCGTCAGGAAGTAGACCGGCTGGCCGAGCATGCCGGCTTCCGCCTCGATGCCGCCCACGCCCCAGCCCACCACGCCGATACCGTTGATCATGGTGGTGTGCGAGTCGGTGCCGACGAGCGTGTCCGGGTAGTAGACCGTATCGTCGCCTTCGGCCTTCTTGTGCACGCCGCGCGCGAGGTATTCCAGGTTCACCTGATGCACGATGCCGATGCCCGGCGGCACGACCTTGAACGTGTCGAATGCCTGCATGCCCCACTTCATGAACTGGTAGCGCTCGTTATTGCGCTGGAATTCCAGTTTCATGTTCAGGTCGAGCGCGTCCTTCTGGCGGAAGTAGTCGATCTGTACCGAGTGGTCGACCACGAGGTCGACCGGCACCAGCGGCTCGATGACCTTCGGGTCCTTGCCAACCTGCTGCGCGACGCCGCGCATGGCCGCGATGTCGGCGAGCAGCGGCACGCCGGTGAAGTCCTGCAGCACGACACGGGCAACGACGAAGGGGATTTCATCGACGCGCGCCGCATTGGGTTTCCAGTTGGCGAGCTGCTCGATGTGCTCTTCCGCGATCTTCTTGCCGTCGTAGTTGCGCAGCACGGACTCGAGTACGAGGCGGATCGAAACCGGCAGGCGATCGATCTTCACGCCGAGCTGCTTGCCGAGTTGCGGCAGCGAGTAGAACTTGCCTTTGCCGGAACCGCTGTCGAATTCCTTTAGCGTTTTGTGGAGGTTGTGGGCCATGGTGTTTTCCTTCGTTTAATCGCGGAAATAACGCTTTACTTCACGTGTGCTGCTGATACCGGATTCTGCCTGCTTGTTGCCTGCGAATTGCCTGCGAGTTGCCTCGTAACTCAGATCACATACAAGTCTACGTATTCATGCACCGGCATGGCGTCAAGCCGTGCCGCATCGAGCGAAACTTCAAGAATGGCCTGTTGCTGCTTCGGCGCGAAACGGTGCGCGAGGTTGGCGCGGAACGTCTCGATCGGCAGCGGGATGCCTTGTGCGCGGCGTCGCTGATGGCCGATCGGATATTCCACCACGACTTCGGGCAGCGTCGTGCCGTCGTTGAATTCGACGCTGAGCGCGTTGGCGATCGAACGCTTCGCGGGATCGTGATAGTCGCGCGTGAATTGCGCATCTTCCTCGCAGACCGTTTTCGCGCGCAATGCGTCGATGCGCACGTCGCGCGCCACGTCGTCTTCGTAGTCCGCGGCGTGCGTCCGAATGGTGATGTGCTCGATGTCTTGCGCCGTTCTGCCCCGTTGCGCGAGCTGGCCGTGCAGCGTCATGGCGGCTTCGGCGGCAGTCTGGGCGTGGAATTCGGCGGGAAACGCCATCTTGAACGGCACGTTTTCCATCGCGTGCGTGCCGTAAGGGCCCAGCAGTTTATTGCAGGCCGGGGAGGAGAGCGCCTCGAATCCGCAGCCGGGCGTGTCGATCAGACAGTGCCGGGCCGTCGGCAGCGCGTGCGCGCTGTCGAGCCCGTCTTTGGCAAACCCATCAAGCACATCGTCGACGATATCGACGAGTACCTGATCGGGCTGCGGCCTGACGTTGGCGACCGGTGCGGACATCGAGGCGTCCCGCGGCCTTTACTGACCCGAAGCCGCGCTCGCGCCAGCAGCCGGAGCCGCGCGGTTCAGCGCGTTGGCTTGCGTCGGCGCCATCGCGCCTTGTTGCATGGCCGCGGTCTTGCACTCGTCGGCCAGACGCGAGCTGTCCTTGTCCGAGAACAGCATCGCCTTGGTCGGGATCACGACCAGGTCGAGGCCGGTAGCGGCGTCGTGGAAGCGGTCCGCGCCCGTCGTCGTGGTTTGACGCGGCAGGTTGTAGTTCTTGTTCGCCCAGTGAACGGTGACGATCTGGTCACGTGCCATGTCGCCCTTCAGGTCGAACTGCATGCCTTCAGCGCAGCTCCAGTGTTCCGAGCCTTCCGGGATCGCGTCGACCTTGGCTTCCTTGGCCGGGTTGGCCTTGCGCTTGATGATGCGGTGCTTCGGAGCCGGCTTCGCGGGCTTCTTGGCGGTCGTCGTGGTGCCTTGCGCGGCAGCGTCGGTAGCGGCCAGCAGCAGCGTCGAGGACAGCGCGCCGATGACGGTAGCGATCAGCAGTTTCTTCATGGAGTCAGACCTTTTATCTCTTAAATCGGTTGATCAGTGCGCGGCCGCAAAGCGGCGGCCGCCGGTTGCACTGCGCGCGCCCCGTGAGCGCGCAGCGGACGCTATTTTCACCTATTTATGGGTACGAACTTCAGTTTTTCCGGTGCGCAAAAAAATGCGCGAGACCAGGGAGAACCCCAGGTTCCGGGCGATCCGATGATGTGCGATCTGCTCCTGTCTCCTCGCACGTCTTTGCCTCATGCGCTGGTTGTCTCGCCGAACAGCGGTGCGGCCTCGAGCGGCACCGCGCGGCCGGTCGAGCGCGCACGGCGCAGCACCGACCAGTAATAGCGATAACTTGCGCGATCGTGCAGCGTATCGCCGTGGCGCGTCGGGCCCCACTGGGCGTGCTGGGCGGCCAGCAGAATCTCGGCGGCGGTCGTAATTTCTTCGTCGCGCGGCGCGAAAGCGGTCACGATGACCGGAATCTGCGCGGGATGAATGCTCCACATGCGCGTGTAGCCGAATTCGTTGCGCGCGCGACGGGCGTCGTTCGCGACGCTGTCCATATCGCGCACTTCGGTGCTCACGTTGTGTGACGGAACCTTGCCGAAGGCGTGGCAAGCCGCGGCGATTTCCAGCTTGGCGCGCCGCACGAGCGGGTGATCGAACTGGCCGGGCGAGCGCATGGCGCTGTCGGGAATCGCGCCGTCGTGGGCGGAAACGAAGTCCATCAGCCCGAAGCTCAGCGATTCCACGCCGCGCAGCGCGGCCAGATCGAAGGCGCGCGCGAGTGCGCCATGCGTTTCGATCAGCAACTGGACGGGAATGGCTTTGTCGATGCCCATTTCGACGCGCGTGGCTTCGATGAACGCGGTCATCTCGGCGGCGTCGCCCACGGTGCGGATCTTCGGCAGCGTGATGAAGGCCGGCGCGCGTTTGGCGGCGCGCAGGATCAGGCGGACGTCGTCGCGCCAGTGCGGATGATGGAAATCGTGGATACGGACGCCGACGCGCCCGAACCGGTCGTGTTCGCTGCCGAGCAGGGAAGCGACGAGTTCCGCGTGTTCGGCTTCGCGGCCGACCTGGGCGCCGTCTTCGCAGTCGAGCGTGATGTCGAATACCGGGCCGAGCTGCTGCTGCAGCGCGAGAGACTTCAGCATCAGCTTCTCGCTGCCGGCGTAGTGATCGCACGCGGGCAGGAGGGTAGGCGGCGCTTCGCCGTCAAACAGCACTTCGGCTGGGAGAATGGCGCGCATCTTCGGCGTCAGGGATCGTAGTTTGGGGGAAAACCTGATTCGTACGCGTCCTGTGCGCCATGAGCGGGTCAAGGCGCGTGCGGATCAGTGCGCGGGACGGCGGCATCGAAGGCCACGGATTCCCGCGCAAGAACCGGAGCCCGCCGCATTGCAACGGGGTTCCGGTTTGCCTGCATCGAGCTTACTTGAGCAGGTGAGCGACGCCGTCGCGCTCTTCGAGCAGCTCGTTGAGCGTGCCCGTCATCTTTTCGCGCGAGAATGCGTCGATTTCCAGGCCTTCGACGCGCTTGTACTCGCCGTTTTCGCAGGTAACCGGCACGCCGTAGATGATGTCTTCCGGGATTTCGTACGAGCCGTCCGACGGGATGCCCATCGTGACCCACTTGCCGTTCGTGCCGAGGACCCAGTCACGCACGTGGTCGATCGCTGCGTTGGCGGCCGAAGCTGCCGACGACAGGCCGCGCGCTTCGATGATCGCCGCGCCGCGCTTGCCGACCGTCGGGATGAACGTGTTGCGGTTCCATTCGTCGTCGTTGATCAGCGCGTTGAGCGACTGGCCTTCGACCGTGGCGAAACGGAAGTCGGGGTACATCGTCGGCGAGTGGTTGCCCCACACGGCGAGCTTTTCGATCGAAGCGACCGGCTTGCCCGACTTGGCTGCCAGTTGCGACAGCGCGCGGTTGTGGTCCAGACGCAGCATGGCCGTGAAGTTCTTCTTCGGCAGATCCGGCGCCGACTTCATGGCGATGTAGGCGTTCGTGTTGGCCGGGTTGCCGACGACCAGCACCTTCACGTCGCGGCTGGCGACGTCGTTCAGCGCCTTGCCCTGAACCGTGAAGATTTCAGCATTGGCCGACAGCAGGTCCTTGCGTTCCATGCCCTTCGAGCGCGGACGTGCGCCAACCAGCAGTGCGACGTCGGCGTCCTTGAACGCGACCTTCGGGTCGTCCGTGATGACCACGCCCGCGAGCAGCGGGAATGCGCAGTCGTCCAGTTCCATCACGACGCCGTTGACGGCGGCTTGCGCCTGCGGCAGGTCCAGCAGTTGCAGGATGACGGGCTGGTCCTTGCCGAGCAGGTCGCCGTTGGCGATGCGGAACAGCAGGGAGTAAGCGATCTGACCTGCGGCGCCGGTGACGGCAACGCGCTTTGCGGGCTTAGCCATTGAAAATCTCCAGGAAGATGCGTTATTCGCCAGGGTAAAGCGCCATTCTATATGCGCGTTACGCGAAGCGTTCGTGAATCAGACGGTCTCTTGTCGGCGTGCTGCCGAGGCCTTGCTGGGCCTGGTGTGCGCGCCGGCGGGCGGGCCGCCATGCCGGTAACCTGTACGACGAAGCCTGGGAATGAACGGGAACGCCCTTGACAGGGCGCCTGACGCAGACCGCTTGCGTGTGCCGATTCCTGCAACAGCTCGGCTGGGACGGTCCACAGGCGCGCCGCGCGGAGGGTGCGCGGGCGGGGCGGATCGAAACCGCTACTGCATGACTGCTAGAAGGAACAGCATGTGCAAGGCGGACTGCGGCGCATTCGCCACGAAATGCGGATGCAGCCGGCGGCGACAAATGAATTGCCCGCGGGCACCCGCAAACCCTTGCTCGATCGGGAGTTTAGGATTCGCAATGGGTAAAGTCAACACTATCTTATGTCTTATATAAGACATATCTGTTGTGCCCAAAAGGGTAGATTTCCAGAGGGCTTTATGTTGAAATGCGCGCCATGAATGCGAACCCGGTCAGCAACGCGAACTCTTCCGCTCCTGAGAGCGGAACGCCTGCGTCCGCGTCCGCGGCGCCTTCGCCGTCCCCTACCTTCAGTCCACTCTACCAGCAGATCAAAGGGCTCATCACCCAGAGCCTCGAAACCGGCGAGTGGAAGCCCGGTGAAATCATCCCCAGCGAAGTCGAACTGGCTGCCCGTTACAAGGTCAGCCAGGGGACCGTGCGCAAGGCGATCGACGAACTGGCCGCCGACAACCTGCTGGTGCGGCGTCAGGGCAAGGGCACATTTGTTGCGACGCACAACGAAGAGCGCGCCCAGTTTCGCTTTCTTAGATTGCTGGCAGATGACGGCGCGGAGCATCCGCACGTCAGCCGCCTGCTGGAATGCCGCCGCATGCGCGCCTCCGCCGAGATCGCACGTCAGCTCGATTTGAAGCCCGCCGATCCGGTGGTGCTCATCAAGCGTCTGCTGCAGTTCGACGGCGAGAGTACCGTACTCGACGAAATCTGGCTGCCGGGCGGCGTGTTTCGCGGCCTCACGGCCGAGCGCCTCGCTGAATACAAAGGCCCGCTCTACGCCATGTTCGAAGCCGACTTCGGCACGCGCATGATCCGTGCGACCGAGAAGATCCGCGCCGTGGCCGCCGAGCCCGCAGTGGCCGATCTGCTCAATGTGCCGGCCGGCTTTCCATTGCTTTCCGTCGATCGGGTGTCCTATACCTATGGAGACCGACCGGTCGAGGTACGCCGAGGTTGGTATGTCACAACTGGGTACTACTATCAGAATGACTTGAGTTGAAAAATGCCCGCAGGAGACAAGCGGGCTCTCCCCAGCGCCGGTCTTTTCGTGCGCGCATCAGCGGTTAGCAGGGCTGATTTCGCTGCAGCGCGAAAAGAAATGGCGGTAAAATTGCGTATTAGTGTTAACACATAGTAGGGGTC
>NZ_CAJMZG010000038.1:0-39957 GCF_905220255.1 Paraburkholderia sp. J69-1 | reverse complement strand
TCGTCCTGGGCTTTTGCTTGGCTCAGGACGATGCATAATCGCTGCGCGGTGAACCGCTAACTGCAACGGATTTCATATCTGAGCGTATCCACGCGTAGTGTCGAAGTAAGGTGTGCAAGGGAATTGTGGAGCGTCGATAAGCGATTACATTGCGCAGCATGCCCACACCGATCACCTGACAGCTGACGTGCCAGTGTGAACGTCTACAAAGGGCAAATCACTTGTGGAGTTCATCAATTAATGTCGCTTACGACGAGAATTGATTGTATTTGCTATGTCCCGATTTACCGTTGGAGATCGTCTCGAGGCTGCTTTGGGGGCAGTTGCTGGAACCTTTGCTAGGCCCAAAGCTATTGGGTGAAATTTTGAAGTTTCTGCCCAGTGGATTTTTCGCACGGTTCTCAGAAACAATCGCTCTAGTCAAAGCCGAAGCGAACCGGCTACCAGTCATCGACATCGCATCAAATCGCGTCGACCTTCCAAACCAGCATCACGCTATTCCCTGTTCGTTTCTCTCCCGGATATTCAATGCGCATAGCGTTATTGGATTTTCTCCTTCAGTTTCGATGCTTATTTTCCAGAGCGTCGCTCTCGTCTTTGATTGAATTTATTGCGTAAAATTACGCGATTATTGCATTCCATTTAAAAACTGTTTGCCGATATTGGCGACGGCATGAAAGGCATGGTTCGATACTTCGATCCGCGCAATCGATGAGGAGTCGCACATTCGCGCCGCGCTCACTGGGCGTGCGGAATCGGGCGATACCCGTCTGGGCGTGATGGGGCGCATTCCCGCGCCGGTCTGGGGCGAGCTCGAACGCGCGCGGGTCGCGTGCGAGCAGAGCGCGTCACACGTCGAGTCCACATACGAAGCCAGCTAGTCGAAGCCGCGCACATCATGGGGGGGCCAGCGCGCGACAAATCGCACCGGCTCAATGCCAGCAAGAAACCGATCGAGGAAGCAAGTTGATTCACTTAATGAAAAACGTTCTGGTGCACCGGGTGGCGCTACCGGCAAGAGGGCCTGTGCGCTATTTGGCTGCGCTTGCGTTGGGCCTGATTATGGCGGGCTGCCATCAGGATGCTGCGCAGAAAGTCGCTGCTGCACCGGTGGCGCAGGCCGATCGCCCGGCCGAAAATCCTGCGTCGGTGAGCGGCTTGAATTACGCATCGTATGGAGTCGGAAGTTTCTCCATCACGGATTCCGCAGGCAGAAGCGGGGGCGGCCCGAACCTCGCACCGGTGAGCAAGAGCGGCGAGCCGGCGGGCGGCGGCTCCGAAATGTGCTGCGTCTACGTCCCGCAGACGTGGCGTGACGGCATGACCGTGCACGTGCGCTGGGAGCGCGACACCCACCCATACGACGATAACGACCGCAGCGGCGACCAGTGGCTCGAAGCCGTTGCGAAAATCCCGCCCTATGGGCCGAAGCAATACAACTTCATCGTGCAGTTCCTGGACGGCGATCGGATTCGTGTGCGCGTCGACGACGGCGGTCCGTTGGACAAGCCGGCCAACAACGATCCGTATATTGTTCAGGGCGTGCTCGCCGCCCAGGCGAACGCGCAAATGCAGGCAACGCGCGAACGTGACAAGCGGGCGACCGAAGAATACCACCGTGAGTTGCAGCAAGACGCTGCGAATGCGTCGAAGCAGGAGGCGGGAAAATGAGCGTGATTCGATGGCCGAATTCGATGCCGGCTGGTGGCCGTTTTTCCGAAGCGAAGCAGGCGTGGAGCGATGGCCTGTTCAAGGTGGCCGATCCGAAGATGGGCTGTCCGCGGACCTCGCATATCAGCTTCGACGCCAACGATTTCGGCAACTAGGCGCTGGGAAGGTAGGGCGCGGCCGTGTTCAGAGGAATTCGCCGCTGGCCCTGGCCCAATGAGTTGATACGGCGGCCGCTGGTGGCCGCCGCCGACATTTAGTTCTGGTCGGTCACGTTCGTGGTACCGAAGGAATTTCCCTGTACGTCGATCGCGCCGCCCTGGATCATCTGCAGGCCGTTGGCCGGATTGACCTGCGGGGCGGCCGTTCCATAAGCGTTGCCGCTGGTATCCACTGCGCCGACCAAAGGTTGGCCCGTAGCCGGGTTGATTTGCGGTGAGGCAGGGGCTTGCGCGGCGGTGTTCACATTCGCGGCGCTGCTGTCGTCCGAACTGGTACTGGAAGGCGCGGTGCCAGCGTTCAGGCTGTCGACGGATGCCCAACCGTTTTCGGTCTTCACAAACGCGGCCCACGCGGTACGCTTGCTCGACAGTGTGTTGATTTGCAGTAGAAACTGACCCAGTGGGTCAGTTCTGCGTGGACATCAACAGATGAAACGCTCAATCGCGTGTTGGTACAACGGCAGTTCTTCATGGAGAGTAAGGGCATTCACCTCGGTACACCTGCAGCTGTATAGCGAGCTAGTGAGATATTTCGCTCCATGCTCTCTAACCTCTTCGCCGCGGAAGAAGCGAGAGGGGCTCGAATCAACCCGAGGATTGGGGATTTTCTCGAGGTACTCGCTACTGCATGCGAGGTGGTTCAAGATGCAAGAGGGTAGATCGAGGAGGTGACTTGTCACCGCGCAGCATGTCCGAAAACGAGTCCGCCCGAGCTCACGGCGAGACGCATCGGGATGCGTTTTGACCGGCCTCGTCCTACTTCCTGGGTTGGATCACCGGCGGTAATCTGGTGCACTCCGAGGTCGGTCTGGCTGTACTCAATGTTGACAATCTCACTGAAACTCTGCTGGATTGCCAATCTGGCGAGGTTACCCATCATCCCGATGAACATCGGTGAATCATGATCGCTCGGAAGAAGTCTGCCGACGACGTCAATGTCGCGTAAATAAGTCTTACGGGAGGAGAGGTACTGCTCGACGTAGGTCTGATGAGAGAACAGCGTTCCGGTTCCCGTTTGCAAGACTTTGCCCTCAAAGGCGTTGGCGCTGCCCTTCCAAATTTCGTTTATGCGCTTTGCGATGGCGGCTGGAAGGGTGGCAGTTGGCGCCACCAAGGCGATGGACTTTGCAGCAAATGCCAACCGCTTGATGATCCGCAGCTCCTGCGGAGCTATCGAAAAGTCTTGCGCCGGTGGGTCGAGCAACCAGCACTGCGCATCATGAGTTGCATCGATGGCCGCGATTGTTCCGTACCGGATTGACGACGGATACCGATAGGTCGCTAGTTGGGCGATGCCGGACTTCTTGTGTGCAATGTTGCTTGCATGATTGCTCACCTTGGACGGCTTTTTGGTGCAATCGTCAACCATCGAGCCTTTTGCTTCCACTTGAATTATCCGAGCGCCATCGCTTCCGATTTGAAAATCGAACGTGGGTTGGCCGTTCACGCCACTAATCGTGTCCAGTTTGGTCCAGTCGGCATCGGTCATGCCGTGTAGCCGACTAATAACGCTGAGACCGATAGATTCTCCAATTCGCTCGGACAGACCGTTGTCGGAATAACCTTGCTGCGCCAGCTGAATAGTTGGGCTTGTTGGTACGATAACGTCTTCGATCCAAGTGGACGCCGCATGAGCCTTAGTCAGAAGATCCTGGTAGGTTCGGTAGCCGCTCAAGGCTTGCCTGTGAATGAGAAAGTAGGATAAAAAATCCGCCCGCCGTATGACAGGATTGCGCCGATAAAAGGCGACCCTTGCCGCTGTCCCTGCGGCGGCGTACGGTTGATGAGTGGTTAGCAAGATCCTGTGATCGTTGTTGTAGTAATTCAGGTTGACTCTTATCGTCATGGTATTATTGGCAATGCTAAGAAATCCGTTGCATTTCTCGTTGTTTGGTCGGCGCTCATTGGGCTAAGACATTCTCTCATGTCCCGATCCGAATCTACTGAAATGATCGAACGTCCCAAAAGCTGGTGATGCATGCATCCTGCGAATGATGGGCGAATTTGATCTGACGCGAGAGCAGCTTGGGATGCACCTTTGTGTTGCGGTCTGTTTGCTGGACCGATCGTTGTTACCCTTGGATCATCGGTACGCGTTGGCAATGTCGGAGTCTGAATAGGCGTACCTGCGGAAACTTCTAAATTGTGCAGCCTCGCCAGAAGTTTGCGCGCCACGACCGGCGGAGTCCTCTTAATCCAAGCAGGCGTTTTGCCACGACTGCTACATTACTAGTGTTCCGTCCCAGAAATAACTTTACATAATACTAACATGTTCTATGATCAATTCATTGTGTTCTGGAGACGATCATGGGACGTAAGGGAATCGAGGTTGTCGTGTCCGGGTTGGAGCGAGAACAATTGCTGTCACTGTGCCGTTCACGTTCGCTGCCTCATTCGCTGGTGCGCCGGGCAAAGATCATCCTGATGGCAGCAGACGGCCATACGAACCAAGAAATCGCGGTGCAATGTGACATCACGTCTGCTGCGATCACGCATTGGAAGAAGCGCTTTGTCGCGCAGGGGCTCGCCGGTCTGCATGATCAAGCGCGCCCGGGTCGCCCGCGCGCGCACGACGATGAAACGATAGCCGAGCTACTGGCAAAGGTACTGCACGAGAAGCCAGACGGCTCAACGCACTGGAGCGTGCGCTCAGCTGCTGCGCAAACGGGCATTTCGAAGAGCTCGGTGGCCCGGTATCTGTCGCTGTTCGGTGTGCAGCCTCACCGCTCGAAGAGCTTTAAGCTTTCTACCGATCCGTATTTCATCGAGAAGGTGCGCGATATTGTCGGCCTGTATCTGAGTCCACCGACCAACGCCCTGGTACTGTGTGTCGACGAGAAGAGCCAATGCCAGGCACTTGAACGCACGCAGCCAGTGTTGCCGATGGGTCCAGGCTATCTCGAAGGTGTCACGCACGACTACATCCGGCATGGCACAACGACCTTGTTTGCTGCGCTCAATGCAGCGACGGGCGAGGTCATCGCACAATGCAGCGCATCAGGAGTTTCTGGCCTTTCTGAAGCACGTTGATGAGGCGGTTCCGGAGGAACTTGACGTGCATCTGATCGTCGATAACTACGCTACGCATAAGCACCCGAAGGTCAAGGCATGGCTGGCCAAACACACGCGGTATCACATGCACTTCACGCCGACCTATTCGAGCTGGCTCAATCAAGTGGAGCGCTGGTTTGGCCTGATCACACAGCAGGCTATCCGACGTGGATCCTTCAAAAACGTGCGCCAATTGATCAATAGCATTGAATGCTATGTCGCTCAGTACAACCAGCAAAACCGTCCATTTGTCTGGACCGCAACCACCGATTCGATCATTCAGAAGGTGGCCCGACTCTGCAAAGTTATTTCTGGGACGGAACACTAGCCTCCTTGTTCGTAAATCAGCGATTTCATGTAACCGCCATGTAACCGGATTATGCGGCAATGAAGGTATGTGGATCAACTCTGATGCGAAGGGAGGCGATATAAAATCGTTAAAATACAATAAGATATTAAATTGGATCAACGCCGATCTAGTTCGATAAACGTCAACTTGTTCGCATTCGCAATGCGCGTAGTGCGTGCCGTCGAAAAATGCTACCTCGTCGCTGCCCTCATCAATGAGGTAGCGTCCATTCTGTCTCACGAACGCGCCGATCCAAGTCCGCATCCAGAGCCCGGGCGGGATGGAGAGGACCGCGAGAAGTTCTGTGGATTCGAACGGGATGCCGCTGATATCGGCGCGCGCTGCGGCAATCGCGCGCGAACTCCCTGCGCCGCAACTTCCGGCCGAAAATCAGCAACGGGATTGGGCACGAGGACGTTCTCAGCGCCAAGGCGCGCGGTGAGGAGCTCGAGAAGGCGCGCGTGATCCTGCGGCGAGCCGCCCGGTTCCGGGAAAAGTCATTCGTTGGGCGCTTCGGCTTCACGCACGTCGCGCGCTTCAAGGCCCAGCGCGATCACCGGTGCAACAAGCTTCACGCGCGAGAGCCGTTCCTTGAGTAGGCGTTCGAGATGCGATTCATGCTAAGTCGGCTCGCCGAGCGCCACCTCAACGATCGTCAGCGGCGCGGCCGCGCGCCCGCGCTTATGTTCGAGCGAGAGTGCAAAACATGCGACCGCAAGCTTTCGCGCGGCGAACGTTGTCTTCGATGGCACTAACAATGATGCGCCGGACAACGATTGGAGAGATTCGAAAGGTCAGGGGAAGACCAACGTTGCGCGCCTTTTCGACGCGGCAGTCGGTGCGGACGGGATGTTCCGGTTCTACATCAATGGCGTGGGGACGCCATTTCCGCAAAATTGCGAGGAGGAGTATTCGACATTGGACAAGGGCTTCGCGGCTGGATTCGCCATGCGTGAGGCTTGGGTCTACACGCGTGAGCTCGATGATGCAAGCTTGAGCCGGATAGTTTTAGGGCGATCTTTGGGGGCGTTCCGCGCCTTAAAGCGACAAGAAATGGTTGTCCAGCCGCGACATTAATTGATGAACTCTACATTACTGCGGTTGACTGAGATAGTCTGATTCATCCAGGCGCAATGCAGATTTGCAGTTTGCTGACGAATAATATCCTGTCACTCCGGATACGGAGTTATTAGGCTGTCATGCAGATGTTAAATATCGCAAGTTTTTGAATCCTCAGGATAACCAGATTTTGACCTTTCATACACCGATGAAAGGTCAATCTGACTTGTTGGTTATCGATTTCCGGTGTGCCGAAGACTTATCACAGCGACGCCAAACCGTACGGCCGACAGTTTTTACTGATAACTGTCGTGCCCAGTAGCACGAACAACTATCAGGCCGGCGAGAGCGCTGCGAACTATCCTTGCAGCGTGTGCTACTCGCGGCGTCGGCAATGTTATCGATGGTAGTGGCCAAGTAGCCATGCGAAACAAACAATTCGAGCGGCGTTGAAAGGATACACGGGCGGGTCGCTTCCTTCTGGAGTTGTCGTTAGTTTTTGCGTTGTTCGGACATGGCCGCAACGATAACGCCATCATGTGTGCACCCGAGGTCGAGCGCTCTAGACCTGAACCAGAAAAGCCGGGATTTGTGCCGAATCGATATATTCGTCGATACGGGTGATCCGGTTGTCTTTCACCTCGGCGATCAGCGCAGCAGTGAGGCTGACCCGAACTCCATCCTTGCGCACGCCGCTCAGAAGATGCTGCTGCACAAAGCCGCCTGAAAACGGCACGAGCCGCCGGTTCGAGTAACGTCGATCGCTAATTCGTTCAATCATCCCCGCCAGCGTCGGGACAATTTTCGTCCAGTGTTGTTCGAGGTCGTCGAAGTTGTGCCACACAACGGCATCATGCGAAAAACATGCTTCGAGATCCTGAACGTTGCCTGTTTCGATAGCGTCGAAAAAGCGCGTGGCCAGTTCACAGATAGCAGTGGCTTCAGACATAAATGGCTCCTCAAGGTTTGCATGGAAAGAAGACGCCATTATTCGCAATGGCGTACGACACGACTCAAACTGTCGCGACCGGCGTGACCGGCGAACCCATCGCACCGGGCAGGCGCAGTGGCGGAGCGGTCAACATGAAGCGCGTTCGACGGTTGTCTCGCAGCCAGTCGGCCAACTCGCGCAGATACCACAGTTCACCCAGCGGCAGGCCGAGCTTGAACAGACAATGGTGGTGCAACGGGAGCAACGGATACTGCTTTTCGTCCCGCGGCGCTGGGCGGGCAGGGAAGCGCTCGACAGCGTTGTTATCCGCGATCAGCGCGGCGATCCCCGAATCGCTGATCCAGTTCAGTAGCCGCTCGTCGCGCCCGTCGAGTGCGCAGCAGCTTTGGTGCAGGCGCTCAGGATCGGGATTACGTTGCATCGAAAGAACGACTTCGGCAAAACCGGTGCGCAACAGCAACATATCGCCGGACTCGATCTGGACGCGCTGCGTCTCGCAAGCGCGCATCAGTTCGTCATAGCCGATGTCGCTCGCGCCGAACCCATAGGCGTGCGCGAGATCGACGAGTACGCCACGACCCTGCATGCCTTTAACCGCGAGATTCTCAATGCCGAGCGCACGTGCCTCGCTGGTGCCCGTGCCGCAGCACGCGTGCGGCGTGAACGGCGGGACGTCGTCGTAGGTGACCGAACCGATGATGTGCTCGTTGGCGCGATAGCCGTTGTAGTAGACGCGTTCGGCCAGCCCGTCACCGTCGGCGTCGAACAGTGCGCCCACGTGCGCGAGCGAATCCCATTGCGTCGAGTATTGCAGCGACAGCACAACCTGATCGTCACAGACTACATCTGTGGCGTGCGGGTCCATGCGCGCCACCGGAAAGTTCACGAACGGCTCGCCTTCACGATAAAAATTCGGGCGCAGAACGGGTGCGTGTCGCGGCGGGTTGAGCTTGTTCTCGCCAGGATAGTCGAGTGGCAAGGACAGGCAGAAACTCTTGCCAGCGAGAATTTCGCGCGCGCCTTTCACAACCTGTTCGGGGCCGATCAGATTGATCCGGCCGAGTTGATCGTCGGGACCGAAATCCCCCCAGTTGGAACCCTGAGGACGTTGCTGCCAGCGCATGGTGTTGTCTCCGTGTTGTGTTGTCAGTCGAGAGCGATGCGAATGACGCCTTTTATCGCGCCCCTTCATGCCTGGGCGTCTCGCGAATGCTCATCACGGCCAGCACCGTCACGACGCAACACACCAGCATGTACCAGGCGGGCGACATGGGATTGCCGGTTCGCGCCAGCAACCACGTCACGATGAACTGCGACGAGCCGCCGATCACCGCGATTCCCACGCTGGAAATCACTGAAATGCCGCTGGTGCGCACCTCGATCGGCAGCGTCTCCATGATGCCGAGAAATAGCGGCGTCATGCCGAGGTTGATACAGGCGGTGAGCAGCGTGGCAAGGCAGATGACGAGCGGCACGCTCGGGTACGTAGTGATGAGCCAGAAGGCCGGATAGACCGCGAGCATGCTCAGCGTCAGCGATGTCAGCACCAGCGGTTTGCGGCGCGCGAGACGATCCGTGAGACGACCCGAGACGAGCGCGGCCACGGTCACGGTCGCGCCGGTCACGCAGCCGGAGAGCAGGGAGAGCGCCGGCGGCAGATGCAGCACGCGAATCATGTACGTGGGCATGAAGAACACCACGAGATACATGGTTGCGGTGCCGGCCGCAGTCGCCATGATGCCCTTGATTACGAGGCCGCGATGATCGCGCCACAGCATGCGCAGTGGGCTCGGCCCCTGTTCGCGCGGCTGGTGTGTCTCATCGAGATGCGAGCGGATGTAGATGCCTACCGGCGCAATCAGCAAGCCGATCAGGAACGGCAGGCGCCAGCCCCAGCTTTCCAGCGCGGCCGTGGGGAGCGCCGCGTACAGTGCCGCTGCGCATAGCGCGCCCACCACCGACGCGATGCCCTGGGTGGCGAGCGTCCAGCTCACGCGCCAGCCACGACCTTGCTGATGACCCGATTCCATCAGCAGCACGGCGGCAGCGGCAAATTCGCCGCCGACTGAAAAGCCCTGTAGCAAGCGGCCGGCGAGCACCATGAGCGTGCCCAACACACCGGCGCTCGCGTAGGACGGCGCGACGGCGATGCACAGCGTCCCGGCCACCATCAGCAAAAGCGTGAGCGTGAGGGCAGCTTTGCGGCCGCGACGGTCCGCATAGTTGCCGATCACGAAGCCGCCGAGCGGTCGCATTGCAAAGCCGATACCGAACGTCGCCACCGATAGCAGCAGCGAGATATAAGGGTTGCTCGACGGGAAGAACAGCTTGCCGATCAGCAGCGCAAAGAAGCTGTAGATCGTGAAGTCGAAAATCTCCAGCGCGTTGCCAAGCGAGCAGGCGGCAATCAGGCGAAACTGGCCGCGCGTTCGCGGCGCATTCGTAGCCTCGGCTGAGTGGGGGGCGGAACTAAAAGCGGTATCGTTCATCGGGAAGTCTGCGCGAGAAAGGGGATTCGGGGGCGCTCAATCGAAAGGTGCCCGTTCAGAGGCGTTACATGGGCCTTGCACGCATGAGAGGTCAACCCGCTGCACGCGCGATCTTGTTTGGGCCCATATAGCCGAACAGAAAGCCTGCGACCTTGCGCTTCTGGATTTCCTCTGCGCCTTCCGTGATGCGGTAGCGCCGATGATGGCGATAGATATGCTCGAAAGGCTTGTGCCGCGAATAACCCAATCCGCCGTGCACCTGCATGGCTGTATCCGCAGCTTCGCAACACAGCCGGTTCGCCCAGAAGTTGCACATGGAGACTTTGTCGGAGAGCTGGCGCTCGACTTCGGGCTTGGGCATCTGATCCATTTCCCAGGCGGTTTTGCGGATCAGCAGACGCAGCATTTCGATCTGCGTCGCCAGTTCGACCAGCGGAAACTGGATACCCTGGTTTTGCGCGAGCTCCTGACCGAAGGGGCGTCGTGCGCGCGCATATTTCACGCTTTCGCGCACGCAGAAATCGGCGGCACCCAGGCTCGACGCTGCCTGGCGGATACGGTTCTCATGCACGAAGTGCTGCGCGATCGCGAGCCCGCCATCCAGCGGCCCGAGCAACGTATCCTGTGCGACCCAGACATCGGTGAAACTCACGCGGGGATGATCCGTGGGCATGTTGAAGGTCCACAGATACTCTTCGATCTTCACGCCGCTGGCTTGTGCGGGCACGAGAAACGCGCTGATGCCCGCAGCGTCGCCGTCGCTGCCGCTGGTACGGGCGAAGACCAGACAATGCGTGGCCACGTGCATGCCGGTGGTCCACATCTTCTCGCCATCGATACGCCAGCCGGCTACGCCGTTGCGGGTTTCGCGCACCGCGCGCGTTTCCATATGCGTGGCATCCGAGCCGTGCTCGGGCTCCGTGAGGCCGAAAGCCAGCTTCACACGCTCGTCGAGCATGCCGGCGATCAACTGGTCGCATTGCTTCGGCGTGCCGAAGTCGCGAATCACCAGCACGAAGGGATTATTCGCGACGATCGAGTGCTCGTTCTGCAGATCGTTGTGCAGCCCCAGCCCTTTGGCCGCCAGATGCTCGCGGATCACCGCCATCCAGAGATTGCCGCCGTCCTTGCCGCCGAATTCGCGCGGCAGCGCAAAGCGCAGATGCCCGGCGCGATCAGCCCGGCGGCGCGCCTGGGCAAGCAGTTCTTCCCACTCGTGACGCGGCAGCCCGCCATTGTCGAAGTCGGTGCGCGCCCATTCGCGGCGATGGTCGAAGAAGCGTTCGTTGTCGTCCTGCGCCTGCAGCGGCACGATTTCATCGTCGATAAAGGCATCGAGCTCGGCCAGATAGGCCGTGAGCGCATCGGGTAGATTGAAGTTCATTTCAGGCTTCCTGTTATTCGGTGTCATTGCCGGCGAGGGCAGCGCGGTAGGTGTCGTAGCCGGGCTGGTCCACGGCCAGCTTGTCCAGCGTGATTTGCCACAGGAACGTGGCGACGCCCGGTGTGTCGAGGTCGAGCGCATCGTTGGCGATGCGCTCGCAGAGCGCGCGTGTCAAAGCGTCCGTCGTGCCGCTGCGCTCGCCAAGCAGCTCGCGCAACGCCTGTTCTTCGCTGACTCGCGCAGCCGGGGCGAGCACGAGTTCGCGTCGCACGATGTCGAGCATGCTTGCGGCCACGCGCGCCTTGTAAGCGGCCGCGCCCTGTAGTGCGGGCAGCGCTTCGTCGCGCAGAAAAGCGCTGACCGCTTCGAGCAGTTGCTCGGCGCTGGGGGGATTCAGCATGAGGCGGCTCCGGTGTGGGTGAGCATGGCGAGCAAATCGATTTCCGCCTCCGAGGTACGGCGGCCAATCGCGGCTTTTTCGATTTCGCGTTCCGTACCGTCGAGCCAGCCGTAGACCATGCCTTCGCAGACGATGCCCCACTTCAGTGTGCCGAACACTTCCCAGAAGCGAACCCGTTGCGGATCGACCTGACCGCCGCCCGCTTCATACGCGGCGAACAGTTGCTCGCGCGTGCCGAAACCGCCGACCGGTTTGTCCGCATTGCCGAAGCGCCAGGAGTTCACGCAAAGCCAGCCGAGATCCTCCATCGGGTCGCCGATATGGGCGAGTTCCCAATCGAGCACGGCGCGCAGGCCTGCTTCGGTGACGATCAGGTTGCCGTTGCGAAAATCGCCATGCACGAGGGTGCAGACGCGCGGCGCGGGCGGTAGATGACGGCGCAACCATTGGAACGCGCACTCGAATACCGGGTTCGCCATGCCGTAGGCCCGATGCTGACCGAGCCAGAAGGCCATTTCCACGTTGGCGGGGGCGACGCGCAAACGTGGCAAGGTGCTGGGCTCGATCGCGTGGATGCGTGCGAGCGCTTCGCCGCACTGCGCAGCGAGCTGTGTGCGGGCGTGTGCGAGGCGCGCGTCGCGCACGATGCGCTTGCCAAGCGTCTCGCCTTCGACGTGCTCCATCACGAAGCCATCGCCGAGTCCGTCCTGCGGTCGAAGCACATGGACCACATGCGGAACGGGGACACCCGCTGCGGCAGCCAGTTCGAACAACTGCGCCTCCGCCGCGAAGCCTACGTTGGCGCTGCCGCGATGCCCGGCGTCAGGCTGGCCGCGCCGCAGAATGCGTGCGTGTTCCCCGTGTTGTCCAGCGACGGTGAACGACCACGTTTGCTGGCTTGCGCCACCGGATAGACGCCGCAGATTCGCCACGCGCGCGCCGCCGCTCGCAAGACGCGAGACGATGGCCTGCAACCCGGCAAGCAGGCGCGCGCTTTCGTTCGCAGGCGCCGCGTGTGCGCCTGCTGAATCCCCTGTTATTGCATTGTCCGTGCGCGCCAAGGCGGCCTCCTTTTTCATGATGGAGTCGCGCTTACAGCGGCGCGCGTTCTTTCAGCCACGGCACGACTTTCGCGGCCTGCGCGAGGGCGCCTGCGTTGTCGTCCTGACCTTCGTCCGGCTCGAAGTAGTGAAGCTGGTCCGCAAACTCCACGAAGGTTTTGTCGTCGCTGCCGAACGCGTCGAAGATGGGCCGCGAGTGCGTATTCAGGTAGCAGTCCAGATCGCGTCCCGCATGAACGAAGATCATCGGCACCTTGATGGACGGCGCGTTCTTCAGCAGGTTGGCGTTGCTCGACAGGCCCGACCAGGTCGAGAGCCACGCATCGGGCGTCAGCACACGCGCAAATCCCAGCAACTGGAAATTCATGAGATCCGGGCGGTCGCTCAGCAGGCTGCCGTAGCCGCGATTGCTCGGATCGATGGAGTTGTCCGTGTAGTGCAGATTCGCCATGGTGCGGTAGATCGTCATCACCGGCTGAAACGCGGCGCGCTGCAGGATCGTGCGTTGCTGGGCGAGCGCCAGCGAGGAGAAGCCCGGTGCGGCGGAAGTCAGTTCGGCTTCGCGCTGGTCGGCGATCATCGCGCGCGCCTGCGCATCGAGGCGTGCCACACGGGCGAGCTGCGCCGCCCGGTAGCGCTGCTGGAACTCCGGCGTATAACGCGACCACTCGGGCGCCGGCCGGAAGCCATTGGCGGGGTCGTACATGTCGAGGCTTGCGTCGGTGAGCAGCGGGGCATGTTCGTCGACCACGGCAGGATCGATCGTCTCGTTCAGGATCAGCCCCTGGCCGCTGTGAGCGGCGAGCATGATCATCGCGTCGAAGGTCGGCATGACGGCGCTGCGCAAGGTTGTGGGACGCCCGCCCGGCGTCATGGCGAGACGTTCGGCGGATGGCAGTTGGGCTTGCGCCTGGTAGAAGCCGCCGAGCGATCCGCCGCCTGAATTGCCCAGCCAGATCACCTGTTCGACGCCGCACTCGTCCTTGAGCCACTGCACCTGGGCGGCGATGTCGAGGATGATCTGCTCGTGTATGCAGGTCATGTCGTTGCCGGTGGTGCGCACGTTTGCTCCAAGACACGCGTAACCTGCGCGCAGCAGTTGCGGGAACAGATAGTGACGGCTGAAGTCCACACGCGGATGCCCCGCCACCACCGCGACGCGCGGGCGTGGATTGCTTTTGGGCGTCCAGTACAGGCCGCGGCTTTGTCCGCCGTCGTTCGCGTAGGCGGTGACCTGCCGGCAATCGGCAAAGTCTTCCACGGGTTCCCGGAACTTGATCCAGGTGCCATTCCAGTAGGTTTTCGCGATCAAGCGCATGTCGATGATTCCTTGGTTGGTTGCCGGTTCCGGCATTGCATTAAAAATTGACCTGCAGGCCCACGGTCGCGCCCACCTGACTTTTCTGGCCATCGGCAAGACCATTGGCCGTGCTGGCGTTGCCGTAGCCGAGCGCCGTGCCGGTCTGCAGCAAGGTGTCGTCGTCGAGCGGGCCGTTGTGCGCATAGGCCGCCGCCGCGTAGAGCGTGGTGGTCTTGGAGAGGCTGTACGTCGCCATCAGGCTCACCTGGCTGAAGTTGGCAAGGTTCATGTTGGCGCTGGTCGAGGTGAGTGCCGCGCGTTTTGCGCGGTCGTAGTAGTAACCGCCGATCAGATTGACCGCAGGCGTAAGCGAGACCTTCACGCCCGCCCAGTAGAAGTCGTCGCGAATCTGCGTGACGCCGTTTCCGAACGTCGAATTGCGCCACCGGTAGCCACCCATGAGACGCACACGTTCGAACTGATAGCTGGCGGCGAGATAGGCGAGGCGCGCGACCCCTGTTGGCGCGCTCGCGCTCGCGGTGGGGTTGGTCTGGTCGTAGCCCGTGCCGATCCCGAACGAATTGCCCAGGTAGAACACGCCCGCGCCAATACCCGACTGCGCGCGGAAATTGCCCGGCACACCGCCATCGGGAATGCTCGACACCTGCGATCCCTGATACGCGAAGCCCGTGCCGAACGAGTAGTGCGCCGCGACGTTGATACCGCTGAATTTTCCGGTGTACTGAATCGTGTTGTCTTCCGTGTAGCTGCCACCGCCCGCCACGATGCCAGGTTCGTACGCGATGCCTGTCACGAACGGCATGAAGCGGTACATGCCCCAGTAAAGGCTGGTGTACTGGCGGCCGAACGCAAGCTGGCCCCAGTCGGTCTGCCGCAATCCGACTGCCGACTGGCGCGAGAACTGCAAGCCGCCCGCGAGCGAGCCGTTGCCGAGCTGGAAGCCGCTTTCGAGCCAGAAGAACGCCTGCAAACCACCGCCGAGGTCTTCCTGACCCATCAAGCCCCAGCGTGACGCAGAAAGGCTGCCGTAGTTCTGCATGCCAAATTTGCTCCCCGCGCTGCTTGCGCTGGAAACACGATTGACGAACTCGATGCCGGTATCGGCAATGCCGTACAAGGTCACGCTCGATAGCGCGTGGGCTGGGGTGCTTGCCATGCCGAGCGCGCAAGCGGCTACGGCTGAAGCGATGAGAGCTTCTTTCATTGACGTTTTGTCTCCGGGATTTTTTATTTTTGTGGTTTAGCGATCTGATGCCGCAATGAAACCAGAACCTCTTACGCCCGATCAACTGGGCGCATGTGCGCTCGCGCTTGTTTCGTAGTTCACGTCCTGCGCATTGAGCTCGCGCGTCCAGCACGCGAATTCGAGGCACACGCCGTCGGGATCGAAGAAGTACACCGAGCGCAGAAACACGTCCTTGCTCATCGTCGCGCTGATCTGCGCCGGCGAGTTGTCGTGATTCATCACGCGGGAAATCTGCACGCCTTTTTCGACAAGACGTTCGACATAGGCGTCGAATTTATCGGCGGGAATATTGAAGGCGATATGGTTGAGCGAGCCGTGCGCCGAAGTGATCGAGCCGTGGCCGGGCAAATGCGCCGGCGCCGAAATGCCAGGATGCGCCTGCGGCGCGTTGGGAAACCAGAAGAAGGCGATGGCGTCCCCATTGCCGATGCCGAAAAAGAAGTGCTGCCCCATGCCCGCCGGAAGATCGATTGTCTTGATCAGCGGCATGCCGAGTACGTCCCGATAAAACTCCACCGTCTTCGCCATGTCCTTGCAGACGATGGCCATGTGGTTGACACCGAGGATGTCAAATTCGGTGTTCGTCTTTCTGGTCATGCTGACGTCTCCTTGTCTGTGTGATTTTTGTCCAGTGCGCTAGAAAATCAAAGGGTTTCGCGACGTTTGGCGCGCTCGCGCCGCAGCCATGCGCTCGAGCGCCCGCCAAGCGGTTTCTGCAACTGCGTTTCGGCGAAATCGATGGCGTCGAGCAGGGCATCGAGTGAAATGCCGCTTGCGAGGCCGCATCGTTGCGCCATCAGCACGAGGTCTTCCGTGGCCAGGTTGCCTGCCGCGCCCGGTGCGAACGGACAACCGCCAATGCCGCCCACGCTGCTGTCGAAGCGGCGCACGCCGGCTTCCAGCGCGGCCCACGCATTGGCGGCGCCCAGACCGCGCGTGTCGTGCAGATGGACGGCAAGGCGTTCGAGCGGCACCACGTCCCGCAGCGCGCTCAAGCGTTGCTTGACCTGCAGAGGCGCAGCGGAACCGATGGTGTCGGCGATAACGATTTCACCGGCGTGCGTCTCGGCCATGCGCGCGGCAAGGCGCAGCACGACCGCAAGCGGCGTTTCGCCTTCGAACGGACAGTCAAATGCCACGGCCACATAGGCGCGCGTGCGCAGTCCGAGCGCGCGAGCCTGCGCGAGCGTCTGCTCGCACACGTCTAGCGCTGCATCGAGTCCCATGTTGATGTTCTTGCGGTTCATGGTCTCGGTGGCGCAGAGCACGACGGCGATTTCCTGGGCGCCGGCCGCGTGAGCACGCTCCAGTCCCTTGAGATTGGGCACCAGCACCGAATTGCGCAGTTGCGGCCAGCGCGCCTGCACGTGGCCGGTGAGGTCGCTGGCGTCGGCCATCTGGGGCACGGCCTTCGGCGAGACGAAACTCGTCGTTTCCACGCTGGTCACGCCCGCCCGCACGAGATGCCCGATCAGGCCGAGCTTCTGATCGGTCGGCAGATGCACGGCCTGGTTCTGCAAGCCGTCGCGCGGGGCGACGTCGGTGATATGAATCGTGTCGGGTGTCATCGTCGGCAGCCTCAGGCGATCGTGCCGGCTGCGCGCAATTCGGCGATGCGGGCTTCGGTGTAGCCCAGCCAGCCGCTGAGAACTTCCGTGGTTTGTTCGCCCACTTGCGGCGGCGTGCCGTAGGCGCGCGGCGCGGCGCCGGAGAGCTTGATCGGATTGCCGGGCATGCGCAGACGCTGGCCCTGCGGCAGCGTCACCTCGACCACCATCTCGCGGGCGAGCACCTGCGGGTCCTGCAGCGCCTGGGCGAAGTTGTTGACCGGACCGCAGGGAATGCGCGCAGCGTTGAGCCGGTCGAGCCAGTAAGCCGTCGAATGGCCGCGCAACGTTTCGGCCACGAGTGCGTCGATCTCGGCGCGCGCCGCGTAGCGCACCGGTTGCGCAAGATATTCGGGCTTGCGCAGCGCAGGCAGGTCGATGCATTCGACAAAGCGCTCGAAGAACGGATCGCCGATGCAGGCGATGATGATGTGGCCGTCGGCAGTCGGAAAGCAGTTGTAAGGCACGTGCACGAAATGTCCGTTGCCGATGCCTTGCGGCACGTCGCCCGACATGAAGTACATCGTCGCCATGTAGTTGAGTAGCGAGATCTGCACGTCGAGCATCGACACATCGACATGCTGGCCGCGCCCCGTGTGCTCCCGTTCGACCAGCGCGGCGAGCACGCCCATCGAGCCAAACACGCCGCCGCCCAGATCGCCGATGGGGATGCCGCTGCGCGTCGGCCCCGATTCGGGCGTGCCGGTAATCGACATGCCGCCGCCCATGGCCTGCACGACCTGATCGAACGCCGGACGTTGCGTTTGCGGGCCGGTCTGGCCGAAGCCCGTCACCGAGCACGTGATGATGCGCGGATTGATCTGCGAAAGCGTGTCGAAATCGATGCCCAGGCGCTGCGTGACGCCCACGCTGAAGTTGTCGTAAATGACATCGGCGCGACGCACGAGATCGAGGAAGACGTCACGCCCGGCTTCGGTCTTCAGATCCACGCAGACGCTTTCCTTGTTGCGGTTGAGCGTGAGGAAGTAGGCGCCCATGCCGTCGCGCGAATAGTCGGGATCATGTTCGAGCAGGCGTCGCGTGCCTTCGCCGCGACCCGGCGGTTCGATTTTGATGGTGCGTGCGCCCAGGTCGGCCAGCAACATGGTGCCGTAAGGGCCGGACAACATGTGGGTCAGATCGAGGACAGTAATGTGTTCGAGGGCCAAGGTCGATGTCTCCAGTGTCTTTGACTTCCGCGTAGATAAAGGCAAGACATATGCCAGTCACGAAACCCTGCGTAAGCGCTTGATTTGATTCGATGTCGATGGGGCGGCTCGAAAATGCCTTGTTTCATGGCACAATCGTGAAACGTCGGCCACGTTTCAATGAGACAACGTTATGCATCCGAATGCTGCTGCGTACTTCCGGACGGGACGTCCTCGTCTGTGCTTTCTCGGCTACCGGCAGATACGCGAACTGGCGATGCCGGTGGTCGCCGAATACACGGGACGCGCCGACATCGAACTGGTCGACGGTTCGTTTGACGAAGCGCTGGCGATCGCGCGCGATCGTATCGAGCGTGGCGCGGTGGACGCCTTCGTGAGCGCGGGCTCAAACGCGAGCATCCTGCGCGCGGGACTGCAAACGCCGGTCGCCACGATCCAGGTCACGGGTTTCGATCTCTTGCAGGCCTTGATCAAGGCACGCGAGGTGGCGGCGCGGGTCGGCGTCGTAATGTACGGCACGACGATTCCCGAACTGGACGCAGTGAAAGATCTGCTGAATATTGAAGTTCGTCAGCATGCCTATCGAACGCCGGACGATGCACGCATCCATTTCGAAGCGCTGCGCCGCGCGGGTTATGAGGCCATCGTCGGATCGAGTCTCGTGGTGGAACTGGCGCAGGAGGCCGGTTTGCACGGTTTGCTGGCGTATTCGCCTGCGAGCATCCGCAAGGGTTTCGACGACGCGCTCGAATTGGCGCGCGTCGCACGGCTGGAAGCCGGACGCTACGAACAGTTGCACAGCGTCCTGCACAACCTGCAGGAAGCCGTGATCGCGGTGGACCGGCAGGAACGCATTATCGCGGTCAATCCGCCCATGCAGCAGTTGCTGGGCGGCCATGGAGAGCGGCTCGAGGGCCGGGTGCTGCAGAGCGTGGAGCCTGCGCTTTCGCTGCGTGCCACACTCGACAGCGGCCAGCAGGAGCGCGCCGTGGCGCAGCGATTCGCGCAGCGCAACTGGGTTGCGCATCGCACGCCGATTCGCGAGCACGGCGAAATCGTCGGCGCGGCGCTGACGCTCTACGACGCGCGCAATATCGAAGCCGCCGATACGAGCCTGCGCGCCATGCAGCGCCGCCAGCAGCACGCGGCCCGGCACAGTTTCGACAGCATCATCGGCACGAGCCAGGCGTTGCGCGATGTGATCGCCAGCGCGCGCCGCTTTGCACGCACCGACTTGAACGTGCTGATTACCGGCGAAAGCGGCGTGGGCAAGGAAGTGTTCGCCCAGGCGATGCACAACGAGAGCGACCGTGCGGGACAGCCGTTCGTTGCGGTGAATTGCGCGTCGTTTCCCGAGTCGCTGCTCGAAAGCGAATTGTTCGGCTATGACGAAGGGGCGTTCACCGGATCGCGTCGCGGCGGCAAGCGTGGACTGTTCGAGGCCGCACACACCGGCACGCTTTTTCTCGACGAGATCGGCGACATGCCTTTGCCGTTGCAGACGCGTCTTTTGCGCGTGTTGCAGGAGCGCGAAATCATGAGGCTCGGCGGGACGGCGCCGATTCCCATCGACATCCGCGTGATCGCCGCAACGCATCAGCCGTTGACCGAGCTGATTGCCGAACGGCGCTTTCGCCAGGATCTTTATTACCGGCTCAACACCTTGCGTCTCGCGCTCGCGCCGCTGCGCCAGCGCCGCGAGGATATCGCCGCGCTCGTTCTGCCCATCGTGACGCGTTGTCTGGCGCGCTTTGGTTCGACGCTCGACGCCCGCCTTGCGCTCGCGCCGCTCATGCAGCGCCTCACGGCTTACGAATGGCCGGGTAACGTGCGCGAACTGGAAAATCTTTCGGAGCGCATCGCGGTTTTTCTGCTGCAGTTTGCGACGCTGGACGAGGTGCCGTACGACGCTTTAAGGCACGACTGCCCAGAAATCTTCCCGGACGGTGAGCCGACTGCCGACGCCGGCGACGTCGATCCTGCCCGTCGTGCAGAACGCGTGCGCGATGCGATCCGCCGCGCCGGCGGCAGTCCGACCGCAGCGGCGCGCGAGCTCGGCATCAGTCGCTCCACGCTCTGGCGCTGGCTGAAGGAACTGGAGCAGCCGCAGGAGCTTTCAGGCGACGCGTGAGCGCAGCGACGGCGGCGGTGAAAAGCGCGCACCGTGCGCGGCCGCCAGCGTTTCGCAGGTGGCGATGAAGCGGGCCACGCCCACCGTCTCGATCAACGAGAGAGGGCCGCCCGTCCAGGACGGAAAGCCCAGCCCGAGGATCGCCCCGATATCGGCGTCGGCGGCCGACGTGATCACACCTTCGTCGAGACATCGCACGCTTTCCAGTGCCTGGATATACAGCAGGCGCTGCTTGACGACCTCCACGTCGGGCTGATCGGCCTTGAGCGGATATTCGCCCACGAGTCCGCTCCACAAGTGTTTTCGTCCGCCTTCCGGGTACACGTAGAAACCCGCTGCGCACTTGCGCCCGGTGCGGCCAAGCGCGTTCATCCGCGCGATCACGGGGCGTGCGTGGCTGCGTAGAAAGCGTTCGTCCAGTCCGTCTTCGATCGCCTGGTTCACCACGCGCAGTTGGAGATCGAGCGAGACTTCGTCGAGCACCGCAAGCGGGCTCGCGGCCATGCCGGCCATGCGCGCGGCGTTCTCGACAAGCGCTGGCGCCACGCCCTCGGCGAGCATCGCCATCGCTTCGTCGACATAGCTGCAAAAGATGCGGCTCGTGAAGAAGCCGGGGCTGTCGTTCACTACGATCGGCGTCTTGCGCAGCGTGCGCGCGAGATCCATCGCGCGGGCCAGCGTCTCCTGCGAAGTTTGCTCGCCAACGATGATTTCCAGCAGCGGCATGCGCTCGACCGGCGAGAAAAAATGCATGCCGATAAAACGGGTGGGGCGATCGCTGAGCGTCGCCAGACCGCTAATCGGTAGTGTCGACGTATTGGACGCGAGGATCGCATCGCCATGGAGCACTTCACATACACGTCCCAGCACCTCCGACTTCACCGCGCGTGTTTCGAAAACCGCCTCGATTACGAAATCGCATTCACGCAGATCGTCGTAGCGCGCGGTCGCCGTAATGCGCGCGTCGCACTGTGCTGCGGCCGCTTCACCGCCCACTTCACGGCCCACTTCACCGCCCATGCGACGCGCACTCTCCACGGCGCGCGTCTTGCCTGCGCGGGCCTGCTCGGACGAAGCATCGAGCAGCACCACAGTCAGCCCCGCCTGCGCGGCGCTGCACGCAATCCCGACGCCCATCATTCCCGCGCCCAGCACGCCGAGCTTCATCACCTTCGAAGACGGCGGAGCGGCCGGGCGCGAAGCGGGCCGTTCGCAACGTGCGCGATTGACGAAGAGCGTGCGCACGAGGTTGCGCGTCACGGGATCGACGGCCAGTTGCGCGGCGTAACGTGCTTCGACTGCCGTGCCTCGCTCCAGCGGCAACTGCGTGCCTTCGTAGACCGCTGAGAGCAGCGCAAGCGGTGCCGGATAGTTATCGTGCGTGCGGCCGCGCACCTGTGCCATGCCGGCGTAGAAGCTGCGCGGCGCGTGTTCCGCCAGCGCGCCGGCGTCGCCCGGAATACGCCAGCCTTTGCGGTCCCAGGGCTGGCTTGCATCGGGATGCGCGCGTACCCAGGCGTGCGCATGAGCGAGCAGATCGGCGCGCGGCACGATTGCATCGACGATACCGAGTTCGCGTGCACGCGCTTGCGATACGGCATGGCCGTCCAGCAAGATCGGCAGCGCGGCCTCGATACCGATCAGGCGTGGCAGACGCTGCGTGCCGCCGCTCGCGGGCAGAAGGCCGGTCTGGATGGCGGGCAGCGAGACGGCGCTTCCTTCGGCATCGGCAATCACGCGGTAGTGGCAGGCGAGGCACAGTTCCAGCGCGCCGCCGCTCACTGCGCCATGCATCGCTGCCGCAACCGGCTTGCCGGTGGTCTCCAGTGAGCGCATCAACTGGTTTTGCGCGAGGAATGCGGCGACCGGCGGGCGGCCTTGCGTGTTTGTGGCTTCGATGAACTGACCGAGGGCTTCGATATCGCAATCGGGCGTGCCGTGCCCGTCGTCCCATGTGATGACGGCGCCCACGATGGCAGGGTCCTGGCGGATGCGCTCGACGACCTGCTGCATGTCGGCCATGAACGCGTCGGAAGGCACATAAGCAGGCAGGCACGGGCGGTGCAGCGTGACGAGCGCCACGCCCGCTGGGTCTAACGCAAGGGAGAGTGTGTTCATAGTCGCAGAAGGTGAGGTTGGGTTCACGCGGCAATCAGGCGAGTTCAAACGCGCTCGATCAGGGTGGCTGTGGCCTGGCCCGCGGCTGCACAGAGCGTGACGATGCCGCGCCGAAGACCGCGGCGTTCGAGTTCGTCGATCATCGTGCCGACCAGCATCGCGCCGGTGGCGCCAAGCGGATGCCCGAGCGCGATCGCGCCGCCATTGACGTTGACCCGTTCGGGGTCGATATCGAAGGCCCGCTGGTAGGCCAGCGGCACGACGGCAAACGCCTCGTTGACCTCGAACAGATCGATGTCGGCGATAGTGAGACCGGCGTGTGCGAGCAGCTTGCGCGTGACGGGAACCGGGCCGCCCAGGCTCATCACCGGGTCGCTCGCCAGCGACGCGAAATGGCTCAGCCGCGCGCGTGGCTGGAGGCCGTTGAGCAGCCCAAAGCGCTCGCTGCCGATCAGCACGGTGGCAGCACCGTCGACAATCGCACTGGAATTGCCGCTCGTATGCACATGTGAGACGCCTTCGAGCGCCGGATGCCCGCGCAATGCGATCGCGTCGAAGCCCAGCTTGCCCGCAGTGGCAAACGCGGGCGCGAGCTTCGCGAGTTCGGCCGGGGTCGTTTCCGCACGAATGGCTTCGTCCTGTGCCAGCACGATTTCGCCGAGCGTGTTGCGCACGGGCACCAGCGAGCGAGAGAACAGCCCTTGCGCGCGGGCCTGGGCGGCCCGGTGCTGACTTTGCGCGGCGTAGGCGTCGATGGCCTCGCGCGTGAAACCTTCGAGCGTGGCGATCAGATCGGCGGCGACGCCGTTGGGCATGTACGGGTAATGGCGAGTAATGGCCGGGTCCGAATAGATCGCGCCGCCGTCTGAGCCGATCGGCACGCGCGACATCGACTCCACGCCGCCGCCGATTGCGGCCTCCGTGAGGCCCGCCATGACGCTGGCGGCGGCCTGATTGACCGTATCGAGGCCGGATACGCAGTAACGATTGAGCTGGTAGCCCGGCACCGTGTCGCCGAAGCCGGCCGCCAGTACTGCCGTGCGCGCGAGATCGGCGCCTTGCTCGCCGCAGGGCATCACGACGCCCAGGCCGACGTCTTCGATCGCGCGAGGATCGAAGCCATTGCGCTCGCGCAGCGCCTGCAGTGTTTGCGCGGCCAGCGAGACCGGCGTGATCTCGTGCAGTGCGCCGCTGGGGCGTCCTTTACCGCGCGGCGTGCGCACGGCGTCGTAAAGATAAGCGTCGTTCATGGTAATCGAAAGGGATGTAGGGTTCGCAGGCCAGTATGGTCAGCCGCCGCCGCGTGCGCCTCATTCGATGGGATGAATTCGCAGCATCTCGCGGCGCTTCATGAAGCAGGCAGCCGTATTTCATCCCAACGAATGAGGCGCGATGCCTGGCTTTCTACCCATAATCGGTGAGCCGATCCGGCAAGCACTGCATGAGCACATCACCACATCACGATGAGAGGGAAGGCAATGTTCGAAGACCTGCGCGGCAAGCGGGCCCTGGTCACGGGCGCGTTCGGCGGACTGGGCAGTCATTTCGCCACGGTGCTGGCGGCCGCCGGCGTGCACGTCGCGCTTGCCGGGCGTCGACTGGAAGCGGGCGACGCGCTCGCGGCGCGTATCGCACAAGCGGGCGGCAAGGCGTGTGTGGTGTCGATGGACGTGACGCAGGCTGCTTCGGTGAACGGCGCTTTCGACGCGGCGCGATCGCAGCTCGGCGGTGAAGTGCAGATCGTCGTGAACAACGCGGGCGTTGCGCTGACGCGTCCCGCCGTGGCGTGTAGCGAAGATGACTGGCGCCAGGTCATCGACGTCAATCTGAACGGCGCGTGGCGGGTCGCGCAGACGGCCGGGCAGCGCATGGTGGAGCGCGGCGCGGGCACCATCATCAACATCGCGTCGATCCTGGGCCTGCGCGTGGCGCAGCAGGTACCCGCTTACGCGGCCGCCAAGGCGGGGCTCATCCATCTCACCCAGGCGCTTGCGCTCGAATGGGCGCGTCATGGGGTGCGCGTCAACGCGCTTGCACCTGGCTATATCGAAACCGAACTCAACGCGGCGTTTTTCGCTACCGATGCGGGCCAGGCACTGATTCGCCGCGTGCCGCAACGCCGGCTCGGGCAGGCACGCGAGCTGGATGCGCCGCTGCTGTTGCTGGCCTCCGATGCCTCGACCTTCATGACCGGCTCGATACTTGCCGTCGACGGCGGGCATCTCGTCTCTTCCCTTTGACTGGCTGACTTTGCTGCGAGCGGCTGATATGTCCTCTTCGTCCTGCGTTTCCAACGCACTATCGACCTCCTTGAGCGCTGCCGGGCGCGGCGTGCCGGACCTCGAACGACTCGCCGCCTGGATGCACCTGGCCGGCATCGACGCGCAGGATCTGGCCGTGCGCCCCTTGTCGGGTGGTCAGTCCAATCCGACCTTTCTGCTGGAGAGTGCCAGCGCCGCGTTCGTGCTGCGCAAACAGCCGCCTGGTGCGTTGCTGCCGTCCGCACACGCCATCGACCGCGAGTACCGGGTGATGCAGGCGCTGGCCGGGACCGGCGTGCCGGTGCCGCGCATGGTGGCCTGGTGCGACGACGCAGCGTGGCTGGGCACGCCGTTTTACCTGATGGAATTCGTGCGCGGTCGCAGTTTTATCGATCCGACCTTGCCGGGGCTGTGCGCAGCAGAGCGCAAGGCGATCTATGCCGATATTAATCGCGTGCTGGTCGCGCTGCATGGCGTGGATTACCGTGCGGTGGGACTCGACACATTTGGTCGGCCGGGCAATTATTTCGTACGCCAGATCGATCGCTGGAGCCGACAGTACCGCGCCGCGCAGGGCACGCCGATCGACGCGATGGACGCGCTCATGGCCTGGCTGCCCGCACACGTGCCCGAAGGCGACGAGACCCGTATCGTCCACGGCGACATGCGCATGGATAACCTGATCATTCATCCGACCGAAGCGCGGGTCGTGGCCGTGCTCGACTGGGAGCTTTCCACGCTGGGGCATCCGCTGGCGGATCTTTCGTACTTCTGCATGTCGTGGTGCGTGCCGCCCGATCTGTGGCGCGGCGTGGCGGGCGTGGATCTGATGGCGCTGGGCATTCCGCAGGAACATGCCTTCGTCGAGGACTATTGCCGGGCGCGCGGCATCGACGACATCCGCCACTGGGACTTCTACCTTGCCTATAACCTGTTTCGCATGGCGGCGATCCTGCAGGGTGTGGCGGCGCGGGCGGCCGGCGGCAACGCATCTTCAGCAGACGCGGCGAGCATGGCCGACAAGGTGAAGCCGCTGGCCGAACTGGGCTGGCGGTGTGCCCGCCGCAGCAGGACCGGTTAAGCGCGATCAAGCAGCTATGTGCAGAAAAAGCGGGGCCGTAGAACAGCCCCGTCCAGGCAGTGACGATGCGGTTCAGGCGCCCGCGAGCAGCTTGCGACCGAGACTGAAACGGTGCACTTCGCTCGGGCCGTCATAGATGCGGAACGCCCGCATATCGGCGAAGATGCGTGCGACGATCGTTTCGCCCGTCACGCCCTGGCCGCCGAGAATCTGCACGCTGCGGTCGACCACGCGCCATTCGGCTTCCGAACAGACCACCTTGGCGCGGCTCGATTCGAAATTGCAGCGCTCGCCCTGATCGAGCAGCCACGCCGTATGCCAGATATGCAGGCGCGCGGTGTGCAGGTCCATCGCGTTGTCGGCGAGCATGAAACTCACGCCTTCGTGCTGGCCGAGCATTTGCCCGAAGGCCTGGCGGTTGCGCGCGTGTTCGAGGCAGATCTCGTGAGCGCGTCGCGCCTGGCCGAGCCAGCGCATGCAGTGCGTGAGCCGTGCCGGGGCGAGCCGCACCTGAGCATAGCGAAAGCCTTTACCGGGTTCGCCCAGCACATCGCTGGCGGGCACGCGCAGATCGTGAAAGCGCAATACGCCGTGGCCGCCCGTGAAGCAGGTATCGAGCGCGTCCATGGTGCGCACATGCTCGATGCCGGGCTGGTTCATATCGGCGAGAAACATGGAGGCCGAGCCGTCCTCCATCTTCGCCATGACGATGACGAACGCCGCGCCCTGCGCGCCGGTGATGAACCACTTGGTGCCGTTGATCACGTAGCTGTCGCCGTCGCGCACCGCCGTGGTGGCGAGCATGGCCGGGTCCGAGCCCGCGCCGGGCGGCGGCTCTGTCATGGCAAAACACGAGCGGATGCGGCCCTGTACGAGCGGCACGAGCCAGCGCGCTTTCTGCGCCGCGGTGGCGACCGCTTCGAGCAGGTGGATATTGCCTTCGTCGGGTGCGTGGATGTTCATCGCGCTGGGACCGAGCGTCGAATAACCGGCCTCCTCGAACACGATGGCCTTCTCGACATGCGAGAGGCCAAGACCACCCAGCTCGCGTGACGCGTGCGGCGTCAGCAGACCCGCTGCGCGCGCTTTTTCGACGAGCTCTTCGCGCAGCGCCTCGCTGGGTCCGTGGGGCGTGATCCGCGGGTCTTTCTCCAGCGGAATGATCTGCTCCGCGATGAAGTCGCGGACATTGTGCTGCAGCGCCAGTTGCGCGGAAGTCAGGGAGAAATCCATAAAGAGTCGATATGAGCGGATGAGATGCGGGACAGCGGCCTACTTGCGTGCGTTCGCGGCCAGCAGGGGCGTGGTTACTTCCCGCGCGTAGCTGAAGGTATGCGTGACGTCGAGTTGCTGGATGCGCCAGGCGTGATCGTCTTCGCGCTTGAATTCGCAGGTGACGTCCACCATCAGGAAAGGCGTGGAACCCGGCACCGGCAGGCTCGGTTGGGAGCCGTCGTCATAGAGATGCAGAACCAGACAATACACTGCGGTGGCGCTCATTGCGTCCTGCCTGAGCACGGCAAAATTATTGACGATGTGGCGCGCGACCTGGGTGGGCGACTTCCTGCGCACCGACGCCTCGATCTGCTCGCGGCCCTGCAGCAGCACGCCGCCGCGCTCCCAGAGGCAGCCCGGCGTCACCTGCGCCATCGCGTGCGGATAATTGTTTCTGTCGAGCGCGTAGTAGAAGCGCAGAACGGTTTGCTGGCAGGCAACGAGGGTTGCAGCGGATTCGGTCGGGGTCATGGCGGCGGTGTCGTAAGGAGTGGAAACGAAGCCCGCGCGGGTGTTCGCACCTGCTGCGCGGTCAAAAAATTATGTGGCTCGCCATCCCGCGCTGCGCCGTTCGAAGGGATGAAATCCCGCCACGCCGGGTCGACACCGGCGCGCTCGCGTCTCGCAATTTCATCACTTCGAATGAGGCCTGCCTGTACGCGCATGGCGATAATCGATCGCAGGCTGCCATGCGCAGCATCACTCTCACGATGACGAGCCGGAGCACGTATGAGCACCCGACGCAGGATCTTCGAAGCCGAACACGAGCTGTTTCGCGAATCCGTGGTTCGCTTTATCCAGAAGGAAGTCGCGCCCCAGGTCGATGCGTGGCGCGCTGCAGGCTGTTGTGACCGTTCGGTGTTCGAAGCGGCGGGCGCGCAGGGCTTGTTGCTGATGTGGGCCGACGAGGCGTACGGCGGCGCGGGCGTGAACGATTTCCGCTTCGAGCAGATCGTGTACGAGGAAATGATCCGCCACGGCGATATCGGCGTGTATCTGACCTTGCATTCGCGGCTGGTTGCGCCGTATATCGCGCGCCTGGGCACTGAGGCGCAGAAGGCGCGGCTCTTACCCGAGGCTGCGCGTGGCGAGCGTATCCTCGCCATCGCCATGACCGAACCCGGCACCGGTTCCGATCTCGCGGGTATCCGCACGCACGCGCGCAAGGTCGAAGGCGGCTGGCGGCTGAGCGGCGCCAAGACCTACATCTCGAACGGCATCAACGCGGACACGGTCATCGTGGTCGCGCGTACCGACCCGCAGCAGCCGCGCGCATTCGGGCTCTTTCTGGTCGAGCGCGGCATGGCGGGTTTCGAGCGCGGCCGCCGCCTGAATAAACTGGGCCTCGACGCTCAGGACACCGCCGAGCTGTTCTTCGACGAGGTGTTCGTGCCGCATGCCAATCTGCTCGGCGAGCCGGACAAGGCGCTCGCCTATCTCGCCGAAGGGCTCGCCGAAGAGCGCCTGTTGAGCGCCTGCCAGTCGGTTGCGCATGCGCAGGTGGCGCTGGACCTCACGCTCGACTACGTGAAAGAGCGCCGGGCGTTTGGGCGGCCAGTCGGCGCGTTCCAGAACACACGCTTCGTGTTGGCGCGCCAGCACGCGGAACTCGACGCCATGCAGGCGTGGATCGACATGCTCGTGATGGAGCACAACGCCGGGGGGCTCGATGCGGCAACGGCGGCTTCGGCAAAGCTGCTGACGTCGGAGCTCGAAGGCCGGCTCATCGACGCCTGCCTGCAGTTGCACGGCGGCGCGGGCTATATGGAGGAGTACCGCATCAGCCGGATGTATCGCGACGCGCGGGTTTCGCGCATTTTTGCGGGGACGTCCGAAATCATGCTGGAGATCATCGGGCGTTCGCTGGGCCTGCGCGAGCACATGGACTGACGCGCGCGTATGGCGGCGGAGCGCGGCGCCTCAGGGCAGCAGCCCCGCCTTGCGCGCCAGCGAGACCGCATGCGTGCGCGAGGTGGCATTCAGCTTCAGGTTGATGCCGCGTAGATGACTTTTGACCGTCGTCTCCGAAACAAACAGCTTTTCGGCCATCGCCTTGTTGCTGAGGCCTTCCGCGAGCAGCACGAGTACCTTGCGCTCGGAACGGGTCAGCGATTCGGGTAAGTGGGCCTCATTCGTCTGCGCCGGCGATGCTGCGGCGACTGTGCCAGCGCTTGCGTAACGCGCTTCGAGTGCGTCCAGCAACTGATACATGAACGCGGCCGCCGTCACGCTGCCTGTGACAGCGTGCCCTGGATACTGCGCAACGGTTTTCAGGAGACGAAGCATCGGCGTACCTTCGTCGAGGACCATGCTGACGAAGCCTTCGCTGGCGGCAATTTCGAGCGCTTCGAGACACTCGCGTCGCGCCGGCTCGATCTCGCCGTGGGCATGCAGGGCGAGCGCGAGCATGAGGCGCAGTTTCAGGGCGCGACGCCAGCGCATTGCGCTTTGTGCCTGCGCGAGCGAAGCGCGGAGTTCTTGCGCCGCCTGGCCAGCGTTGCCGCAGGCGATATCAAGCCGCCAGCGCGCGAGGTCGAGGGTTTCGACGTCGTTGGCATGCGGCGTGAACGCAGCGCCGAACGACCACGCATTGAGCGCCTGCGCGGCGTCGAGCTCGGCGCGTGCGCCGGCGTGATCGCCTCGCAGCAGGGCAATGCGCGATCGCTCGAGCCGCGCGCAGGCCACCATGCGCAATTGCCCGGTGCGGTAGCCCATCTGCTCGCAGTCGTGCAGCCACAGCATGGCGTCTTCGTCGCGCGCTTGTGCGAGTGCGCAGCGGCACAACAGCATGAAGGCGACGATGAGCGGATCGTTGTGCGCCGCCGCGCGAATCAGCGGCAGATAGGACGTGAGCAGATGCTGGGTTTCGGCGAGCTGGCCGCTTTCGTACAGCGCTTCCGCCAGATAGGCGCCGGCGATTTCCTGACCGTCGAAGCGCGCATCCTGCAAGCCGGGGTCCGGCCGGTGCGCGCCGCGATAGCGCGCCAGCGCCTGGCGCAGTCGTCCCTGGGTGAGGTCGATCAGCCCTTCGAGGCAATGCGCGACGCGCATGTTCGCCCCCGCGCCGTTCGCGCCGTGGACTTGCCGCCCACGATCGAGCATCTTGCGCGCTTCGTCGAAATGGCCGAGATAGATGTGACAGCAAGCATGCGAATTGAGCTGAATGCCGTACGGAAATGCGTGGGCCGGGGACAGCGTCGGCGCGCACGATTGCCAGGCTGCAAAAGCGCGGTCGAGCTTGTCGGTGAGCGCGAGAATGAATGCATGCAGAGCGAGCATGTGAGCGGCGATTTCCGCGTCGCGCTCTCCCGCTTCCTGCATCCCTTCCAGCATTTGCAGCGCTTTGTCGCTGCGATGCAGAAAGGTCAAGGCCCATGCGTGGATCAGGCGCAGGCGAGGGCGGTTCGACAGGCTTTGCTCGGGCAACGCGTCGAACCAGCGCGCGAGCAGACGCACGCGCCCCTGCCAGAGAATCGCTTCGGCGTGCTGTTGCAGGCGGTCAAGCGCACGGGGCGTGTCGGCGCGCAGTGCATGTTCGATGGCGCGAACCGGCTCGTTGTTATCGGCATACCAGTTGCCTGCCGTGCGGTGCATCTCGTCGATTTCATCGGCCTTGTATTCGAGCGCGAGGCGGGCCTGCAGAAAGCCTGCAAAGAGACTGTGATAGCGATAGGACTCGCTGGCAGCATCGACACGCACGAGGAACAGATTTTCGTCCGCCAGTTGCGCGAGCATGCGCGTGCTGTCGCGGCGTGAAGTCATCGCATCGCACAGGCTGGCGTTGAACGAGCGCAGCAACGAAGTGCGCAGCAGGAACTCGCGCACTTCGGGCGGCTGTCTGGCCAGCACGTCCTCGGCAAGATACTCGGCCACGGCCGCGTGGGAGCCGGAGAACGCTTCGATGAAATGCGCCGTATCCTGGCTGCGGGACATGGAGAGCACGCCCAGGCGGATAGCCGCCACCCAGCCTTCGGTGCGCGCGTGGAGCGTGCTGAGTGCCTGCGCGTGCAGCGGCTGGCTGACGTAGCGCGACCAGTACGCCGAGGTTTCTTCGAGCGTGAAGCGCAGGTCCTCGGCGCGGATCTCCAGCAGTTCTCCCTGCGCGCGCAGGCGGCCCAGACCGAGCGCCGGCACCACGCGCGAGCCGACGACCAGTGTGCCGTGAGCTGGCATCTGCGCCAGCAACTCACGCAGGTATTCGGACGATTCCGGATTGAGCAACGCTTCGAAATCGTCCAGAAAGATCGCGAACGGATCAGGCAGACGGCCCAGACGGCTCGCGAGCGTGTCCGCGACGTCTTGCGCCTCGATCGCGGGCGCCTCTGCGCCGCTCGTCTCCAGCAGATCGACGGCGCCATTGAGGGCTTTGAGGAACACCGGAAAATCGTTGTCCCCGGCGCCCAACCGTATCCATACGGTGCGCATGCCTTCGTGTGTCCAGGCGGCGTGAAGATCGAGCATTGCACCGGTCTTGCCGAAGCCCGCTGGCGCATGCATCACGACGAGGCGGATACCCTCGGCGCGACTGGCGGGCGTGATCAGGCGTTCGCGTCTCAGGTGCGAGGACTGCAACGGCGGCGGCTGGAATTTCGGGGGCGGCGAGTACACGGTAGGCAAACGCGCAAAGGAATGGGTTGGGGATAACACGGATAAGGCGCGCAGAATCAGCACAGCAGCGCGGCACGCGAATTCGGCACGGGCACGCAACGCCGTTGCGCTTCCCATCGCGAAGGAGCCCCAGCATTGTGGCATAGCGCGTGGGCTTTCCGTGCGGGCAAAATCGTTCGACGCCACCGCGCGCATCTCGTAAAGTTCACGGTATTCACGCGCGAACGACGCACAACACAGTGAAGGAGACAAGATGCAACGCAAGCCGAATACGGAGTTTGAGTTTCGTGGCGTTCACCACGTGGCCATGGTCTGCAAGGATATGACCCGAACGGTGGCGTTCTACCGCGACCTGCTCGGCATGCCGTTGATCAAGACCATCGATCTTCCCGGCGGCATGGGGCAGCACTTCTTTTTCGATATCGGCAATGGCGATTCGCTGGCGTTTTTCTGGTTTCGCGATGCACCCGATGCGGCGCCAGGCGTTGCCGCGCCAGCCACGCTGCCGGGCGGCGGCGGGCTCGTTTCCGCGCATGGGTCGATGAATCATCTGGCCTTGAGCGTGCCGCCGGAGAAGTTCGATGCCTATGTTGCACGACTCGTCGAGAAAGGCATCGAGATTTCGCGCGTCCTGAATCACGACGATTCGGCCTCCCAGATCAGCGAGACGGTCAGCGCCCAAGTGTATGTGCGATCCGTCTATTTTTTCGATCCCGATGGCGTTTGCCTGGAGTTCGCGTGCTGGACTCGCGAACTCGACACGCGCGACGTCAACCGCGAATACGCCGCGCGCGTCAGTCGATGATTGCGGCTGACGCGCATCGATGACCGGATGATCAGCCGAAAACTGGCGCGCGCTTTTCGCGGAAGGCATTGACGCCTTCGCGAAACGCCGCGGATTCGATCAGCGTGCATTGCCGTTCGCGCTCGTAGTCAAGTTGCGCGCTCAACGAATTCGATTGCGAGTGTTTGAGCGCGCGCCTGAGTTCGAGCGCGATGCCAGTTGGCAGGCGCGCGAGCGTGCGGGCCATCTCCATCGCCGTATCGAGCAACTGCGTATCGTCGACGCATTGTGCGATCAGCCCCCACTGCGCGGCCTCCTGCGCGTCGAGCCGGTTGCCGAGCAGCGAAAGCGCCGTCGCGCGTGCGAGGCCAATGCGGCGCGGCAGATACCAGGTTGTGCCGACATCGGGAATCAGGCCGAGCTTCGGGCAGAAGCTGAGGATGAAGGACGCGGAGCGCGCCGCCACGGTGATATCCGCTGCGAGCGCGAGGCCCACGCCTGCGCCTGCCGCCACGCCATTGACCGCCGAAATGACGGGAATGCGCATCTGGTCCAGATCGGTGACCCACGGGTTGAAGTCGTCGCGCATGGTGACGTCGAGTTGCTCGCCGGCCGACTGGTTGGCGCTGCCGTTCAGGAACGCGTCCTTGAGTTCCGCGCCCGCACAGAAAGCGCGGCCAGCGCCGGTGATCATCAGCGCACGGGCGCTGGGCGTTTCGTTGACCTGTGCAATGGCTGCGCGCGCATCGCGTGCCAGCGCAGGCGTCATGCTGTTCAACACGTCGGGGCGATTGAGTGTGAGGACGGCGACCGCGCCGTCAAATTCGAGTTCGACGTTGGTTTCGGTCATGTTGATGGTCTCGCTTCAGGCTGGTGTGTTAGATGCCGGCGCAGGGTTTTTCACCAAGGCTTCGCGCAGCTTGTACTTGAGCAGCTTGCCTGCCGCCGAGAGCGGAAGCTCAGCGTGAAACGCGACACTGCGCGGACACTTGTAGCCCGCAATCAACTGGCGGCAATGGTCCCTGACTTCCTCCAGCGTCAGCTTGTGGCCCGCGCGCAGGACGATCACGGCATGAACGGTTTCGCCCCACTTTTCGTCCGGGATGCCGATCACGGCACACGCCTCGACCGCTGGGTGCGCGAGCAGGGCGTTTTCGACTTCGGTCGAGTAGATGTTTTCGCCGCCGCTGATGATCATGTCCTTGATGCGGTCGGTGATGAACAGATAGCCGTCTTCATCCATATAGCCGCCATCGCCTGTGTGCATCCAGCCGTTGCGCAGCGCCTTGGCGGTTTCCTCCGGCTTGTTCCAGTAGCCCATCATCACGCTGGGGCCGCGCACCGCGACCTCGCCGACCTGTCCCGTCGGCAGCGGCTCACCGGATGCCGGGTCCACGATACGGATCTCGCAGATGGGCGCGGGCCGCCCGGCGGACTTGAGCTTCTGGCTATCGGGCGTGTGACAGTGCGCAGGCAGGACGGCGGCCACTGGCGCAATTTCGGTCATGCCGTAAAGTTGCACGAACTGGCTTGCCGGCAGCTTGCCCAGCGCGCGCTGCAATAGCGTGGAGTCGATCGGTGCAGCGCCGTAGAGCACGCTTGTCAGGCTGCTGAGCTTATGTGTGGCGAAGCCCGGATGATCGAGCATCGCCTTGATCATGGTGGGCACCACGAAGGTCTCGTTCACGTGCTCTGCGGCAATGGTCTCGATGACGGTTCCAGGATCGAAGCCGCCCAGTACGACGTGCTTTGCGCCGCGCAGCGCGGCCTGGAACACGAGCGCCATCGCGCCGATGTGAAAGAGCGGTGCGGTATGGAGTACGGCCTGCACGACCGGACGCGACGCGGCGGCCAGGGCGCACAGCGCATTGCTGACCAGGTTGGCGTGTGAGAGCATGACGCCCTTCGGTACGCCGGTGGTGCCGCCGGTATAGAGGATTGCCGCGAGATCGTTGCCCGAGCGCTGGGCGTCGGCGGCCGGGGTGGCACGGCCTAGCCATACCTCGTAATCGTCGCCGTGCATCCCGGCGGGCGGCACGCCTTCGCCGCACCAGATCACGTGCCGCAGGACCGGGCAACGCTCGCGAAGCGGCTGGGCAAGATGGGCAAACGTTTCGTCGATGAACAGGATCGCGGTGCCGCAATCGTTCAGCGAATAGGCGATTTCACTGACGCTCCAGCGCGTGTTGACCGGGTTGACGACGGCGCCGGCCCAGAGCGTACCGAAGACGTACTCGATATAGCGATCCGAATTGAGCGCCAGCATGCCGATCCGGTCTCCATGCGCCACGTCCAATGCGTGCAAGGCCCCGGCAACACGCGACACCCGCTCGACGAACTGCGCGAACGTGGTCTTGCGCTGTCGAAATACGGTGGCGTAGGCATCGGGCTGCTCAAGCGCGGCCTTGTGGAAGCTCTGCGTCAGTTGCAAGTTCGTCTCCGGTTATGGCGCTAATGTGACTCTAATGGTCATGGCCTGTGCGTCGCCAGCGGCCCGGCATGGGGTCCTGCTGCGATCTTCTAGCATAAGGTACTGCTGTCCGGTCGCCACCGATTCATCCGAAGGGATGAAATCGCGCGCCATCGGCGCAGCGCAGCTGGCGGCTCGCGGCGCGAAGGTCGCCGGGCCTGCAAATTCATCACTTCGAATGAGGCACGCGTGCCGCCCTGTTCCGATAATCGGCAATATGGGCGGCCAGGCCGTGAGGCTTGTGTCCGCAGCCCCGCACCGGCATCCGGTGTGCCACTGCGATAAAACGATGAAGGAGAGAGGCATTGTTCCAGGGAGACACTATCGCCGTCACTGCGCTTGGCGACGGGTTCGTCGAGCTGACGTTCGAGCGCAAAGGGGACGCGATCAACAAGCTGGACCGGCGCACGATAGACGAGCTGGCCGACGCCACCTCGTCTATCGCGAATGACGCGTCGATCCGCGGCGTGCTGGTGACGAGCGCGAAAGACGGCTTTATCGTCGGCGCGGATATCAAGGAATTCGGCGAGTTCTTCGCGTTGCCCGCGCCCGATCTGATGGCGCGTACGGCTGCGTCGAACCGTGTTTTTTCGGCGTTCGAAGATATCGGTGTGCCCAGTGTGATCGCCATTAACGGCATCGCGCTGGGTGGTGGCCTGGAGGTGGCGCTGTCTGGCGCGTTGCGGGTGATGGCGTCGACGGCAAAAATCGGCCTGCCGGAAGTCAACCTCGGATTGATTCCGGGCTTTGGCGGAACCGTACGCTTGCCCCGTGTCGCCAGCGTGGCGGTGGCGCTGGAATGGATCGTCAGCGGGAAGCCTGCGTCCGCAACCGCGGCGCGCGAAGCCGGTGTGGTCGATGAAGTCTGCGAGGCGGCCTCGCTGCGCGAAACCGCGTTGGGACTGCTGCGGCGTGCGGCCAATGGCGAAATCGACTGGCGCGCGGCGCAAGCGCGCAAACGCCTGCCGCTGGCCGTCGACGCGCAGTCGAACATGCAAGCCGAAACCCAGCTCGCCGTGCGCGCGGCACAAGCGAGCAAGCGTCATCTTCCTGCTGCGCTCACTGCCGTCGAACTGCTGCGCGAATCCATCCATGTGGCACGTGACGCCGCCATCAAACTGGAAACTGAGGCATTCGCACGCGTTGCGAAGACGCAGGCCGCCGCATCGCTGGTGCAGGCTTTTTTGAACGATCAGCAACTGAAAAAGCGATACCGCGACATTGCAGGCACGACCGGGAAAGTACGGCAGGCAGCCGTACTCGGTGCAGGCGTGATGGGCGGCGGCATCGCCTCTACAAGTGTGCTTGCCGGGGTTCCGGTCGCGCTCAAGGATATTCATCCGGCGCCGCTGGAGACCGGCTTGCAGGAAGCGGCCAATGTGCTCGCACGCCAGGTAAAGGCCGGGCGCATGAAGGACGAGGATGCCGGGCGCACACTCGCGACAATCTCGCCTCAGCTCGACTTCGCAGGGTTTCGTCACGTCGACATCGTCGTGGAAGCCGTGGTCGAAAACCTTGAGGTCAAGCAGCGTGTGTTGAGTGAACTCGAAACCCAGGTGCGCGAGGACACCGTGATCGCTTCGAACACGTCGAGTTTGCGCATCGACGATATCGCGGCACCGCTGGCGCGCCCGCGCAACTTCGTGGGCATGCACTTCTTCAATCCGGTTCCGGTCATGACGCTCGTGGAGATCGTTCGCGGCGAGCAGACGAGCGATGCCGCAGTCGCGGCCGTGGTGAGCTATGCGCTGGCAATGCGCAAAACGCCGATCGTTGTCAAAGACTGCCCCGGCTTTCTCGTCAACCGCATTCTGACGCCCTATGTACGTGCGTTTGTGCAACTGATCGAACAGGGAGCCGACTTCGAACAGATCGATCGCGTGATGGAGGCGTTCGGCTGGCCGATGGGGCCGGCCTGGTTGCAGGATGTGATCGGCATGGACGTGAGCAGCCATGTGGTGGATGTGATCTCGGCGGGCTACCCGGCGCGCATGCCCGCGATGCAACATGACGCCCTTGGATTGATGGCGAGTCGCGGACGGCTGGGACAAAAGAGCGGGCTGGGGTTCTATGCCTATACGCGCGATGACAATGGCAAGCTATGCAAGCGCGCAGCGGGCGATACACGTGCGCTGCTGTCGACCCTCCAAGCGGACGGAACGCGCGAATTCTCCGATCAGGAGATCGTCGAGCGCATGATGCTGCCGGTTCTCGTCGAAGCGGCTATCGCGCTGGAAGAGGGCGTCGTGGCATCGGCGGCGGAACTGGATACAGCACTGTTGCTGGGTATCGGCTTTCCGGCGTGGCTGGGCGGGGCGCTTAAATACGCCGACTGGCTCGGCGCGCAAGAGGTCGTCCGGCTGTGCGACCAGTACGCTTGCCACGGCGCGGCGTACCGGCCCACCGCAAAGATGAGAGCGATGGCAGCGAGTGGCGCGCGCTACCATGCCGCCGCTCATGCAGCTTAATTAAACAATCATGGAGACGCGCATGTCAGAAGCCTATATCGTTGCAGCCACCCGCACGGCGGGCGCCCGAAGGAATGGACGGCTTTCCGGATGGCATCCAGCTGATCTCGCCGCCGAGGTCTTGAACGCATTGCTCGAGCGCACGGGCGCGGACCCGGCAATGATCGACGACGTGATCATGGGATGTGTCGGGCAAGCCGGCGAACAGGCGATGAACATCGCCCGCAACGCCGTGCTGTCCTCGCGTTTGCCGGAAACCGTACCGGGCACAACGGTGGATCGTCAGTGCGGCTCGTCCCAGCAGGCACTGCATTTCGCGGCGCAAGCGGTCATGTCCGGCACGATGGACATCGTCATGGCAGCGGGAGTGGAAAGCATGTCGCGGGTGCCCATGGGATTACCGACCACGTTGCCGTTGAAGAACAATCTCGGCTTTTACGTGAGCCCCGGCATGCAGCGGCGCTACCCGAATGTCGAGTTCAGTCAGTTCATCGGCGCGGAGATGATCGCCGCGAAATACGGCTTTTCGCGCGATATGCTCGACGCGTTTGCCTTCGAGAGTCATCGGCGCGCAATCGCTGCGACGAAAGCGGGCCGATTCGAGCGTGAAATCGTGCCCGTCGCGGTTCGCACGGCAGAGGGCGAGGGCGCAGCGTTGCCGCATACGATCGACGAAGGTATCCGCTTTGATGCCACGTTCGACGGTATCCGCGGCGTCAAGCCTATTCTCGAGGACGGCGTGATCAGTGCCGCATCGGCCAGCCAGATCTGCGATGGGGCGAGCGGTGTGATGGTCGTCAACGAAAGAGGTCTCAAATTGCTGGGTGTAACGCCGCTTGCACGCGTGCATCATATGTCCGTGACCGGACACGACCCGGTGATCATGCTGGAAGCGCCTATTCCCGCTACGCAGCGCGCGTTGAAGAAAGCCGGCCTGTCGATTGCCGATATCGACCTTTACGAGGTGAATGAAGCATTCGCGCCCGTTCCGCTCGCGTGGCTGAACGCACTCGAAGCCGATCCCGCGCGCTTGAACGTCAACGGTGGCGCCATTGCATTGGGGCACCCGCTCGGCGCATCGGGCACCAAACTGGCAACGACACTCATTCACGCACTGCACGTTGGCAATAAGCGATTTGGCTTGCAGACCATGTGCGAGGGTGGCGGTCTCGCCAACGTAACGGTGTTCGAACGGCTTTGACCTGCTGACTCAATAATCAGATTCCTGCGCGCAATCTGCATGGGTTCGGTGCTGGATTCGCTTCGCGCACGCGGCATTGGTATTGCGATGGACGATTTCAGCACCGGTTATTCGTCGCTTTGCCTGCTCTCTCGCACGTGAGGAATGTACCGGTCCGAGCCATTGCTGCCTTCGCCCAAGCCCCGAGGCAAGAAGCGACTGCGGTGTTAGCATTTTTTCCCGCGTGCAGCTAATTTGCGATAACGTCGACACAGTCGAAGCTGTGCGTCCCCGGCGCGATCAATGATGGGCTTGGGGAGACCCGGATGCCGACGTCCAATGTTCTCGCTTACGCGAGCCTGATGTCGGTAGCTCCAGGCTGCCTCGATCAACAACTTCCTGGCATAGCTGTTGCCGGTCTTGGTTATGCCGCCTTGCCACCGCTTATCGCCCGAGGAGTGCTCCGATGGCGTCACACCAAGCCAGGCCATCAGTTGGCGCGGATGCTCGAAGCGGGAGAGATCGCCCACTTCGGCGAGCATCCCGACAGCCGTGGTGAACTGGACACCACGCATTGCCTGCAATCCCAGGACGGCAGGATAGACCGCCAGTTGACCACCGAGTCGCGCAAAGCCGCTTCAAGACGCTCGCATTGCGCCATGCGGTCCCCAAGAGTACGGCGATGTTCTTCGAATGCCAATTGTTGCCATTCGTTGCTGAACGAATGTTGACTTACCCAGCGTCGATATGAAGATCCCCAGTCAGCCTTGCCAGGATATCGAACTCCGTGCGAGAGCAAGAACGACTTCAACCGCTGCCGGGCCTGCTTCAGATCATCCTTGGCGCTTACCCACGCACGGGCCAGATCGCGAAAAGCTTCGTCCTCGATCCCGGGGACGTGTACGGCCGACAAATCACCAGCACGCAGTGCATGCGCCAGCTTGATCGAGTCACGTCGGTCCGTTTTTACGCGCTCACCGGGTTTCTTGGGAATCAGTGACGGTGCACATACCATACATTCGAATCCTTCCGCGACCAGTTGACGGTAGAGTCCATAACCGCACGGTCCTGCCTCGTAGACGACATGCACACGCCGGCCCTTGGAATGCAAGCGTTTGCACAGACGATCGATATCACCCTTGGCAGTCCCGTGATCCTGCCCAGCAGTTCCACATCGCCCATCCCGACCGCGTAAGCTGTCGTGATCGACTCTTTGTGGACATCCAACCCAACGTACACCGTGCTATCGTGGTCCATGCTGGCCTCCGTGGTGGAAATCGCCGGGTGTGGCTTTGCCCACACCGTGCGGCTCTGGCAGCAATGCTAACCCGCGTTTGACTCCTCACGTCGGGCCAGCCTGTACCTCACGGAAAGTCATACTGCCTGGTCCGAACCCCACAGATCACGCGCGACCAGATTCCAGGTACCACGTCCCGGTAGACGCCATTGGCGTTCCTGTCAGCGCGATCCTCATTGGCGCGAATCGCAACGACTTCACCCAGCGGCTGCCGCTGCTTGATGCCATTCCATCGATTCGCGGCTTACGTGGGCGGCAACTTCAGAAACCCAAGGTCATTTACGCGGACCGTGGCTATGACTGCGAG
>NZ_CAJMZG010000037.1:0-44422 GCF_905220255.1 Paraburkholderia sp. J69-1 | reverse complement strand
GTTTGCGCTGCGGTCTTGAAAACATGCGTTTTGCCGGGACCGGGGTATCCGAGAAGAACAACGTTGCGAACTAACTCAAGTGAACTGAATCGACGAATTCCGGCGCTGCGCCTCCGGCGCCTCGTGTCGGGTTCTGCATACCTGGCGATCGATCATACGAAGCAAATTCATGGCGCTTTGGGGATTCGTCAGATGTCGCCGGCCACGTTGTGAAATCGTGCCTCCGAAGGCTCATAGGATACGAGAGCTAACGATGTCTGCCGAGGCCAAGAAATCGTTAATAATTTGACGTATTACATTAAATTCCAACCACCAAACACCAAATACACGACATTAGGCCTATAATGTCGTGTAGTGTATAATGTGGCTTCTTTTCGATTGCGCGACGCCATCTGGAGTCATCCTGCCGTGAATTCCGCCGAAATAGTTGCGATCCAACCCGTCGAATCGCTTGTCGTCCCGACCGCACTTGACGGACGCACGGGTACGAATCGTGGCGACGCGAGCCAGTCCCAACTTTCAGCTGACAACGACCTCGATGCTGTTCGGGCGTGGCTCACGAACCACATCGACTCGAAGGCGACATTCGACAACTACCGCAAGGAAGCCGAGCGCCTGTTGCTTTGGGGTGTCGTTCAACTAGGCAAGCCACTTTCATCGCTCACGCATGAAGACTTGCTGCTATTCAAGGCATTTCTGGCCGACCCGCAGCCAGCGGATCGCTGGATTTCAGCCAACGGTGGTAAATACCCCCGTGGGGATGCCCGCTGGCGACCGTTCAACGGGCCACTCTCATCCGCGAGCCAGCGCCAGGCACTCATCATCCTCAACGCCATGTTCACCTGGCTAGTAAACGCCGGGTATTTGCGAGGCAACCCAATGGCGTTGCTGCGCCAGCGCGCCAAGCGATCCGCGCCTCGCATCACGCGATACCTTTCGATTTCGCTCTGGGATGAAGTCAAGGCCTTCGTTGAGCAGCTTCCACAGGAAACCGACACCGAGCGCGCCTACTACGCACGCTGCCGCTGGCTGACGACTTTGTTTTACCTGCAGGGCATGCGGATCTCCGAAGTCGCCAGCGGGCAGATGGGAAATTTCTTCCGGCGCCTTGGCGCAGATGGACGCGACCAGTGGTGGCTGGAAACGCTGGGCAAGGGCGAGAAGGAGCGCATCGTCCCTGCCTCGCTTGAGCTCGTCCACGAGCTCAAGCGCTACCGTGAGTCGATGGGCTTGTCCGCCCTGCCCACCCGGGCCGAAGAAACACCACTCATTTTGCCGTTCAGGGGAAAGGCGCGTTGCCTGTCGCGCTCGGCCGTGCATGACGCAATCAAGAGCGTATTCAGCGGTGCCGCAAGCTGGTTACGCGGCCAGGGTCCTGAATTTTCGGACCGAGCCGATGAGCTTGAGCGAGCCTCCGCGCACTGGTTGAGACACACGGCCGGCTCACACCAGGCCGACGGTGGCGTCGATCTTCGGACAATCCGTGACAATCTTGGGCACGTCTCGCTGAATACGACGAGTTTGTACTTGCATACGGAAGATGATGAACGCCACCGCGAGACGGTCAACCGGCACCAGATGAATTGGAGTGGGACTAAGAACGGCTAACACAAGTCATCCCGTGCGACGCGTGTCGCCGTCCGCCGGACGCAATTCGGCAAAGTAGTGGATGGCAAAGCTCTTCTCTGCCTTGTCATACTCAATAGCAGTTGCCTACTCGGACGTGCGTGACTGGTAACGATCGGGTTCGAAGCTCCGAGGACAACGCACCCAACAATACGGCGGTTCACCCGGGTGACCGGGAAGGAATCGGCGTTGACAGGTACCGCATGCATAACGTACGTGAACTGCTGACAGAATCCTCGTTATTGTGAAAGAGCCCAAGCTGCTGTTGGCTCTGACCAAAACGTACATGGCTGGATACGTCTTTTTGATGTGGACGTACGTTGTCCTAAGGCCATCGGTGAAGAGACAGCTGCTAACCGGACAGGCCCGAAAGCCCTCGGGTCGGCAGGGATGGGAACGCGGGAATCCTCTCGAAGCGTGAACAGATAACGGCAGCAGCCAAAGATAGCAAGGCAAAGTGAATGTCGAGACGTCGCTCGAACCGAATGCGCAGTTTGCCGAAGCCGGCAAACCACGCATGCATGCGTTCGACCACCCAGCAAAGCCGTCCGAGCCGCTCCTTGCTGTCTACGCCGCGACGGGCGATGCGTGCCGTGATGCCGCGCCGCGTCAGGTGCGCCGACAGCGTGCAAAGTCATAGCCATTGTCCGCATGCAACTTGCCTGGACGTTTTCGGGGCTGACCATTCAGGTCCGACACTGCCGGAATGGCATCGAGCGTGGATTCGAATGCCATCGAGTCATGCCGGTTAGCACCCGTGACCGTGATGACCAGAGGAATGACGCGCACATCTTCGACCATGTGCCGTTTCGATCCGAGCTTGCCCCGGTCGGTCGGGTTCGGGCCGGTCTCCTACACTGGTCGCATCGAGGCTCGCCCGTTCCCAATCAATCTGGTCATGCTCACGCAACTGGCGAAGCATCGCCAGATGCAGTTGTTCCCACACGCCTGCGGCCTGCCAATCCCGCAGCCGTCGCCACTGACTTTCATCAATGACTATCGACTGCGATCGTTACGTGTCGACAACGTCAAGCTGCCTGCTTTGCCCTCGTGCGACTCGCTGCTTCACTGCCTGCCATCAGAGAATAGGCTTTCGCCTTAGCCGCGGCCGCATTGCGTTCCTTGACATGACCGAAGCCACGGGCTGTTTGCGGCAACTTCACCAGTTCAAATGATGCCCGCAACTGGAGCTCACCTAGGCCTTCTGACAGCAATAGAACCCATCCAAGGGGTCAGCAGGGCATTTCCGAACGCCCAGATTTCATGACTTATCCTAAAACCCAATCCCGAAACCGAAAGATCTCAGTAAGAGTCGTATTGGATGGAATGCTCTCGATCACGCGTTGCGGGCAGTCCGCTGCGTCACGCTCAGTCGCTGGCGCATTTAGACACAAGTGCGCTTGGCAAAGTACAGTGAGTGGAACGGGTGTATCCAGCTCCTTCCGCTATTCTCCTGTCTAATGCAACGTAGATCACTTGTGCCAGGCTGATAGCAGTTGCCACCGCGCGTAGGCAGCAGTCTGTCGCGTCATGAAACGTAAGCGACACGTCTGCACTTCGCATCAAGAGGCTCATCGGATTGCCAGAAAGAACGGCGAGTTGCGCACCGTGCTTCACACCATCTTTCACGATGCCGAGTGTCTCCTGCGTATCTGCTCCCAGCGTAAGTGCGAAAATCAAATCGCCTTTGCGTATGGCGTTCGCGTGATTAGCATGCAGGTTTTCAAATCCGCCTAACAGATACGCTTGAACACCTACACGCCTTAGCCCTTGCTCCAGATACACCGCAACAGGAAAGGCTTCTCTGGCACCTACGATCCAGACAACCTCCGCCTCTTTGACCAAATCGACAGTTCGTTCGAGCGAGGCGCGATCCAACATCTGCCGCAGATTACGCAGCTCCACGATATTGTGATCCAGCACGCTAGTTGCAACCGTTGACATCAGATTCTCTTCGGCTTCGTGATTCGGGTCTGCCGACCTATCGCTCCACCACTGTCTAAACAGCGCCCGCATCTCTGCGAATCCGGAGAAGCCGAAATGCTGCGCGAAACGCACTATGGCTGAAGGCTGAACCCCGCAGCGCCCTGCGAACTGCCGGATATCCCAGTGAGCCAGCTGCTCGCGATAACGCTCTACATGACGTGCGATCAACTTCAGGCGCGCACTCAGTGCAGGATACTCGCGACTCACCTCGTCCAGAAGCTCTTCTACCGTTTCTGGACACTTTGTCGACGCATTCACGCCGCGCTCTCCGGAAACATCAGCGGGAACGGATCCGGACGTAAAAAGGTCGTCTCCACTGCGACACTACGGCCGCTCCGTGCCGACGCCAGAATGCCATCCATCACCTCCTGCACATGCAGCGCCATCGCGGCGCTGGCTCGCGGAGCGCGCTCCCCGGCGATCGCATAAGCCATATCCACGAGGCCAATTCCCCGGCTGTTTTCCCTATGGCTCGTTTCGTTGAATCGATGTTCGATTGCAACGTCCTCCCAATCGCTCAACGAAACGCCACTTCTCGGCAGGTCCTTCCAACGATAATTGCGGCGCGTTCGCAGCAGCACTCGGCCGCCGAAGATATTCGGACCGTCGCACGGATCGGGGTCACTCATACAGAGCGTGCCGGCATCTCCATAGATTTCCAGCCGCGGCAACGCTGAGTCCCACACGTCGTAACTGAATATAAGGCTGCAATGCGCACCCGATTCGAATTCGAGCATTGCCGAAACGTGAGTTGGCTCCTCGACCTTGAAGAGCTCGCCTGCTCGCGGGGCGCTTTCGACTACGCGCTCGGCGGAACTCATGCTCGCGATGGCGCTGCATCTTCTTACCGGACCGAGCAGCGACGCGAGCGCGCTCAGATAATACGGCCCGATATCGAGCAACGGCCCGCCGCCGCGCTGATAGATGAACGCCGGATCCGGATGAAACCATTCCGGCCCGCGGCTGACGGCAAATGCCGTCGCGCCGAAGACGCGCCCAATCGTGCCCGCATCGATCAGCTTTCTGAATGTCTGTAATCGTCCGCCAAGAAAGGTATCCGGTGCACAGGCAACGTAAAGCCCTTTGGCATGCGCCATTTCGACAATCCGTTTGCCTTCATCGAAAGTCGTGCCAAGCGGCTTTTCGGAGTAGACATGCTTTCCAGCGCACAGAGCGGCCAGTGTGAGTTCCGCGTGCACCTGCGGCACCGTGAGATTCAGCACGATGTCGATGTCAGCGTCGGCGAGCAATTCATCGGCGCTCGCGTAGGCGCGTTCAATGCCGTGATGGCGCGCCTTTTCCAGTGCTTTTTCGCGCTCACGCCCGGCGCATCCTAGCACGTTGACGATCGGATATTTGCGCAGGTTGGCGATATAGACATCGCTGATATCACCAATACCGAGCACGCCTACGTTGAATCTACGCATCTGCACTCCCGTTTGAAAGCAAAAAGCGCCGCGGAATGCTGTTCCGCGGCTTCGTCCCGTGCGTTGATTACTCACTCAGCGACACATGACCGGTCAATCAGAATTGCGTCGCCACGCCCGCAAAGACACCGAATTGCCCGTGCCCGTAATTCGGATTCGTGCTCGACGCATTGCCATTGACGGGATCGTCGTTGACGTTCGCGCCATAGTTGCCGCCGTTGAGCCCGAGATTGGACGTCGAGCTGTTATGCAGGTAACCGAATTCCGTGTAGAGACGCGTGCGCTTAGAAAGCAGGTACGCGCCCGATAGCGTATACATCGTGGCGTTGCCATTGCCTTTATTGGCGTTGGCGTGATAAACGGCGCCGGTGATATAGGTGGCGGGCGTCACGGCCCATTGCGCGCCCACCCACCCGTTGTCGACCGCCGTCGGCAAGCCCACGCCGCCGGGCTGTGCGGTAGGCGTGCTGGTACCGAAGTAGCCCGCATTGGACGCATCGGGCGCGCTCAGGTGCTGATAGCCGGCGTATAGCGTCACCGGCCCCCAGGCATACGACCCCGCGGCGAAGATCGAGCGAGAAGCGAGATACACGTTGCTGAACTTGCCGTTGCCGTCGCGAACCTCGTCGTACACGACCTGCATGTCGACCTGGTGAGCGTTATACTCCAGCTTCACACCGTCGGTGCGGCCCTGCGAACTGCCCAGCCCCGTCGATGTACCGGCCTGACCCGGCGCGGTGCCCGGATTGCCGGAATTCCACTTCGTCGAATTGGTGAGGTTGTATTGCGCCTGCACCGTAAAGCCGCCGAAGCTCGGCGTTTTGTATTCGATGCCGTTGGCCGCCTGCGGGAACATCCGTCCGCGCACCAGCGTGCCGAATGAATACTTCTGCGTCTGCTGCGGATCGAGCACGCCCGCATACTGAAGCAGTTCGCTCGCGCCGAAGTTGCCGAGCCTGAACGAGCCATAAGCGTCGTTGCTCATGCCAACGGTGGCTTGGCCCTCGAAGAATGAGCCATTGGCATAAGACCCGTTCTGCGTATTGAGGCGCGACTCGAGCTGAAAATTCACGAAGGTGCCGCCGCCAATGTCCTCGCTGCCCTTCAAGCCAAAACGTGACTCGCCCCAGTCACCCGATTCCGCGGAAAGGCGATGACCACCCGCGAATCCCGTTTCATATTGCACGCCGTTGTCGACAATGCCATACAAGGTCACGCTGCTCTGCGCATTTGCCGCTGCGGCAAAGCCCATCGTCAACGAAACGATCGCCAAACGCTTCATTTACTCCTCCGTTTATAGATTTTATTTTCGGCGGCCGATTATTTGATCAGCCATCCGAATTTATTAAAACAAAGAGATTGATTCAATCAGACCTTCACGGCTACTTCAAATACATGCCGACGTTGTCGTGCGTAACCGATTCGAACGGAACGATGACCTCAGCCGGAGCGGGTTTGCCGCTCTTGAGCGTTTCCACGACCTGATACGCCGCGACCGCCTGGCCCTTCGCATTCTGGAAGATCGTCTGCGACATATCGCCCGCCTGGATCGCATGCAATGCGTCGCCGGTGCCGTCGACGCCCGAAATCATCACGCCTTTCAGACGCCCTGCCGTCTTCAACGCTTCCAGCGCGCCCAACGCCATCTGGTCATTCGCCGCGACAACGGCATCGAACTTCGGATAGCGCTCGACCCAGTCTTCGGTCACTTTCATACCCTCGGCGCGGTCGTAGTCTGCGGGCAGATTCGAAAGAATCTTGACGTCGGAACGCTTAGCCAGCGTTTGCGTGAAGCCCGCGAGCCGCTCCTTCGAGTGATAGAGACCCGGAGTGCCCTGCAAATACAGCACTTGCGCGTTCTTCGGCAGTTTCGCCGTCATGAACTCGCCTTGCAGACGGCCTGCATCGAAATTCTTCGAGCCGACGAAGGTGTACTTGCCGCCCGCCGATTGAATGCCTAGGGCGATAACCGGAATACCGGCCTTGTTCGCGCGCTCGACACCCGGCACGATGCCCTGGTAATCGACCGGCACGATCACGATCGCATTGACCTTCTGCGCGATGAAATTGTCGATCTGGTCGAGTTGGCGGCTGACGTCGCCATTTGCATCGGTATAGATGACGCTCAGGTCGGGGTCCGACTTCACCACGTTGCCGAAAGCAGTCTTACGGCTCATCGTGAAGACGTCGGTATCGGCGAGATTCGTGTAGCCCACCACGAACTTCTTGTCTGCCGCAGACGCACTGCCCGCCACGATCATCAATCCCATGGCGACTACCGCCACGCGTGTCCATGCTTTCATGTGCTCCTCCGAGTTCCGGAATGATTTTGATTGCGCTCTGAAAAACTAACGTCACTCTGAAAAACTAACGTCAAGCTGTTCCCCGCATTGACTCACTACCTCGGCAGCAACGGCGCGGGGCCCCGTGTGCCGTCAAAGATCACGTCGTTTGTGGCTTGCGTTTCGCGCCGCTTTGTTTAGTCTTCACGTCGAGAATCACGGCAACGGCGATGATCAAACCCTTCGCAATCTGCTGCCAGTAGGAACTAACATTCAGCAGATTCAGAATGTTGTTGATGACGCCGATAATCAGCGAGCCGATCATCGACCCCATGATCGTTCCCGTGCCGCCCATCAGACTCGTTCCGCCGACGACCACTGCGGTAATAGCGTCGAACTCATAGCCGACACCACCTGCCGGTTGTCCCGAATTGATGCGCGACATCAGCACGATGCCGCCCACAGCAGTGAGAATGCCGCTGTAGACGAAGGCCATCATCGTCACCTTGCGGGTGTTGATACCTGATGCCAGCGCGGCCTTGCTGTTGCCGCCCGTCGCGTAGACGTAGCGGCCGAATTTCGTGCGATTGAGCAGCACCCACGACGCCAGCAGCACGGCGATCAGGATCAGCACCGAGATGGGCACCGGGCCCACCGAGCCTTGACCGATCACGCCGAAATTGCCGAGCCCGCTGACAGGTACGCCGCTGGTGTAGAGCAGCACACCGCCGCGCGCCACCGTGGTCATGGCAAGTGTCGTAATGAACGACGGAATGCCGAACTGCGTAACCACGAAACCGTTGACGAAACCCACCACGATGCCCATCGCCACGCCCGCCGCCACGGCCAGCGCAATGCTGCCGGTCGCGGACATCACGCTCGCCGCAATCGTGCCGGTCAGCGCCACCACTGCGCCCAGCGACACGTCGATCTGCCCGAGAATGATGATGAAGGTCACGCCGGTCGCCAGCAGACTCACCACCACCACCTGACGCAAAACATTCGTCAGATTCGACACGCTGAGAAAGGCGTCGCTGACAAACGATGCGAGCACTACGATGCCAACGAAGATCAGCACAGTGCCGTATTTTCGGTAAATCGACGCGAGACTCGTGCCCTTGAATTTCGATACCGCGCCTTCGCGCGGCGACAAGGTTTTATCGTTCATGCTGTTCAACATCACTGACCTCCGGTAGCCAATTTCATGATCCGTTCCTGCGTCGCTTCGCTTCGATCCAGTTCCCCGGTGACCGCGCCTTCGTGCATCACGATCACGCGATCGCTCATGCCGAGAATCTCCGGCAATTCCGAGGAAATCATGATGATGGCGAGCCCTTCTTGCGCGAATTTCGACATCAGCCGGTGAATCTCCGACTTCGAGCCGACATCGATACCGCGTGTCGGTTCGTCGAGAATCAGCACGTTGAGATCGCCCAGCAGCCATTTCGCAATGACGATCTTTTGCTGGTTGCCGCCGCTCAATGTACCGGTCGTCGTCGTGAGATCTGCGGTCTTGATCTTCAGCATCTCGCGCATCTCGCGGGCGGCCGCGCGCTCGCGCGTCGCATCGATCAGCCCGCGCTTCACGAACTTGCCGAGATTGGCAAGCGCGATGTTTTCCTGCACCGAGCGGCACAGCACGAGACCTTCGCCCTTGCGGTCCTCCGAAACCATCGCAATGCCGCGCTTGATCGCGCTGGCGCTGCTTTTCAGTTTCAACGCCTCGCCTTTCAGCACGATCTGGCCTTCGTCCAGCGCATCGAGGCCGAAAATCGCGCGCGCGACTTCCGTGCGCCCCGCGCCAATCAGTCCCGCCAGTCCGACGATTTCACCGCGCCGCACCGCGAAGTTGATATTGCGGAACACACCGTGGCGCGTGGCATTACGTACTTCGAGCACTGTTTCGCCGATCTGCGCTTCGGCTTTCGGGAAGATGCTGGAGATCGTACGGCCCACCATCTGCGCGATGAGTTTCGACTCATCGTAAGCGCTGGCCGGGCCGGAATCGACATAACGGCCGTCGCGGATGATGGTGATGTCGTCGGCGATCTGGAAGATCTCGTCCATTTTGTGGCTGATATAGATAATCGCCACCCCACTCGCTTTCAGATCGCGAATCTGCGCGAACAACATATTCACTTCGGTATCGCTGATCGCGGAGGTCGGTTCGTCCATGATGATGAGCGACGCGCCACGCGAAATTGCCTTGCTGATTTCGATGAGCTGCATGCCCGCGACGCTCAATTCGCCCATCTTTTGCCGGGGATCGTATTTCAGCCCCAGGCGGTCGAGCAGCGCACGGGTATCGCGCTCCATGCGACCGAAATCCACGAAGGACTGCGCAAGCGGACCGGCGCCTCTAAGCGAAGGTTCACGCCCGAGGAAGATGTTTTCGGCAATGCTCATATCGAGCACCGGGCTCAATTCCTGATGGATCATCGCCACGCCCATTTCGAGCGCCGCTTTCGGGCCGCGCGGCACAAATGGCGCACCGCGAAAGCGGATTTCGCCGCTGTCGACCTGATGCTCGCCGCTTAATATCTTCATCAAGGTCGATTTTCCCGCGCCATTCTCGCCAACGAGCACATGGGTCGTGCCCGGCCGCACTTTCAGACTGACCTTGTCCAGCGCGAGCACACCTGGAAATGACTTCGTGACCTCGCGCATTTCCAGCACATAGTTTTCCTGCTCTAAAGCCATAGCCCTGCTCCTCACAGGCGCGCGACCTCAACCTCGATTCGCTGCTGCACCGAGACGCGGACGCGTCGTGCGATTCGAGGTGTTGTCAAACGCGCGAATACACATCGCCACCGGGCAGGCCTGAGCGGCCTGCTCGAACACGTGCGAAAGGCTTTGTACGGCGTTCGCCAGTTATCAGAGGCGATGAGAAAGGTGTGGAATCTGCCAGCGGCAAACACGGGATTGAATGCAGTACATGGGCTGTCTCCGATTATTTCTAATTGTGAGTTTTCTTTTATTGCCGGGCGGCGTTGATTCGATGAGATCGAACATCCGCTGCGCCCGGTTTGCTGCCCTTAGCGGCTGATAGTTTGCTTGAGCGCGTCGATAGAGGTGGTAATACCCGCTTCCACCGACATCGTCAGATCTTCCATTTCCAGCGATACCCAGTCGTTGTAGCCCGTCATGCGGACGACGGAGAAGAATTCTTTCCACCACTGGAGATCCTTGCCACATCCCACCGCAACATAGTTCCAGGCACGGCGGCCCACGTCCTCGACCGGCTTAGTTTCGAGCAGGCCATTCACGTCGACCATGCCGCGCTCGAGGCGCGCGTCCTTGCCGTGTACGTGGTGAATCGCATCGCCCAGTGCGCGCGCGGCGGCAATCGGGTCCGCGCCCATCCAGATCAGGTGGCTCGGGTCTAGATTCAGACCCACCATCGGCCCAACAGCGTCGCGCAAACGGAACAGCGTTTCGGGGTTCCACACCAACATCGCGCTGAAGTTTTCCAGCGCGAACTTCTCGACGCCGCATTCAGTCGCCTGCTTGACAAGCGACTTCCAGTACGGAATCGCGACGTCGTTCCATTGGTATTCGAGGCATCCCTTGAGCGTCGCTGGCCAGCTCGTAGTGTAGGTAATCCAGTTCGGCACGCGGTCATCAGGACTCGCGGGCGGCAAACCGCTCATCGTCACGATCTTCTTCACGCCGAGTTCGCCGGCAAGACGAATGGTCTTTTCGATATCGGCCTTGTGTTTCTTGCCCAGATCGCCGACATCGAGCGGATTGCCCGAGACGTTGAGCGCGGCCATCTCCATGCCCCGGCTTTCCAGCGCGGCGCGCAGCGCGCGTCGTTTTCCGGCGTCCGCGAGCAGTTCGTCGGTGCGCAGATGGGGCGCGGACGACCAGCCGCCGGTCGTCATTTCCACCCCGAAAACCTCCATTTCGCACAGCTTGTCGAGCATCTGCTCAAACGGCAGGTAGCCGAGGCTGTCAGTGCAGAATGAGAGCTTCATTGTCTTCTCCGTGTTTCATTCGCTATTCGATTGTTGTGCAGGCAACGTTGTCGCTGCGCTCAAGCGTCGCAATACAGCGCCGGCTTTTCCTTGAGCGCCACGCGGACCTTTTCGCCGCTTTGCTGCGCCGCTACACCGGCTTCGCAGCAGGCCGCCGTCGCGTAGCCGTCCCATGCGGAAGGACCGTCGATCGTGCCGCGCCGCGCCGCATCCACCCACGTTTTCAGTTCGAGATCGAAGGCCGCGCGAAAGCGCTCGACGAAGCTCGGCGTCACCTTGCCGCCCCAGCTTCCGGCGCTGCGCACATAGGGGCCGCCGTCGTTGCCGATATTGACGATGCCGTCTTCGAACACAGCCTGCGCCGCGACCTGATAACCGAATTGCGCATTCACGAAGATTTCGACATCGGCGAGAACACCGCTGGCCGTTTCGATCAACACCTGCTGCGGATCGTGCTGGCCGGGATGTGCGTGCCGCGTCGGACGGCCCAGGCGTACCTGCACCGAAGCAATCTCTTCGCCGGTAAGAAAGCGGATACCGTCGAACTCATGCACCACCGAATCGTTCACCAGCATCTGGCTCGTGAAATTAGGCGGCGTCGTGCCATTGCGGTGCGAGAAATGCAGCAGCAACGGATCGCCCAGTTCCTTCGACGCGATGAGATTGCGCAGTTGGCGGTATTCGGCGTCGAAGCGGCGCATGAAGCCCACCTGAATGAGCTTGCGGTCAAGCCGGCATTCGGCCTCCACCACGCGCCACGCAGACTGCGCATCGGGTGTGAGCGGCTTTTCGCAGAGCACCGGCAAGCCGTGTTCGAGCACCTGCAACAAGGTCTTTTCGTGAAGAAAGCCCGGCGTTGCAATGACCACCGCGTCAGCCAGCTCTTTGGCAAGCACCTGTTCGAGATCCGCTACGCCGATTGCACCCGGCGCTTTCTGCGCGACCTGTTTCGCCCGCTCGATATCGACGTCGACCACGGCGGAGACTTCCGCACCCACGATCCGGTTGGCGATTCGCTCGACGTGATCCGCGCCCATGAGGCCCGCGCCCACGACTGCCACACGAAGCTTGCTTTTCATATATCGGTATCCTGATTATTGGTCTATCGTCCCCACGCAATCCCGCGGGGCCTGTGCGTCGTTCGCTTCATGGAGCCGAAGTTTAGAGACGCGCCCTAAGCCCGCAACAAGAAAAATGACCATAAATGGTCACATGCCGCAGCATTTTTTCTTGGCCTTGAAACGCGCGTTGACGGCATTCGGCCATTGCGCCCGATTCGTGCAGGAATCTCGCCTGGCAATTGACCATAAATGGTCAACATTTCGGTTGTCGCCCCAGCCGCGCTCCCCTAACTTTGTCGACGAAAGCACGAAACGCCGCGCCCCAGGCGAGCGTTCCAGGCAAAGAAAAAATGTTGGAGACAGCCAGTGACCAGATCACCTTCCGCTTCCTTTCCCCAGGCATGCGATTCGGCGGCGCGTTCAAGCGCACGCTGAATCCCGTATCGACACTTCGCGTCTCCTCCCAAACGCACTTCAATCACCGTACGGATCTCTCATGGGTCATATCAGGCTAACGATGGCGCAGGCGCTCGTTCGATTTCTCGACAATCAATATGTCGAGGTCGACGGCCAGCAGACGAAATTCGTCAAAGGCGTGTTTGCCATCTTTGGGCACGGCAACGTGCTTGGGATCGGGCAGGCGCTCGAACAGGACCCCGGTGAGCTGGTCGTGCATCAGGGCAGAAATGAACAAGGCATGGCGCACGCAGCGATTGGCTTCGCGCGCCAGATGCGGCGTCACCAGATCTATGCGTGTACTTCGTCGGTGGGTCCGGGCGCAGCGAACATGGTGACGGCGGCCGCCACCGCTACCGCGAACCGCATCCCGCTGCTGCTGCTGCCCGGCGACGTGCATGGCGGTCGCCAGCCCGATCCGGTGCTTCAGCAAATCGAGCAGCCACACGATCTGTCGATCAGCACCAACGACGTGTTTCGCCCGGTCAGCAAGTACTGGGATCGCATCGCGCGCCCCGAGCAGTTGATGAGCGCGTGCATCAACGCCATGCGTGTGCTGACCGATCCGGCCGATACCGGTGCGGTAACGCTCTCGCTCCCCCAGGACGTGCAGGCCGAAGCGTTCGATTACCCCGACTACTTCTTCGCGAAGCGCGTGCATCACATCGAGCGCCGCCCGCCCGCGCCTGCGGCCATCGCGCGTGCAGCCGCACTCGTGGCGCAGAAGCAGCGTCCGCTGCTGATCTGCGGCGGCGGCGTGCGCTATTCGGGCGCGGCAAAAGCGCTGCTCCAGTTTGCCGAACGCTTCGGCATTCCGGTTGCACAGACACAAGCCGGTAAAGGTGCGATCGCATGGGGTCACCCGCTCAATCTGGGCGGCATCGGCGAAACGGGTTCACTGGCCGCCAATGACCTCGCGCGCAATGCCGATCTCGTCATTGGCGTGGGCACACGCTATACGGACTTCACCACGGCTTCGAAGTGGCTGTTCCAGCGCCCCGATGTGCAGTTCGTCAATCTGAATGTGAGCGGTTTCGATGCGGGCAAGCTCGATGGCGTATCGGTCGTGGCCGACGCCGCGCTGGCCCTCGCCGCATTGGCCGAAGCCTGCGAAGGCAGCACGTTCGAGCCTGCGTATCGAAGCGAAGTGGCGGACGCCATCGCACGAATGCGCGCCGAAGAAGAACGCGTTCACGCAGTGCACTACACACCGAACGCATTCGTGCCTGAAATTGACGATCACCTCGATCGCGGCGTGCTGGAAGAATTCGCGCGCCTGACCGGCTCAACGCTGACGCAAACGCAGGTGCTGGGACGGCTCAACGAAAAGCTGACAGCGAGCGACGTCGTCGTGGCCGCGGCAGGCAGCCTGCCCGGCGATCTGCAACGTATCTGGCGCGCGCAAGGCGAAGACAGCTATCACGTCGAGTACGGCTATTCGTGCATGGGCTACGAGATCAACGCCGCGCTGGGCGTGAAGCTCGCCGAGCCGCAAAAGGAAGTGTTCGCCTTCGTGGGCGACGGCTCCTACATGATGCTGCACTCCGAACTCGTCACCTCCATCCAGGAGCGCCGCAAGATCAATGTGCTGCTGTTCGACAACATGACGTTCGGCTGCATCAACAACCTGCAGATGGAACACGGCATGGGCAGCTTCGGCACCGAGTTCCGCTTCCGCGACACAGCCGGGAGCGGACTCACGGGTGGCTTCGTGCCCGTCGATTTCGCCGCCAATGCCGCCGCGTACGGCTGCAAGACCTACACCGTGAAGTCGTTGGAAGAGTTGGACGCCGCGCTCGACGATGCGCGCCGCCAGAACGTCTCGACGCTCATCGATATCAAGGTGTTGCCGAAGACCATGGTTCACAAATACGGCTCGTGGTGGCACGTGGGCGTGCCGGAAGTGTCGTCGAGCAGCAGCGTCGATGACGCTGCGCGCCGCATGAAAGAGGCGCTCGCCCGCGCCCGCCGTTACTGATCGCTCATCCATCGCACTCCCTCATACCTCACATCAGGAACCCGCATGCGAATCGCTCTCGATCCTTATATGTATCGCCATCTGCCGCTTCCGAAGATGGTCGAGAAAGTGGCCGAACTCGGCTACGAATACATCGAACTCTCGCCGCGCGAAGATTTTCTGCCCTTCTACAAGTATCCGCGCGTCGACAAGGCGCGCGTGCGCGAATTCAGGCACGCGCTGCGCGACACCGGCGTGAAGCTTTCCTCGCTGCTGCCGCTCTATCACTGGTCGCATCCGGACGAAACCATGCGCGAAGCCGCCGTACGCAACTGGAAGCGCGCGATCCAGGTCGCCGTCGACATGGAATGCGATCTGATGAACACCGAGTTCAGCGGCCAGTCCGACAATGCGCTCGTGTGCGAAAACCAGTTCATGCGCTCGATGGAAGAACTGCTGCCGGTGTTCGAGCGCGAAGGCATTAAGCTCGACATTCAGGCGCATCCGTACGACTTCTGTGAGCGCAACAACGAATCGGTGGACATCATTCGCGGCCTCGACAAGCCGTGGCTCAACTATCTGTATGCGGTGCCGCACACCTACTTCTACGACGACGGCAAGGGCGATATCGCCGCGATGATCGAGTACGCGAAACCCAAGCTCACGCACCTGATCATCGCCGATACGTATAACCATCGCGCGTCGTCGAACCTGCGCTACATCGTCAATCCGCCGGGCGTAACCGCCACCGTGCACCAGCATCTGGACATCGGCCAGGGCGAAATCGACTGGGACACGTTCTTCCGCTCGGTGCGCGACATCGGCTTCGACGGCATCGCCACGGTCGCGGTCTTCGCGTGGGAAGAACGCGCCGACGAATCGTCGCGAATGATGCTCGATGCCGTGAAGCGCGGTCTCGGCCTCGTTTGAAGCCGCACGCTCGCCATTTCGATCAACACCTAAACTGGAACTCTTATCGTGCAAACCCCGACCTTCGCGCCCGAACGTCCGCTCGACGTGATCTGTCTTGGCCGGCTTGCGGTCGATCTCTACGCGCAACAGATCGGCGCGCCGCTGGAAGACGTGAGCAGTTTCGCCCGCTATCTGGGTGGTTCGTCCGCCAACATCGCTTTCGGCTGCGCGCGTCTGGGCCTGAAATCGGCCATGCTCTCGCGCGTGGGCAACGACCATATGGGCCGCTTTCTGCGCGAAGCGCTGGTCCGCGAGGGCTGCGACGTCAGCCATATCAGCACCGATGAGCAACGCCTGACTGCGCTCGTGCTGTTAGGCCTTAAGGATCGCGAGACGTTTCCGCTGGTGTTTTACCGCGAGAATTGCGCCGACATGGCGATCGACGAAACCGACTTCGACGAATCGTTCATCGCGTCCAGCCGCGCGCTGCTGATCACCGGCACGCATTTCTCCACGCCGCAGGTTCATCGCGCGAGCATGAAGGCGCTGGAATACGCACGGCGCAATAACGTGCGCACGGTGCTGGACATCGACTATCGCCCGGTGCTTTGGGGCCTCACCGGCAAGGCTGACGGTGAAACACGCTTTATCGCCGATGGCAGCGTGAGCGAGCATCTGCGCAGCATTCTGCCGATGTTCGATCTCATTGTCGGTACCGAGGAGGAATTCCGCATCGCGGGCGGTTGCGACGACGTGCTGGACGCGCTGCGCATCGTGCGCCGCGCGACGGCCGCTACGCTCGTGGTCAAGCGCGGACCGTTGGGCTGCGCGATCGTCGATGGGGCGATCCCCGAGTCGCTCGACGATGCCCGCAACTATCGCGGCGTACAGGTCGAAGTGCTCAATGTACTGGGCGCGGGCGACGCGTTCATTTCGGGCCTTCTCAAAGGCTGGCTCACGGGCGCCGATGAAGCCACCTCATGCGCCTACGCGAACGCGTGCGGCGCACTGGTGGTGTCGCGCCATGCCTGCGCGCCCGCCATGCCCACGCCCGCCGAACTCGATTACTTCCTCGCCAATGCTGCGAACATGCAGCGTCCCGACCGCGATGCGGCGCTCACGCATCTGCACCGCGTGAGTCCGGCGCGGCGCGAGTGGGACGAAGTGCTCGGTTTCGCGTTCGACCATCGCGATCAGCTATTCGCGCTCGCGCAGCAGGCTGGCGTGGACGAAGCGCGCATTTCGGCGCTCAAGCAATTGTTCGTGCAGGCCGTCGCTGAAACGGAAGCTGAACTGGGCCTGCAAGGCAAGATGGCGGTCCTGATCGACGACCGCTACGGCCAGGATGCGCTCAATGCCGCAACCGGCCGCGATTGGTGGATCGGCCGCCCGGTGGAATTGCCCGGCTCCAATCCGCTGCAATTCGAACATGGCCGCTCGGTGGGAACGGCGCTCGTCTCCTGGCCGCGCGAGCACATCGTAAAGTGCCTCGTTCAATATCACCCCGACGACGAAGACACGCATCGCATCGAACAGGAACGCCAGCTATGCGCGCTCTACGACGCCGTGCAGGCGAGCGGCCATGAGCTGCTGCTCGAAGTGATTCCGCCGAAGGATCGCCCCAACCCGCCCGGACTGATCGTGCGCGCGCTGGAGCGGCTCTACGACCTCGGCATCCAGCCCGACTGGTGGAAGCTGGAATCGCCGCGCGCCGACGAATGGCGCGAGATCGACGCGCTGATTGAGCAGCGCGACCGCTGGTGCCGTGGCGTCGTGCTGCTCGGCCTGAATGCGCCCGTCGAACGGCTCGCGGACGGCTTCGTCGCCGCCGCCGCCAGCCGCACCTGCCGCGGCTTCACCGTCGGACGCACGATCTTTTTCGAGCCCAGCCGCGCGTGGCTCGAAGGCAAGCTCGACGACCGCGGCTTGATCGACGCGGTGCGCAAAAACTTCGAAGCGCTGATCCGCCTCTGGAGACAATCGCGTCCGCAAAAGGAGGCCGCATGAGCGAGTTGATCGTCAAGGGAAAGCAGACGGGCCGCGATATCGCCACCGTGACGCCTGAAAGCGCCGGCTGGCGTCACGTGGGTTTTGCCGCGAAGCGGCTCGCGCGCGGCGAGCGCTTCGCACTTGATACTGGAAACGCCGAGTTGTGCGTGGTGGTGCTCACCGGCATCGTCACGGTGTCGACGCCCGAGCGGCGCTGGCGCGAGATTGGCGGGCGGCGCAACGTGTTCGAATCGCGCTCGCCCTACGCGGTGTATCTGCCGCCGCACCAGGCCGTCTCCATCGAAGCGCACGATGACGCCGAAGTCGCACTGTGCAGCGCGCCGGCGACGGGCCAGCACGAGGCGCGGCTGATCGAACCTACGTCGATGGCGCGCTCGGTGCGCGGCAGCGGCACGAATACGCGCTATGTGTGCGACATTCTTCCGCAAAGCCAGCCTGCCGAATCGCTGCTGGTGGTCGAAGTGGTCACGCCTGCGGGGCATTCGTCGAGCTACCCGCCGCACAAGCACGATGCCGATGCGATTCCCGAGGAGAGCTTTCTGGAAGAGACCTACTATCACCGCATCGATCCGCCGCAAGGCTTCGCGTTCCAGCGTGTCTATACCGATGCACGCGATATCGACGCCGCTTACGCCGTCGAGAATCACGATGTGGTGATGGTGCCGCGCGGCTATCATCCGGTCACCGCGCCGCACGGCTACCACAGCTATTACCTGAATGTGATGGCGGGCCCCAAGCGCGTTTGGCACTTCAGGAACGACCCCGCACACGAGTGGATGCTGGCGAAGTAAACGTAAAAAGGTGGCGGACAGCCTGCGCTGACCGCCACCGCTTTCAAACACGCTTTTAAACCCGCCTTAAATCGAAACCGGATTGCAGCTTTAAAGCGTCGACGGCAAGTACGGCGCCTGCCGCAGGTTCGCCAGACAGAACACGCCGAACTCGACCGGCCCGACCGGCGGCGAATCCGCCAGCACACCGCACGCGTGCAAAAGATGCTGCAAGGCCGAAATCACCTGTGCATCCGGGTTCTGATCGATGACGATATCCATGGTCCCTTCTTCGATGAAGGTGCGATGCTCGTCGAGCATCTCATGACCGATCCACACCACCTTGCCCGCCGCGCCAAACTCGCGCAGCGCCGCCGCAATGCCCGGCGAGCCGTAACCACTGTTGTAGATGCCCGCGAGATCGCCCTGCTTCAGCGCACGCGACACGGCGCGATAGCACGCGTCCGCGTTATCCTGAGTTTCGATTTCCGCGCCTTGATATTCGAGCTCGGTAGGCATCGCGGCCAGCGCCTCGCAAAAGCCCGCCATGCGGTCGCGATGCGCGCCGAAGCTCAAACCGCCGCACAGTTTCAGCACGCGTCCCTGCCCGCGAGCGAGACGTCCGATGAAATAGCCCGCCGTGCGCCCGGCCCGCACGTTATCGATGCCCGCGAAGTGCACGCGCGGCACGCCCGTGATATCCGTCATCAGCGTGACGACCGATTCGCCGCGCGCCGCTGCGGCTGCAAGCGCGTCGCGCACGGGCTGCGTGTCGCGCGCAGTCAGCACCAGGCCCGCACGCTTGTAGCGCGAACGGGAAATCGCCTCGACCACGGCGGCGTCGGACTCGGGCAGGATTGTCCGATGCAGCACGATGCGTTTGTCGATGATCTGCGCGGAACGCTGCCATGCGGCGAGTAAACGGCGAAAAAACGGCGTGTCGCCGTGAGAAAGCAAGACGTCGATATGGATGAGCCCGTGCCGCACATCGGGCAGCACGCGGCGCACGCCTAGCCGGCGCGCCGCTGCAATCACGCGCTCGCGGGCGGACTCCGATACGCTGCCGCGCTCGTTGAGCACGCGATTCACCGTGGCTTCGCTCACGCCCGCTTCAGCGGCGATTTCAACAAAGCGCGCGTCGCGTTTGCGGCGCATGCCCGGTGCTGCTGCACGTTCGGTCATCGTGTCGTGCTCCCCGCGTGCTCGTACTGCGCCTGAAAATGCGCCTCGATTGCTTCAAGACTGCGGCCCTTCGTTTCGGGCAGGCTGCGGTGGATGAACGCGATCGACACCACGCCCAGCGCGGCGAACAGGAAGAAGGTATTGGCAATGCCGACATGCGCGACCAGCGACGGAAAGCACAGGCCGATCGTGAAGTTGACGAGCCACAGCGTGCAGCCCGCCACGCCCCCCGCAAAACCGCGAATCCGCAGCGGAAAGAGTTCCGCGAGCAGCACCCAGCTCACCGGTGCGATCAGGGCCTGCATGAAGGTGAGAAAGCCCACCATCGCCGCGAGAATCAGCCCGGCGCGCAGAAACGAAACCGGCAGCAGCACCGAAAAGAGCCCGATCATCAGCAGCGACAGCGTCGTGCCCGCAAGACCCAGCAGGAACATCGGCCGGCGTCCGATCTTGCCGAGCGCGTAGATGCCCGCGCAGGTCGCCAGCACCGAAATCGCACCATTGGCGACGTTGGCGATCAGCGCAGTTTCGCGGCCAAAGCCCGACTTCGTGAGAATCTGCGTGCCGTAGTACATGATCGAATTGACACCGGTGGCCTGCATCACCACTGCTACGCCCAGGCCGATGAAGAACACGCGGCGAATCCACGGCGTCGACAGTTCGGCCAGCACACGGCGGCCCGTCTGGCGATGCTGAGCGCCCGCGCGACGGATTTCGGCAAGTTCCGCCTCTGCCTTGCGCGCTTCGCGCACACGGCGCAGTACTTCGAGCGCATCGGCGAAACGGCCTTTGGATGCGAGCCAGCGCGGGCTTTCCGGCATCGCCAGCATGCCGAGCCACAGCGCGACGGCAGGCAGCGTCGCGACCACCAGCATCCAGCGCCAGATCCCATGCGCGCCGCCCCAATGGTTGCCGATCACGGCGTTGAGGATAAACGCGAGCATCTGCCCGGACACGATCATCAGCTCGTTTTGGGTCACGATCTGGCCGCGCCGGCTGGCGGGCGCCATTTCCGCGAGATAGGTCGGCACCGCTACCGACGCCCCGCCGACCGCAAGCCCCAGCACGAAGCGCGCGATCACGAGCATCGTCACGGTGGGCGCGAAAGTGCAGGCGAGCGTGCCGGCGAAGAACGCCACCGCGAGCGTCATGATGCTGGTGCGGCGCCCGAATCGATCTGAGAGGTGGCCGCCGATGACTGCGCCAAGCGCGGCGCCAAGGAGAAGAAAGCTGGTCACCATGCCTTCGGTCAGCGGCGTGAGACCGAAGTCGCGCTTCATGTAAGCGAGCGCTCCGTTGATAACTCCGGTGTCGTACCCGAACAGCAGACCGCCGAACGTGGCCACAAGGGTAACCAGGCGGACATAGCGGGATATCCGGTCCGTTTCGGACGTGTCGGATTGGGCAAAGTCGCCATTTATCGGCGCCTTGTAAGAGTTTTGCATGTCGTCTCCGTACTTTTTTGTGCACAGCATTGTTAGCGATGCCGTCCTCGTCAAACAACCGGGCGGGGCAACGCTGCGCTGCTGTTCGCGCTCAGGCCGATCCGGTGAGAAATCGGTCGCAGTCCATGGACAAAAGTAGTGAAACTTTACGTCCTCGACAACGCAAATTGTGACCATTTGTGGTCATAACCTGATGGCTCTTGTTGAAGTAGGCGCTTACAGCAGTCCTGGTCAGGCTCGAATCAAAAATCACGAGTTCTGAGCGGCAAGACAACCCGCCGGAAACCAGCCTTATGTCTGCTGATAAACCAGTTCCCAAAGCGGAAAATCATTAGGCAACATGCGCCACGGCGCACGCTTCAACGAGCCCCACGCCAATCTCGCGTACTTTGCGGTGGCAATCGCGATGGCAGCTCGCCAGTAGCCGCGGCGCTCGACCAAGGTTCGGACACACCGGCTGAAGCGACCTGCTTCTCGCCGATACGGGCAAGAACGGCGCAGGTGCCGTTGACCAGCAGGCCACGTAGATAGGCGTCGCCCGCATTCGTGATAATGCCCAGCCGCGCCTTACCGCCACTGCTGTATTGACCGGGCGTGAGTCCGATCCATGCGTTTACCTGTCGGCCGTTTGTGAAATAGTGCCCGGCGCCGATACTGGCGAGCAACGCGCTGGCCGTGGTTGGGCCGGTGTCGCGCAAGTGCATCAGCCTCTTGGTGCGTGCATCTTCACGCGCGATCTCGGGGATCGCACGATCGTAGTCGAGCATGCGATCCTCGATATGGCCAGCAAGCTCGAGCAAATACAGTTGCTCCGGGGAGAATCCACGTGTATTTCGCGCTTGCTGTGCAGAGACCTCATTTCCTTCCGCCGAAACGGGATGGCCCTGACTACACACGATGGAGGTCGCCTCGCTGATCAAGATTTGAGCAAGCCAACATGAAATCAAGGATCAGGGGTTGCAAAACTGGGGTGGACCATAGATTTACTTGCAATTTAGACCCAAATTTATTTGCGTGAGCGGCCAAAGTTTTCCTTAGAAATCGAAACTTGACACGACTATTAGGATAATCCTTATTATCATAATGTATGTATTTATACAGTAAACTCGTCTGTATGAAAACGCGTCACACCTCGCTACCCGCACCGCCCCGTCCAGACGATCACAGTCCGTCTGGCTTTCCCGATGCCGCCGAACTCGCCGCACTCCGCGCCTGGTATGCGGGTGTCGCCGTGCGGCCCGCGGTCGAGCGCTACCTGCCCTCAGCGCTGGGGGACGGAAAATCGGCGCGCGGCGTGCTCGGGCGCATCCGGCGCCGGCTGGTGTCGCTCGCGCATGCGGCCCATCGCGAGGATCTGGCGGCCCTCTTCGATCACCCTGCGAACGAACGCACCCGGCACGCAAAAGCGGTCGCCCAGGCCATCGATGCCCTGCGTACCGTCCGGCCGCCCGAGCCGCAGATCGCCGACGAGATCGCCCAGTGGTTCGCGCCGCGCGCCGTACGGGTGCTACAGGCGTATGGCATCACGACACTCGCGGATCTCACCGTGCGCATTCCGCGACGCCGCCAGTGGTGGAAGGTCGTGCCGGGTCTCGGTGCGGCCAGCGCCCGCGCCATCGAGGCCTTCTTCGCCGCGTGGCCAGCGCTCACGGAAAAGGCGCGTGCGCTGATCGTGGCCAGCCGGCAAGGTCCCGTCGTGCCGTGGGAGTCGATCAGCCTGCCGCATGAGGTCGATGGTTCCGAAGGCACCTTCCGCGCGCCCGCGGCCACCTGCACGCTGGACGCAAACAACGACTATCAGGCGGTGCAAACCTGGCTCGCCCTGCACGAGTCGCCTGCGACGCAACGCACCTACCGCAAGGAAGCCGAACGGCTGATCCTGTGGGCCATCGTCGAACGCGGACGGGCACTGTCGTCGCTCACCACCGAGGACGCGATCGCCTACCGCGCGTTCCTGCGCCATCCCTCGCCACACGCCCGCTGGATCGGGCCGGTTCGCCCGCGCACCTCGCCCGACTGGCGGCCGTTCAATGGGAGTCTGTCCGCGCGTTCGGTCGCGCACGCGCTGTCGATCCTGGGCGCGCTTTTCCGCTGGCTGATCGAACAGCGCTATGTGCTGGCCAATCCGTTTGCGGGTGTGAAGGTCCGCGACGCGACGGGATCGAATGTCCTCGATGTCTCGCATGCGTTCAGCGAAGGGGAATGGACGCTCGTGCGGACGATCGCGGACGGGCTGGAGTGGTCGTCCGAGGGGTCACCGCGCTGGTCAGCGCCCGCTGCGCAACGGTTACGCTTCCTGCTGGATTTCGGGTACGCGACGGGACTGCGTACTAGTGAGCTCGTCGGCGCCACGCTCGGCCACGTCGAGACTGATCCACGCGGCGACACCTGGCTGCGCGTGACGGGCAAGGGCAAGAAGCTGGCGCGTGTGGCGCTGCCACCGCTCGCCTGGGAGGCACTGGCGCGCTATCTGGCCGAACGCGGCCTGCCCGTCACGCAGTTGCACTGGCGCCCGGAAACGCCGGTCATCGGCAGTCTCGAAACGGACAGCGCCGGTGCAGCGGGGGCAAGCATCAGCAGCGTGCGCCTGTGGATGGTGATGCGCCGTTTTTTCCTGCTGGCCGCAACGGCGATCGAGGCGGATCACGCACCACTCGCGGAAAAACTACGCCGGGCGAGTCCCCACTGGATGCGGCACACTCATGCCACGCACGCGCTCGGCCGCGGCGCGGAACTGACGACCGTGCGTGACAACCTGCGGCATGCCTCGGTATCGACCACGTCGATTTATCTGCACAGCGATGAGGTCAAGCGGGCACGGCAGATTGGGGATGCGTTCGCCGGACGGAAGTGAAGACTTTCCTGTTTGGACTGAATGGCGAGTGCATGATCCACGACGGCCGCAGTGAAGCTGCGGCGATCGCCTGCCTTACCCCGCTTACGATACGAAATGCGAAGCCGCCGGGTGAGATGGCGACATTTTCCATCAACGCGACGCGCGACATCTCCATCGACGAAGACGTCGCCTCATTGACTATTCCCACTCGATCATCAACAGCTCGCCTAACCCCGCATGGTCAAAGGGATTGGCGGCGATTGACTTGAGGCTTTACCGTCGCTTTTACCGTCACCGCCGCAAACCTTTTACTGGCGCGGGAGATGGAGCGACTGGCGAGGCGACGACTCCGGCGCCCCCGAATCAATCATTTCTGATCATACAGAATGTGAGAGACCCTCGCCTGTGTTACGCCGTAAGATCAGGCAACCAACCTTGATAGCTGAGGATCGTTGCGCAAACGGATGCACCATTTCGCTACAGACGAAAGCTCAGCTTCAGGCTTGGTGAGGCAGACGATGTCGCGAGCCGTAGATTTCACTCGCTCACGCGCCGCGGCTGAGGTTCGTACATCAGATAGCGCCTGTAGGTACTTATTAACCAGCTTTGTGGTGTTTTGCCAGACCTTCCGCCGCTCCTCGGCCAAGGCCTGATGTTCGGTAAGTTTCAAGCGCTCCACGGTACGTTTGACTCGCACATAATCCCAGCGAGGAATGCCGGGGGCGGGCACTGCCTTCCCTTCTTCATCAAAAGCGAGCAGCGTGACGTCGTGGGCATTCGTCGGGTCAAGGAAGTGCGGAACCTCGTCCCCTTCACAACGGTGCGTGTAGGTCGAGCATTGCGAGCCGTACCGGAGCGGAAACCAAGCGCTTTTTTTTCGATTGGGAACCGTGCCGGCAATGCGGAAGTTCATATAGTCGAAGGCTAACCACCAATAGCCATCACGCTCTAACCCTTTGATGTTGCGTGCAGCTTTCTTTGGGCGAAAGTGTTCGACATCGAGATGTGATGCGATATCACGCGCCTCAGTAAACCAGCATTTGCCGCCCGACAACGCGAGAAGCCACGGCTTCAGCTTCCCCCAGTGCCCCCCATGCTTGTCAATCAACTCGTTGCGCTCCTTAGTCTTCCCAGCAGTATCGAGCTTCGAGAGTTCTCCTGCCAATCGCTCTGACTCTGCCAACCACGCGCTCCAATCGGCCTGCTTCCAGCGAATATTCTCAGGTAGGTCTGCATCGGTTGGCAGCTTATTCTCCAGATCAATGAAAATCACTGATCACCCTCCTCTCGCAAAATCTCATCAATGATGTCACCAGCAATGCGGTTTTGTTCGGCCTGCTCTTCCGCTGTGAGCGTGGGTTTTCGGAACTTACGGTGCTGCGCCATCTTGCGCACGAACAAGGCATAGTCCGGATCACGAAAATCCGCCGTTGAAAATCCCAGATCGGCTAATTCGCTGGATAGACGTGAAAGCTCCGCATCCTCTTGGGACGTGCGTGCAGACTTAACGAACAATTCATTACGGCGGAACAATCGCCGCTCAGTTTCGATGTCCAGTGTAGAAGACAGACCGAACAGCTCGCTCTTGAGCAACCCGGTTACACCCATGCCCTGCGGGTGCTCGTCAGGCACCTCTACCAATGTGCGCTGGCCTTGGCGGCGAAGGATATGCACCTGCTCGCGCTTGAGGCTACCTACCATCATCGGATCATGTGTGGTGATGAGTATCTGCGATTCGCCTTGTGCCATCTGGCCAGCATCGGGGCTCAGCACACCCTCGATGTCGTCGAAGTAGCGCAGCTTCCAGATCGGATTGAGGTGAGTGTCGGGCTCATCGAGCAAGAACAGGCAATGGTCTTCGCGGGTGATGCGCATCAGGCCCAGCACTGTAAGCATCTGCAACTCGCCTTCGGAGAGTTGGGTGAAGCTCACCTTGCCGCCGTGCTCGTCGCGCTTTTTCACCGTGATGCGCACCTCATCGATCAAGTCGCCGATGTAGGCACCTTCGGCGTAGCGGAAGAAGCTGTCAGTGCCGCCCACCATTTCACCCAGTTGCTTCAGCTTGGCGTGGCTGGGAACGTACATGTAGAGCTGCTTCTGCTTTTCAGTGCGTCCACGGAAGTCGATCTGCTTGGTTGCCTCCCGCTCGATGGGCGCCCAAGCCACCTGCCAGAGCTTGTCAAGAAACTCGCTCACCACATTGCCACGCGCGTACCAGAAGCGCGGATCGCCTTCGTTCAACTCGTTCTCGTCAAACTTGCCGCCTTGACGCTTGCTGCGCAGCCTGTGAGGTTCCTTCAACACGAACAGGGCCGACTCCAGCGATTCAATATGTAGGTTCTTCAGCACCTTCTGGAAGACCTGATCATCCGACAGCAGACACGCCAGCAGCACAAGCTGGCTGTGGCCGCCACGACAGTAGAACAGGCGTCGTAGACGATCATCGCCCGCCTGCCTTTGCCGTGCCTCCCGGCGGCGCTTGGCCTCTTCCAGCGCGCGGATGTCCGCCTCACTGGCTGTGAAGTTCTCCAGCAACTGCTCAGGCAGTACCTCATCGGTAGTGATCTCCTGGCGCTGGTTGAAGCGGCGCTGGTGTTCCTGGAACAGCGCCTCAATACGCTCGTTGCGGCCCGAGTAGTAGGCAAAAATGTGTGAGGGCAGTAACTCGCGGTTCTTCAGCAGATGGCCTTGCGACTCGGGTTCACCGTCCACCCATACGAAAGGCCGTTTCTGCTTGGCGGTCTCGGCTTGCAGACGCACCGCACGGCCACGGATCTCATACTCCAGCGTATAGTCCAGTGCGGCATCGCGGTCCAAATCCACGTCGCGAAAGATCGTGATCAGCGCCTCGATCAGATTAGATTTGCCTACGCCATTCTGGCCAATCAGCGCGTGACTGCGGATGGGCTTGGATGCGCTATCGGCAGCTCCACCAGGCGTGGGCTCCAGATGCGTGGCAAAGTCGATTACCACCCCACGAAGGTTCCGAAAATCCGGGATGGCCAAATATCTGAGTTGCATGGTCAACCACCAACGGTTTCGGTGGGCTTTTCGCGCACCTCGGCCACTTTGGGCTCAGCAATCCAGCCGTGGGCGACTTCGGTTTTCAGTTGTGCATAGAAGGCGTCAATCTCGCCGCCAAAACGTTGCCATAGGTCACGAGCTGACAGCTCGCCATTATGGCGAACCAAGATCGTGGCCAGCGGCGCCTGGGCTTTGGCGTCAGGCGGAACGCCTAGGCATAGCGGGGCGACAAGTTCGGTTTGCGGGGCTTTCACGGAGATGTCCTGATCTTGTTCGAGGGTTACGCCCGTTAGAGCGGCGACGGCAGCGATACTAAGTCGTACCGCAAGGTCGCACTTGGCATCCAGCTGTTGTGCTAGCTCATCACACAGCTCTTGATGTCTGCGCAAGCTTGCTAGTATCTCGGAAAGAACTGGCTCCGGCGGGACTGGAATAGGAACACTCCCCACCTGGGTAAGGTTCAAACCGGGCTTGTCCCCATAGATGTATCGGGCCAAGAAGGCTCGTCCGCCGAAAGCGTTAACCATCCAGAAGTGAATGAACTCGGCCAGACTCGGCTCATTCAGCCGAATCAAGGCAACGTGCTGGCTGACATAGGCTTTGTTTGGCAGCTCAGGAATAACTGCGCATCGGCCGACATTTCCACCGGTAATCGTGAGTAAAACGTCACCTGGACGAACCAGGGTTCTTTTCCCTTCCACTCGCTCTGGCAAATTCACGAAGGCAGGCGAGTCGAAGATCAGCGCATCCTGCCGGATATCCTGTGAGCGAATGAAAGAGTCACCCGCGCTCGACATATAAGCTTTCCAGCCTCGCGACCCGCTGGTGATGTACTCGGAGAGATCGGCAAGTGTTTTCCATTCCCACCCCATGGGGAGCGCGCCCAACTCCATGCCCGAAGAGTCGTCCCGTGTCGCCAGCTTTGACTCGGGCAAGAGCATGCCTCGCAGCGCAAGATCGAAAAGCACGTCGCGGAATAATCGAACGTCCCCCTGCTCACTGAACAAGCGCTCGAAGTTAGTTTGCAGTCGTTGCCAGCTGTCTTGCAGTTCGAGCGGGCTTTGCGCGCTGGCGAGGGCTTGCAGGATAGACTGGCGCAGGGCGTTCTGCAGTTTGCGGCGATCTTGCTGCTGCGCTTCTAACTGATCGCACAAAGCCATCAGTTCATCGACTTTCGCGATGATTTTGGATTGCTCTTCTGTGGGCGGCAGCGGGAAGGCCCGCGTCGCGAAATAATCGGTGGGAACGCGCTTTTGGCCCGCCGTGCCAGTCATGTTCCTCTCGCCTTCGATCGTGAACAACGGTGATCGCAGGAATAGGTAGACGTAGCTCGGCAAGACACCCGGATGAATGGCACGGAACACCTGAAGCTCTGTTGTACCAGCACCGATACCCGCATCTCCCGGCAAACGTTCAACAACCGCAGCCTTGCCGTTTTCAAAGCATGGCGTGATCTTGGCCAGCACCACATCGCCATTTGCGAAGTGGGTGTAGCCCTTCTTGATGTCACTCCAGCGCTTGGTCTCGGCTACGATGGGTGCCTTGTAAAGCTGGGGCACACCACTCATCGGAACAAAAGCGGCCAACTGATCGTCTGGCGCCTCGTTGCGGGGGTTGATCTCGCCGATGTCAAGCAAACGAGACCATTGCCATGTTTCTGGAAGCACGATGCCTTGGGGCGCGTGCACCGGCTCGCTCTCGAGCTCAAGCAATCGCTTGTACTTCTTAGCTTGGATCAGTCGCCGCCGCTCCTTCCCGATGCTGGACAGCAGCTGACCAGCACCGTCCACGTTTTCTACTCGTGGTATGAGCGCGCCGGTGACCGCCAGTTGGTAGATCATCTGGCGCAGTTGCGTGATTCCCCTAGGCGCGTTGGCAATATGCCCGAACTCCGCCAAAAACTGCTGCGCATCCATCAGGCATCCTCGCCGACGACATGGTGCGCCAGCGCGGCAGCGAGTTCGCTCTTCAGGCGGTTCTCGGTCTCTTCGATCTGGCCGAGGAGGGTCTTGTACTTGTCCAGCAGCACGTCGGGATCAAAGTTTTCTTCCTCTGGCGCATTGGGGTTCTTCAGATCCAAGTTATAGATGGGCCAGTACAGACGATCACCAGCAGCCTGGGCGTCGCGGGCCTGCAACCGCAAGGATTCAACCTGGTTGCGCAGGCTGTCGATTTCAACTTCCACCGGCGTGCGTTGCTTGGCATCGCTCAAACCTTTAATGGATTCACGCAGCTCGCGTATACGGTTGTCCAATGCGCTGGCTTCGTTGCCCAGTTGTTCAGCTCGGGTCCAATGCGGCTGCGCCGCCGCTTCGGCCTGCTCACGTTTGTTCTTGAAGTCCACCTTCCAGGCGAATTCGTTCTCCTCGCGATCGGCAAAGTCGTTGGCCTCGCTGCCCCACCAGTCCTGAAGAGGTTTGAATTCCTCGAAGCGGATGGGCTTGGTCTTGCTGTAGCTCCTGTAGCCCGTCGGATAGGGATGCTCGTAGTACCAGATGGTATCGGTGTGGAAGTGCTCGGTGCCATCGTCCACCGTGGCACGCCTAGTGAAGAACAGCAGATTGGTCTTGATTGTGGTGTAGGGTGCGAACACGCCCTTGGGCAGACGTACGATGGTGTGCAGCTTGCAGTCGCGCAGGAGAAGTTTCTTAAGCGTGGCTTTGATGCCATCGCCGAATAGAAATCCGTCTGGCAGCACCACGGCAGCGCGGCCATTTTCCTTTAGAAGCTTCTTGACGATGAGGGACATGAACATGTCGGCCGTCTCGCGGGTGCGCAGGTCGGCCGGGTAATCGCTGCCCACGCCGTCGTCTTCATAGCCACCGAAAGGCGGATTGGTGATGACACAATCGACCTTGTCGTTAGCGCTCCATTCGTTCCAGCCGATGCCGAGCGTGTTCTTGTGCTCGATCTGGCTGGGCACGTCGATGCCGTGCAGCAACATGTTGGTGGTACACAGCAGATGCGGAAGCTGCTTTTTCTCAATGCCGCGAATGGCCGCTTCAATGGCCCGCTGCTCTTTCGTTCCCGACTTGGTAGTCCGCTGATTGCGTAGATGGTCGATAGTGGCAGTCAGGAAGCCACCCGTCCCGCATGCTGGATCCAGAACGACCTCGTTCTTCTTCAGTCGTGGGTCGACTCGATCGACCATGAACTGGGTGATGGCGCGCGGGGTGTAGAACTCGCCCGCATTGCCGGCGCCGCGCAGATCGTTGAGCAATTGCTCGTACACATCCCCCAGGTTGGCACGAGTCTTGAAGTCGTGGAAGTTGATGGCTTCTTCCAGCTTTTCGATCACGGCCAGCAACTGGGGACCCGATTTCATGTAGTTGTTGGCATCTTCAAAGACGCTACGAATCACCTTGTGCTGGGCACTAGCGTTGGCGTCCAGTTCCTTGAGCTTGGGGAACAGATCATTGTTGACGAAGCCGATGATCTCGCTGGCCGCCTTCTGCGGAGCCTTCTTGCCATCAGAACCGCCCAAGTAAGCAGCCCAGTTGCGCCAGCGCAGGTGCATGGGCAACGGGGATTTGTATTTTGGGTTGTAGTCTTCCCACTCATCCTCGCGCTGATCGAAGACCTTGAGGAAAAGCATCCAGGTGAGCTGACCCAGACGTTGGGCGTCGCCGTCGACGCCATCGTCCTTGCGCATAATGTCCTGAATGGACTTAATGGTACTGCTGAGGTTCATATCGTTGTTCTCATATCACGGCACCTGAGGGTTCGACTCAGGCCCTTTTCTGTTCGGGCTGATCTTGGTCGTATAGAGCTTGTTCAGCCAAGAACAAGATGCGCTTCTTGGCTTTGGCCTTCCACAGGCGCCAGATAATCTGAAAGGCTGTATAGGTTTTTCCAGTGCCGGTGGCCATGACCAGCAACACTCGTTGTTGACCTTTTGCGATTGCTTCAATGGCTCGGTTGATGGCCACGCGCTGGTAATAGCGTGGCTCCTTGCCACTGCCATCGGTATGGAAAGGCTGCTCAACCAACTTGACGGCATCGTTTGTAGTGATGCCCTTCCATTTTTGATATAGCGACCAAAGGTCATCAATGGATGGGAACTCGGATAACGCAAACTCGCGCTCAATCGGCTGGGTCAGCCCAGTGCGATCGTGCATCCAGAAGCCATTCCCATTGCCGCTGATCGCGAAGGGTGCATCGAGCATCTCCGCGTAAGCGAGCGCCTGCTGCATACCATATCCAACAGAGAAACGTGCCTGCTTCGCTTCGACAACTGCAATGGGGATGCTCGGCCGGGCGTAGAGCACGTAGTCGGCGCGCTTGGGGCCACCTTTGGCCTCGGGGTTCTTGGTGCGAGCAGCGAGTTTGCCGCGTACCATGACGCGACCATCGGTCAGATTCACCTCTTCACGGAACTGGTGCTGCTGCCGCCCAGCCTCTCGAATCGCGGGCGTGATGAACTTGGTGCAAATATCCCGTTCGCTTAGTTCGTACTTATCCACCCGACTCTCCCCTCAAATTTGCCGCTGGCTATTCCTTTGTTCGATTGCCTCTGTCATTCATTCGACGGAGGAGACGCATCATCCGGTGCGTACTCTAGAAGATCGCCGACATTGCACTGGTAGTGCTGACAGATGGCATTAAGGGTGTCGAGATCAATGCGCGCTGAAGTCTCGCGATAAAGACTAGCCACCGTGTTGCGCGACAAGCCCGTCGCGCGCAGCAGGTCGACGATCTTCTCTTTGTTCTCGCCCATCAGGCGTGAGAGATGTATTCGGATCACTTATGCCACTCACAGTTGCGGGTCAAAAGCATCAATTACCTGACGTTTTTCATCCTCAATCATACCATGCAGGTAGAGCATGCCAACTTCTCCTGGCTAATGCCACACGATGGGAACCCGTTGATCTGTCGGTCGATCCTTGGATGTTGGCCACATTGCGGCACAGGAATGGCTAGCGGACCAAGGGGTTCTAACTGAGGGAGCTCCATTGTGAGCGGGGCACTGCCTTCGCCTGGATTACATCCTCGACGATTGTCTCCATGAGCTTTCCAGCAGGCGGCTCTTTCGCACCGCTCGGGCTCGCGAACTTTTTCCTCTTGCTATTTCCCCGCCGACTTAGCCCAATATGGCGCTGGCGCTACACACAACCAACTTCATCGATCCGCGGGTCATGGCCACATATAAGTGCTGCGCGCTCATGCCCTCCGTATTCAGCACCACCGCCACTTCTGCCTCCAGCCCTTTGAGCAGCAGCGTGCTGCCGACTGCACGCTTGGGCAACGGCCGGCCCAGCAACCGGTTCTCTTCGCGCACACGCCTGGCAGCCTCTGCAAGCGGGACGCTTCCTGCCGAGGCTCCACGCAGTGCCTTGAGCACGCCGTAAAGAATGGCGGGTCGATGCACGCGCACATTCGGCATCTCACGAAGCTCTGACAATAGTGTTGCCGCTGCGGCGATGGACGGGGCGCGCTGGAAGGCCAAGGCACTGCTCTCCGCTGTGGACGGCGGATTCCTTGCGGTTCCTCGGGCCAACGACTCCAGACGCCGCGTCAGCTCTGCGACACCCACGTTTGTCATGACGCTTTGCGCCAGCGCCAGCAACTGCCCCATGGCCCCCGCAGACGCAACATCGAAACTGTTGCCGAAGGCGATGAGGTCCTGTAAGTCGACTGCCTCAACGGTCGAGGCCCCTGGCGTCTGGCTTGCGAAGTTCTGCTGGCTAGAACGGTTACGGCTGTCGGCGACGATCAGCACGCGCCCGTCGGCGGTGGGCGGAAGTGTCCGCGCCGCGGCCAGTCGCTGCTGGTGGTCGTTGGGAGGGACCGTCTGAATCCACGTCACATGTGCTGGTGGTCCAGTGCGCAGATCCACCGACTGACCGGTAATCAACAGGCGGCGAGCCTCTAGCAACCATTGTCCGAGTGCTTCCGTACCGGCATTGCGCCACCGCCACGGCGTGGCCAGTTCCGCCACGACTGGGAAATGTGCGCACACTTGCTGCTCCCAGTTGGCCAAGGCGTTGCCACCGAACCCGAAGATGCCCTGCATCGGATCGCCAAGCACGCAGGTCGGTAGAATCAGCGAGAGAAAGTAGACGAGATAGTGCTGAGGCACCGAACAGTCCTGGTACTCGTCAACAATGAGGTGCGCGTAGGACGCTTTTAGAACGTCGCTGACGTGCCCAGCCTGCAACAGCTTCCAGGCGAATTCGCGGATCGCCGGGTAGTCTCGCGCCGGCGTGGCGAGCCGCAGGATATCTGGGTCGTGACCGCTGCGACCCGGAAAGTTCGCAATCAACCGAATGGCCCAGCCGTCGATGGTGCTCAATCGATAGGCATTGTGCGGCACACCTGCACGGTCCAGCCGGCCACGAAGTGCCGCCACGCCAGCATTCGTGTGCGTGAGCACGAGGATGGGTTTGCGATCTCGGTGAGCGGCCAGAGCGTGGGCGATCAACTGTGTCTTGCCGCACCCGGCCGGTGCAGTGACGGTGCCGCGTGCAATCGCGCGCAGGTCGAGTTCAACGGGCCCCATGGGCCGCCCACGCAGATACCTGGTCCACCAGCGCCTTGAAGCCCGGATCGCATAGCGGCAAATCCGGCGCCACGATGGTCCTTGCTACGTCCTCCATCCAAGAGATGGACTTAAACCAGCCGGCCTTGCGAATGCGCGCCGCCTGCCCGAGCATAGCTCGGCTTGGCACCGATAGCGCTTGCGTGTTCTGGATCTCGTCCCAGACGGCCTGAACGGTCAGAGTGTTGTTCGAGACCGTGCGCAGGTGTTCGTGGATCAAGTCGCCATGCAGTTCGTATGCGTAGCTGATTAGTTTTTGACAAGCGGCCGGCGTAAGGCTGCCAAACAGTTCGTCCTCCAAGGCGCGGCCTGCGCGGTAGGCGACGACCGCGCCACCGGCCTGCAGAAATGCCTGTTCGATGGCAGGCGTGGGCTTCTTGTCGTCATCCCGCACCACCATCACCCTGTAGCCTAATGACTGGAAGGCCGCAGCGCGAGCATAGGGGCGGTCGGGCTCGCCACCACCACAATCGACCATGGCAATGCCCTGTGCTGCGAGGGACACGCCGCCGTGTTCGACTCGGTGCAAATCCAGGCCACGCAGGAGTCCGATCTCGCTGGCCCCTTCGCACACGATCACCGAGCCAGCCAGAAAGGCCTCGGGATAGAGACGAATGGTGCTTTGGGTATCGTTATCGGTGCCCACCATACGGGCCTCATGGCCGTGGAGACTACGGCGCAGCACAAAGAGCTGGCCGCCCGACAACTCCCTGAGCGCTACTGGCGAATGCGTGGTGAGAAACGCCTGCAGCGGGGCCGGCTCCTTCGCTCCGAGAGAGCCGAGAAACCGAGCAATGCGGTGCGGCTCAAGGCCATACTCCAGTTCGTCCGAAAGGACGATCGATGCTTGGCTGGCCGCCTTACGCTGCAGACCAGCGACCAACAGGCGTGTGGACCCGACGCCGAGACTGCGAAGCGGGATGCCGCCCTCATTGTGCAGGGAGATGGTCCCGCCTCCGAACGACACGGAATGCGAGTCGAGCAGTGCCCTCGCCTTCTCGCCAATGTAGACGCCGAGTTCCTGAGCGGTCGCAGCGACGATCCCCAGCGCTTCTCCCAATTGCTGCTCAGCCTGATCGCCAAAGCCGCCACGTGCATCCCGTGCTGCCTTCACGAGGGCTGCCGAAGCATCAGCGCGTTCCTCCGAGATGCGGTTCAGTACCGAACCCCTCTGCCAAGCCAAGTTGTAGTCGGCGAGCGCACCGATCCGCGTCGGCGCCAGGGCCAGGCGATCCTTCCATGCGAGCGTCTTCACCAGACCTTGCTGGGATGCGCGATCAGAGACGAGGGTCCAGGACGGTTCCAGGTCACTGGCGACGGTCAGATTCAAGCAGAGAACCACTTCTGAGCCGGCGGAGGGCTCGTCTTCGACGATGCCCGTGGCGGCGTGATAGCCGCGCAGAAACGCACCAAAGCTTTCCAGCGAACTCATGTTGTCGTCCAGCGCGCCGAGCGTTAGCGTGATGCTGACTGGAGCGGTGATGTCCATGCCAAAGAAGTCAGCGTCGGAAATCTGGACATTGCGCCTAGCGCCCAAGCATAGATCGATCGCATCCAGCACTGTGGATTTTCCGCTATCGCCCGTGCCGATCAGACAATTGATACCAGGGGATGGACACCATACCAATTGCTTGATGCCACGGAAGTTGGCGATCTCGATCTTTCTTATTCTTGCCATTGGGCGCCCCTGTAATGTTGTGCGGCCTGGTCCGCTTTAGAAATCCCTGGTGCAGAAGCAAATTGCGAGGTGTTTGATTCTTTGTGCCGCCTGGATTCGTCCACAGGACATCGCCTGAGTCCCAGCGGCCCTAGGTCGTATCAAGAACTACCGACGCAACTGGCGCGACTCAGCTCTTCGGAGCGTCTTTCGCTTCGTAGATCCGTCGGGCCAGAAGGCTGGCGAAGATCAGATACTGCGCGGCCTTCTCCGGGTCGAGATCATGATTCAGCGAATGCGCCTTGGGATTGCGAATACCAAGGTAAGCACCGACCAAAATCTGCATGAAACCCTTCTGCTCATTTCGGCCCGACTCCGTGTCGAGTTCGCTGAGGATCAAGTGCGGTTTTTCCACGCTCAACGCTTGTGTCGCCAGAGCCGCACCGTCGAGATCCAGGCCTGTGCGCTCTCGCATCAAATCAAATATCGCAACGACGGAGTTCAAAACGGCATCGCGGTAGTGTCCGTCCACATAGTGCTGGAAGGCATGCGCGAAGATGACCGGATGCAGCGGTCCCTCAAAGCCGATGCTCGGTTTGGTGCCCGTCGCTTCACGCACATACGCTTCCGCCCTCACCTCTACCTGGGGAAGATCGCGCGCAAGGATGTCGTCGTAGTCATTGGCGTCGCCAAATCCGATATGCCTGCCAAGACTTCCCATGTCTTGCTCAGGGAACCCTGCGCCGGTCCACAGCTTGCGCAGTAGTTGATAGTCGGCTTTCAAATACCATTGATCAACTTGGCTCCAGCTTTATCGTTGCTCGCAAGAAGGCCTTGTGCATCGATCGCTTTCTGACGCATTGCCCGAAACAGGGCATTTACCTCCAAGTACCATTCAAGCATTGCGTCTCTCCCCGATTGATCTTTTCCATTTCACAAGCCCCCCCAAACCTGCATGAGCGATCGCCGCTATCGCGCAACGTACGGGCTTTCGCGCTTTTACTTTTTCCTCAGCATCAACTGAATCATGGCGAACAGTCGATGGAAAAGATAGTCAATCTGGTCCACATCGATCACCGGCACCTGGCTGATCTCCGAATGCCGAATGAGGTGACTGTTCCCAATGGAGTTCAGTTCTGTCGCTTCTTTCTCCAACCTCTCTCGCAGCGACGGTAGGGAGGTAACTGCATCGAGGATGATCTTGATAGAGCGCTTCTTGTCGCTCGGGTCAGCCAGTGACTTGAGTCGCTCCCATGCGTCCCACAACCGCTCCAGCGCTTCACGACGCACCAACGGATTGCGATCCGAAAACTTGGCCCGGCATTCGTCGAGCATGTTGTCGAGCGTGCGATCTCCCGTATTGAAAAGCGTTCGTTTCAGTTCTTCGCCGAGCACCGGCGGTAACAGTCGCTCAATTCGACCATTGGGCAGCATCTCGAACGCAACGCCGTTGCGCGCGAATATGCGATTGACGGTCGCACGAAAGTCCGCCTGCCCCGCCTCCTGATCGAAAGTCAAGTGATGATGGCTGAAGAAGTCGTGATACTTCCCAGGAATCGGCTTAGCCACTGACGCGTGAACAAACTCGATAAAATCCAAGATGAGCAAGGTATCCGGCGCGAACGGCTGTCGCTCAGCAAAATAGCCCTCCCCCTCAACGGAAACGATCTCCAACGGCCAAGCCAGACCCGGCATTTCCGCACTGACGGAAGCCGCCAGCGCATCCGAGTCGCCCCCGCAAGTGGCTTGGCCGTCCGGACAGCGTTCGGGAAAGCGTAGACCAAATGCGCCGCTACTGATCAAGGCTTGTACCGTCGCCACAATGCCGGCCCAGACCGTCGGTGAAATCACCTGCTCGGTGCGTGCGCGTGGACCGTTCTGTCGGTCGCTGAAATAGTCGCTCATAGCGTTGATTTCATATTCGTTCTGCTTGATCCACTACACACGAATAGGCAGTGTGACCTTCGGCTGAATGGGCACCAACATCTTGGCGTAAGCACGCAAAATGTCGTTGTACAGATCCGCGTGCTTGGGTGCCTCGACAGTGATAATTAGCGCGTAGCGAATCTTCTCCGCACTCGTCGTCGGCGCACCGGCCTCGCGTGCGTTGTAGTGGATATCGAACACAGGGTTATCCAGGCTAGTGCCGCGCATGGACTTGTTACCGTGCAGGACCGTCTCCCACTTGCCCATGTCGGAACGACGCTCCTCTTCCGTAGCGTACTTCGTCATATCGAAGAAGCCCTTTGTGTCCGCGTTGCTCTTGCCTTCCTTGACCTTCTTGTCGCTGGGCCGGAACACGATTTCCAAGCCGGCCCGCGTGTAGGCAACGGCATCCTGCGGGTCTGTAGGCGACGCATAGCAGAAGGTCGCCTTCAAGCGGATGTTGCCTTGCAAACCACCGGCAGGCAGCGGAAGTGACGCACGCAGATATTTTCCCGGCTTCAGCTCACCCTGATAGACCACCCTCGCCACCCCGGTTGGGCACGTAATAACATCCATCAAATCTTCTGGGATCTTGCCCCAACCCACTTCTAGCTTGTCGTGCGTGGACGAGTCTGCTGCGTGAACGAGCAGGGCCTTGATAGCCAGCGGCGTTAAGTCCGCACCTAGAATCGCCCGGACGCCGACGGCATTGCGCAATAGATATGGCGACGCAAAGCTGGTACCCAACTGCGGCACCAGTGTCGGCTTCGCACCTGGCGCCAACACATGAAAATACTTGGAGTTAGCGGCATCCCCGCCGAAGGCCATGAGGTCTGGCTTCACCACGCCGGGGCTACGCCCCGGCCCAATAGCACTGTACGCGGCACGTGACCATGATGCGTCGATGTTGTCGGCAGCGCCCACAGCTAGCGCATTGACGCAGTCCGAAGGTACCTGCACACGGGCGTTTCCTACCGACCTATCCATTTGACCATTGTTGCCAACAGCCACGGTCATCAACGTCTCGCCATCGCTGAGCAGGTCGTCGATCACGGAAGTCCAGGCATGCACATCCGTGTCATCAATTGGAAGGTCCGGCCCAAGACTCAAATTGATGAACTGATACTGTCGCGACAACAGCACTTCTTCGACCAGTCCCAGCGTACGATACAGCTCCAATGGGTCTTCCGAGTCGGTCTCGCGATCCAGAACGCGCAAGTGATCAACGTAAGAGTAAGGCCGTGCAGCGGTGCTATTCGGAGCAATTGGGCCGAACAGGAATGCCGAAGTCACACCAAGGCCATGCTCCAAGCCGCCCGGATCGTCCTCTGCCTTTTCATCCAGAACGCGGTAGGTATGCAACCATGGCGCAATGCCGTGCAGCTCGGGCAAACCGCCATCGAGGATAGCCACCTTAGGCTCGGACGATAACGGCTGTTCCGTCGGCAGACTGCACGGCACCGTCACAGCCGCCGAACGCTGCACGGGACGCATACCACGCAGCTTCGGCATAGAACGAATTACGCGAACAAATGAGAATTCGGCCAGACGCACAACGTTGTCATGCGCACCTTCAACCGGGAGGAACCACAGATTGCCAGCGCTAAACGCCAAGTCGGCATGGATCTTCACGCCGACATCAGCCGCGTACTTGACAAATGCTCGCTGCACGAACTGATCATTGTTGCCAGGAAGCAGATGGATGCCAACCTCGAAGAAGCGATCCTTTTCGTCGCCAAGCGAAACAATACGATCCTTCGGTTCGAACGCGGAAATCCGCTCGATATGCGACAGATCCTTCGCTTCGCTCGACCCCTCCTCCAGTTGCCCTGCCCAGTCCTTCAACTGACGGAAGGCCTGGCGTTTGCCCACCACGAATAGCTCTGTGGTGGTCGACTCCCGCGGCGGCCCCTTCTTCGACCAGCCGTCCGGCGTAAGTTTGACTGCCCTGCTGCCGACCGACTCAAGACCCACGTTGCGCAGCATGGCCACCGGAAAAAAAGAGCGCGCAATGTAGCTGGGATTGAGCGCGAGGCGTGCTACCCCAAAATCCCCCGGGCAGGCGTTGTCAGGCAAGGTATCGAGGCTTGCTGCAACGTCGAGGAACTGCGGTGTCAGTCGACTCCGCGCCTGCTGCAGCGTGTAGACCTCAGCCTTATCCATGCCGCGCTTCGGCCCCTTGATTTCGTGGGTCAGCAACTCGCCACGCCCGATCAGGAAATTGGTCTGGTTCATGCCTCACGCCCCCGTTTTTTAGGCGCGACGGTCGATCCGTCGCTTGTGTACTTGCGAATGGTGTCTCGGCTCACGCCGGTGATATCCGAGATGCTGTGCTGGGACAAACGCGTCTGCTTAGCCAGCAGCACCGCCATATCGATGCGCCCCTGACGGTCCAGCGACAGAGCGCGCGCCTTGATGAACTCTTCGATCAAATCTGCATCTGGTGTCGTCCCCAACGCCACGGCACGTCGGAAACGCTGTATCTCGCGCTCGATGTCGCTGAAGGACTGGCCGCGAAACGCGAAGGCCAGAATCTCGATCCAACGCCCAAACAGGGCGAAGTCCGGCCCCAGGAAGCGCTTGATTGCCTCTTTGACTGCTGCTGCCTCTGGCACCTTGAATTCGACCACGAGGTCGAATCGACGCCATAGCGCCGGATCGATCAGTTCCGGATGATTGGTTGCTGCCAGTAGCATCCCCGTCGCCGGCCACTCATCAACCTCCTGCAGTATCACAGTCACCAGCCGCTTGAGTTCGCCGACGTCAGTGTCGTCGCTACGACGTTTAGCGATCGCATCGATCTCATCCAGCAATAAGACACAGGGGACACGTTTGGCAAAATCCAGCGCTGCGCGCAGATTGCTGCCACTACGTCCCAGCAAGCTACTCATCACAGCAGTCAGATCGAGTACGTACAACGGCACGCCAAGTTGAGCTGCCAACCAACGCGCTGTCAGCGTTTTGCCGACACCTGGCTGACCAACAAAGATGGCAGAGCGCGTCGGCGTCAAGCCCAGTGCGGTGAGACGGGCTGTTTGCTTGCGCTCCTGAATTAGCTGACCAAGGGACTCTTCTAGACTGGCAGACAGCAGTGGCGCTTCGCGATCCGGAGAGTCCTTGAAAACCTTAAGCAGCGACAAACGCGATTCATCATCCACCGGCAGCACCTGTTCGGTGAATGACGGCGCGGCCGCCTTGCGCAATGGAGCTCCCGCTCGATGCGGCTTGGCGCGAAGGAACAAATCCACCTGCTCAGCCAACTCTGGCTCGGTGCCCCGATACTTTCTGACCAGCCTCGCAGCGAACAGACGAACATCCTCCGTCTGCTCAGCCAGTGCCAATCGCACAATCTGGGCTAAATCAGCCTTCAAACCACTCAATTCGCCCATAACACGCACAACCCATTGATTTAAAATGTTTTTTACTAAACAAAAAACGGACTAGTCGTATTGTCTCATACTTTTCAGATGGCTGTGAAGGAGATCGGAAATGGGGCACATCGCGCCGATCTACCTCCTAAAGGAGGCAGGCGCCGATGGTGCGGAGGTGGCACAGTCCACCGCATCAGGCCTAGGGGCGCAGTCAGCGGCGACTTATCGGAAGCGCGACAGATAGCTGTCAGCCGTCTTTGGCGATGGGCTTCGCGGCCGGGAATTTGTTAGTCCGCCGAAACCCTCGATCCCCAGCCATAGAGGCCTCCAACATGTGCGGAATCAACGTCGTGGCATCGAAAGCCTCGCCATATGCTTGCGCGTGCAACGCGGCGTAGCGGACAAGGGATATTCCGAACGCAGTACCGGCGAGCGCGAAGCAAAACGGGAAGCGAGTTGCATGCCATTTCTCCTGACGAAAAGGGTTAGCCGTTCAAGCCGCACACCGGATTCCTAGATTCGGAGCCCGCCTTTCGGCGGTTCTGTGCGGTCGGCACGAGGAACCCGGTTGGCCCTGTTGCCACCGTCTTTCCTGAGTTCATCGCCCGCGACGGTCAGGAGCGCGTGAACGCGGGCCGTCAAGGGACAAAAGCGCAGGGTTGGTGCGGCCCGCAGGCGCAGCCGAGGACACGGCCCTGCGCGCCTTGACGGGACACGGCCGCGGGCTACAGTCGCGGACAAGGTGATGAAGTCAGGGGAGACGGCTGGACAGGCAACGGCCATCCCCGTGTGCCAATCGCACGCAAGCGAAGCGCGCAGGCCCGGATCGAGGAATCCGGGCCGTAGGCGTCAGCGATGGAAGCCCGTAGGGGCGAAACTCGCGCAGCGAGGTTCGATGCGAAGCACGAGAGCGCGGCCCGGCCGTGCCGGGGACGCCCGCCCGCCTAGCTATTCCAGACACTTGCTCGTAGCCGATTTTTTGCGGACAATGAAGGCAAGGCCCCGTCCGCCTGAGCTTCGAGCGGCTCAATCAAGACTACGTTTTTCGCACGACCTTCTTTCTTGCCACCACCATGCGATATCGCCTGGGCGTCGGCCAAGTAATCGCTCGATTGGCCTGCGCTGAATCAGGAGAATCGTATGTCGATCGGCATTTCGGACCTTGCCCATTCTGTTCGCACGAGCAGCGCCTCTGCGGGTGTCCCCGTCCAACTTGGACATGCGCAACAGCTTGTCGCCGCCGCACTGGGTTATAAGAGCCTTGCCGCCTACCAGGCTGCACAGGGAGCGACACAGGAACCCCCGCATCTGGATGACGTTCACCATGTCATACCCGACTACGACATGCTCAATCAACGTGCTGGTGAACTTGACGCGGCCCCAGCGCCGAGCCAACTCCGCGAGTTGATCGGCGAAGCCTTCAAGGCACGGGCGCCCCATACACGTATCCACGCCTCTCACGCGAACTTCGATAACTACGTGCGCGAGCACGTAGATCAAGTGGTCATCGAAGATGGCGACGTGAACAACGAGATGGCCGGTGCCAACTACGACGGCATCGATGAGATCTATTTCGACTTCGAGATCGAGTCCAATACCATCCCTGTCGGGAGCACGCTGGACATCGACTTGGACGGCCATGTTGGCTTGGGCATCGACACGGAGCGCCCCTATTCCGGCCACATCGTGAATGTGGAAGGCACCGTGAGCCTGGCGCGTTCTGGCCGCCGGTGCTTCGGATCGGTGGACTGCCAAGTCACCAAGGCATCACTCGATACCGACTGGGGGGACGACGATCATGATGGCGAACCGCCTGTGCGCAGCACGTCCGAAGCCTATGCCGAGCTGCTTAGCCTGGCGTTGCATGAGGTCGACGATCTCGCCGATGTAGAAGCAATGCCACTGGATGGAAACAGCGGCGAAATGGTCTATGGTTACCTTATCGATTTCACGGACGCCGCCTCGCCGGAGGTAGCTAAGAAGATCCTGCAACGTCATTCTTCGCTGCGTATCGAAGTCGGCCCCAGTTTCTTCGAAAACGTGCGTTACGACGGCTGGCCTCGCTGACGGGGCGATGTGAGCACATCCCGAAGGGGATGCGCTGCTGGGGTGTCGGGTGACGCCCCAGCGCTGGATTAAACGACGATCCGCCCGGCGTGCCGCGCTTCGCGCGCGTAGGCGCTCAGGCGCTTCTCTGCGCGAAAGTGCGTATTTCACACCAAGCTGGACAGCGATTTCACACGAAGCTGGACAGCGATACCTGCCCACGTTCGTTGGTTGAACATGGACACGTAGCCTCTGTGAATCAGCCGAGCATGGGAAGGGTGTGGTTTATAGACCGCCAAAGTCGGCCACCGCCCGGGTAGAACCGCTCGTTATACTCACTTGACTAGTTACCGCAATGCCTTCCTGGCTTGTAAGACCTGCCTGCGCCGGGCTCTCCGCAAGTTTGCCGGCTGCATTGTTGGCTGCAAGGGTGCTGGCCGCAGTCGAACTGTTTGTGGCAAGAATTCTGGAGCGAACTTTCGTCAGGGTCGACAAGATGCTCAGCCCCTCTACAACGAAGGTCAAATTAGACGCCCCGCATCGATAACGCCGCAGCCCATATCGACTCAAAGTCGTCTTCACTTATCTCGGTGGGCACGAACTGCGAGTCAGCTGCAATCTCGTCCTCCGCTGGCAGCGGCTCTGTACTCAACATCGAACCGCCCACTGAACGGCCATCTTCAGCGAATCCCATCCGCCCGTCGGCATAGATTTCGACTTTTCTTCGCTCCCATCGATTGGAATCGACCTCGCTGTAAATGCACGTCGGTTCCGATGGAATCACATGAATCCAGTTAACGCGAATGTATTTCATCATTTTCCAGTCACCTTACCACTGCCAACAATCCGGCCAGTTAGATTGAGCGGTGTCTCGTTCGGGACAACGAAGACCCCAGGTCTTCCTTGAATGACGTTGAGATCACTAACATCGATCGAAACATAGTTGGAATACCGCGCACCTTGAAAAGGGTTATTGATGAAGGCCCGCGACAACTGAGCTGGGGTCATTGTTCCGGGAACGATGTCGGACAGATATTGGCCGTTCCCATAACGAACGTCGTTGGGATTCAGAGAAAACAACGAAGGATTCAAAGTCTCTGAATCGAGAATCCCATTCATGCCAGCTTCGTTCGTGTAATGGTACAGCGTAGACGCTCCGTCGCTTGTGGCACCCACCCAATCATCCCCGGTCCCAAGATCAATACCCGAGCCAACTCCGACCGGGAGTCCACTACCTACCGCATCTTCGCCACTTTCCTGTGCCTGCTCCGATGGCGTGGTTGCCGGAATGATCGACACCGTATCGTTGTCCGCCTCACTCTGTTGACCCGGCTTCCCCCCCGTCTCATCAGGTTGTACGTGTTGTAGCGTATTATTCAGTGCTTCGTTTTCCGCTGATGTCTCAGCGCCTATCACACTCTGGCCCAGAATCTCCGCAATACCGCCGCCAGCCAACATGGCAATCGATGCCGTCAACGACGACTGACCCAATGTAGGTGAGATTCCCGACGGGTCGAGCGCGTCTATCACCAAGGGCGAGAGGACCGCGCTCGTCGCCGCTCCGATAGCTCCGCCTCCGCAACCCTGCCCACTAGCGGCGCCAGCAGCACACCCCAGAGCCGCGTGAGCCGCGACGGCCTCTCCCCAATCAATGTAAGAATTCTGCTTCGCGGTTCCGATTGAGTACGCCACACTCGCCGCTACGTCTGCAACGCCGTCGTCACGAAAGTTGGTAAGAAAACTTCCACCCTCTATCGCCGTTTGCGCCCCGGCCTGAATCACCGCCTCTGCCCCGAGCGCGGCAGCGGCTTCAGCCACACCCGTTGCCGTCGCGGTGCCTGCAGTCGGAATCAGGGCATTGCCGACACTTTGAACACCCGCGAGTGCGGCAAGGCTCGACGTTGACGCGCCAGTGGTAAATCCAACCGAGCCG
>NZ_CAJMZG010000036.1:0-50497 GCF_905220255.1 Paraburkholderia sp. J69-1 | reverse complement strand
GCGCTCACCGTCACCTTCACGCGGCTTGAACGGATGGCGTTCGCCATCCTCACGCGGCCCAAACGAGCGACGTTCACCACCTTCATCACGACGCGGGAATCGGCGCTCACCGTCACCTTCACGCGGTTTGAACGGACGACGCTCGCCATCCTCACGCGGCCCAAACGAGCGACGCTCACCACCTTCATCACGACGCGGGAATCGGCGTTCACCATCGCCTTCACGCGGCTTGAACGGACGACGTTCGCCATCTTCACGCGGCCCAAACGAGCGACGCTCACCACCTTCATCACGACGCGGGAATCGGCGTTCACCGTCACCTTCACGCGGCTTGAACGGACGGCGCTCTCCATCCTCACGCGGCCCAAACGAGCGACGTTCACCACCTTCATCGCGACGCGGGAATCGGCGCTCACCGTCGCCTTCACGCGGCTTGAACGGACGGCGCTCGCCATCTTCACGCGGGCCAAACGAGCGACGCTCACCACCTTCATCGCGACGCGGGAAACGGCGCTCACCGTCACCTTCGCGGGGCTTGAACGGACGACGCTCGCCATCCTCACGCGGCCCAAACGAACGGCGCTCACCACCGCCTTCGCGCGACTGGAACGGACGGCGTTCACCGCCATCCTCGCGCGGGCGGAACGGGCGACGTTCGCCGCCATCGCGTTCGCGCGACATCGGCTTGCCGGCTGCGGGCTTCGCACCCGCCGGACGTCCTTGCCCTTGCGGCCGCCCTTCAGCAGGCCGCGCCTCCGCCGGCCGCACGGGCTTGCGCGCGGTCGTGGTGCCGCGTCGGACGGGGGAGCGTTCCGGCGTGGCCGGGCGCGGGTGTTTGGCTGTGAGTTTGGCTCGCATGATTCAGGTAATTCGCTTTGACTTTCACACTGCTATCGCGCGCAGCAGTTCGGTTTCGACACGGATCTGCAGACGGTTATCGGAAAGCCCCGAGCCGTCCAGCAGGAATACGTCTTCGACGCGCTCGCCGAGCGTATTGATCCGCGCCGCATGGACGCCGACCCGGTGCTCGGCCAGCACGCGCGCGATCGAATAAAGAAGGCCCGGCCGGTCGTTCGCCGACACGGACAGGATGTAGTACTGGCCGCGTTCGTCGGCCCGCAGGTCGACGCGCGGCGTCACCGGGAAGGTGCGCGACAGTCGCGAAAGCCGTCCTTTCGACGGCTCCGGCAACACGTGGCTTTCGGCCGCGAGACGCTCGGCGAGTTCCTGTTCGACCAGGTTCGCGATGTCGCGGTAATGCACGTCGCCCTCGGTATGGGCGACGATAAAGTTGTCGAGCGCGTAGCCGTGGCGCGTCGTGCTCACGCGCGCGTCGAGCACGGACAGGCCGCTGCGGTCGAAGTACGCGCACATCGTCGCGAACAGATCGGGACGATCCTTTGCGTAGACGAGCACCTGCAGCGCTTCGCCGATCGGCGACGGGCGCGCGCGCACGACGGGCGAGGGCGTTTCCACATGGCGATAGAGCACACGCGTCTGCCACGCGATATCGGCGGCATCGTGGCGCAGGAAGTAGCCGACATCGAGCTTGTCCCACAGCGCGCGGTGCGCGTGTTCGGGCACGGTTTCGAGGCGCAGCAGCGCGAGCGCCAGTTCCTGGCGCGTCTTGAGTTCCGAATGCGTATCGGGGCGCGCGCCGCCGAGCACGGCCAGCGTCGAGCGATATAGATCCTCGAGCAGCTTGCCCTTCCAGTTGTTCCAGACCTTCGGGCTGGTGCCGCGAATATCGGCCACGGTCAGCAGATAAAGCGCTGAGAGACGCCGCTCGGTGCCGACCATATCGGCGAAACGCTTGACCACTTCGGGGTCGCTCGTGTCCTGCTTCTGCGCGACCTGGCTCATGGTCAGATGCTGCTGGACCAGCCAGACGATCAGGTCGGCATCTTCGGTGTCGATGCCGTGCTCGCGGCAAAAACGCCGCGCGTCGGCCATGCCGAGTTGCGAGTGATCGCCGCCGCGCCCCTTGGCGATATCGTGGAAAAGCGCCGCCACGTAGAGCACCCACGGGCGCTCGAAATTGGCGATCAGCTGGCTGCAGAACGGATACTCGTGCGCGTGTTCCGCCACCGCGAAGCGGCGGATATTGCGCAGCACCATCAGGATGTGCTGATCGACCGTGTAGACGTGATAGAGGTCATGCTGCATCTGCCCGACGATGCGCCGGAAGTTCAGCAGGTAGCGTCCCAGCACGCTCGTCTGGTTCATCAGCCGCATCGCATGCGTGATACCGGCCGGCTGCCTGAGGATCTCCATGAAGAGACGCCGGTTTTCGGGGTCGCGGCGCCAGTGCAGATCCATCTTGTCGCGCGCGTTGTAGAGCGCCCGCATGGTGCGCGCCGACAGCCCCTTCACGCCAGGCACCTGCTCATACAGCAGGAAGGCTTCGAGAATCGTGTGCGGTTCGCGCTCGAACACATCGTCGGTCACGATTTCGATCATGCCCTGTTTTTCGACGAAGTGGTCCGAGAGCGTGCGAGTGATGCCGCTCGTGCTCGGGAACAGTTGCGCTTCGATGTTCTGGATCAGGATGCTGGCGAGCTGGGTGACCGCTTTGGCCGCCCAGTAATAGCGCCGCATCAGCTGTTCGCTGGCGCGCCGCGCGGTGCTGGCCTTGAAGCCGAAGCTCTCCGCCACGGGCGTCTGCAAATCGAACACGAGAATGTCCTGGCGGCGCCCGGCAATCACGTGCAGGCGCGCGCGCAGCGCCTTGAGGAACGACTCGTTGCGGCGCAACTCGCGCGCTTCGCGCGTGGTGATCAGGCCGCGTTGATCGAGTTCTTTCCAGCTGCTGCCGAAGGCTGCCGCTTCCGTGATCCAGATGATCAGTTGCAGATCGCGCAGGCCGCCGGGACTTTCCTTGACGTTCGGTTCCAGCGAATAGGGCGTGTCCTGAAAGCGCGCGTGGCGCTGGCGCATTTCCAGCACCTTCGCCTGGAAGAAGCTGCGCGGGTCCATGGCGTCGCGATAGCGCTGGGCGAAGTCGCCGAACAGCGTCGTGCTGCCGGTGATGCGGCGCGCTTCGAGCAGCGAAGTGCGCACGGTCACGTCGTTGGCCGCTTCTTCGAGACACTGCGAAACGCTGCGCACGCTGCTGCCGATTTCCAGACCCAGATCCCAGGCCAGGCCGATAAAGCGCTCGATGCGCGCTTCCAGCGGTTCGAGTGCTTCGTCGTCGGGGAGCAGGACGAGGATATCGACGTCAGAGAACGGCGCCAGTTCGCCCCGGCCGAAGCCGCCGACAGCCACGAGCGCGAGCGAAGCCGGCAATTCGCAGAGCGCCCACGCGCTGCGCAGCGTCTCGTCCGTGGTGCGGGCGAGGGCGTGCATCAGCGAATCGACATTGGACGCGCTTTTGAAGCGTTCGAGCAACTGGGCCTTGGCGGCCTTGTAGTCGGACTTCAGCGACGACGTATCGGGTGCGGCGACGGCGAGAACGCTCATGGGTCAGGGTGTGGTGGCGCGGTTGGAAAGGCTGGGCCTTGCGTTCCTGGCGGCCGTTGGCCGGGCCGTTCGGGTTGGGGTGCCGCTTTCTGGCGGTACGCGAGGCGGCGTCCCGCCTGCCTCTTGCCCGCTTCATGCATCAGTGATGCCGGTGTTGCCTTGCTGGCTTTGCGCGTGTGGCGCAAGCCCTGCTACGCCGCCCCGGTAAAGGTCAACTGGATCGACGCAGTTGGCCGGGCGGTTGGAGATGCTACCGATAAGGCCGATCAGGCCGTCGCGCCCGCTGCCTGTGCAACGATCGCCGGCTTGGCAGGCGTGCCCGCCGAAACCGTCAGCACTTCGTAGCCGGTTTCGGTGACGAGTACCGTGTGCTCCCACTGCGCCGACAGGCTGCGGTCCTTGGTCTTGACGGTCCACTGATCCGGCATCGTGCGGATGTCGCGGCGGCCGGCGTTGATCATCGGCTCGATGGTGAAGATCATGCCCGGCTGCAGTTCCACGCCCGTGCCGGCGCGGCCGTAGTGGAGCACCTGCGGCTCGTCGTGGAACACCGTGCCGATGCCGTGACCGCAATATTCGCGCACCACGCTATAACCTTGTGCTTCCGCATAACGCTGGATGGCATGGCCGATGTCGCCCAGATGGCCGCCCGGACGCACCTGATCGATGCCGAGCCACATGCATTCGTACGTGGTCTGCACGAGGCGCTTCGCAAGGATCGAACCTTCGCCGACGATAAACATGCGGCTCGTATCGCCGAAATAGCCATCCTTGATCACCGTGACGTCGATATTGAGCGTGTCGCCGTTCTTCAGCGCCTTGTCGCCCGGAATACCGTGACAGATCACATCGTTGATCGAGGTGCAGATTGCCTTCGGGTAGGGCGGGTAGCCGGGCGGCTGATAGTTCAGCGGCGCGGGCACCGTGCCTTGCACGTTGGTCATGTATTCGTGACAGAGCCGGTCGATTTCGCCGGTCGTGACGCCCGCCACTACGAAGGGCGTAATGTAGTCGAGCACCTCGCTCGCCAGCCGGCAGGCGACGCGCATTTGCGCGATGTCGTGTTCGTTCTTGATCGAAATGGCCATGGTGTGCGCCCGAAAATGCAGTCGAATATCGAATTATCGCACCTTATCCCCATGGTCGCTGGCTTTTGAGAATGGGCGAAACCATTTCACGAGGGTAATAGCCGTCTTGAGGCGTGCACAGTTTGCGTGCTATACTCTTCGGCTAAGTCGCTCCCGTCTCGTTCAAAAGAGCGGTTCTGGTGAGGGATTGTGCCTGATGTCGCCACAGGCAATAAATAAAGGGCGGCAAGTAGTAAATAGACGTAAAGCAAATTTGAAATCGCAAGCCGGTCGCACCCAGGGTGTCGGGCGTGCCAGTCCCAAAAGCAGGGCGGTGCACCGATACGGCAACCGGCTTCAGACCCAAACCCTAGCGGAGAATTGAAACATGGCAGTTACCATGCGCCAAATGCTGGAAGCAGGTGTCCACTTCGGTCACCAGACGCGCTTCTGGAACCCGAAGATGGCCCCCTTCATTTTCGGTCATCGCAACAAGATTCACATCATCAACCTCGAAAAGACGCTGCCGATGTACAACGACGCACTGAAGTATGTGCGTCAGCTGGCATCGAACCGTGGCACGATCCTGTTCGTCGGCACGAAGCGTCAATCGCGTGACACGATCGCTGAAGAGGCAAGCCGCGCTGGTATGCCGTTCGTGAACGCGCGCTGGCTCGGCGGTATGATGACCAACTTCAAGACGCTGAAGGTTTCGATCAAGCGCCTGAAGGACATGGAAGCGGCTGTTGAGGCAGGCGAACTCGAAAAGATGAGCAAGAAGGAAGCGCTCCTGTTCGAACGCGAAATCGCCAAGCTGCAAAAGTCGATCGGCGGCGTGAAGGACATGGGCGGCATTCCGGACGCAATCTTCGTGGTTGACGTCGGCTACCACAAGATCGCTGTGACGGAAGCCAACAAGCTGGGCATCCCCGTTATCGCTGTGGTCGACACGAACCACTCGCCGGAAGGCATCGACTACGTCATCCCGGGTAACGACGACGCCAGCAAGGCAGTCGCCCTGTACACGCAAGGCGTGGCAGACGCGATCCTCGAAGGCCGTGCTAACTCGGTGAACGAAGTGGTTGCAGCCGCTCGCGGCAACGAAGGCGACGACGAGTTCGTCGAGGTCAACCCGGAGGCGTAAGCTGCCCCCGTGTCCGGCAAGAAAAGGGGGCTTTCCATAGGCCCCTTTTTTTTAAGCCGTGGCATTCGACGCCGCGTCATATGGGCGGCACCGTAGTCCTGTAGAAGCAGCTGTAAAAAAGCGTTTCAACACGGGCAAAAACGGAAACGAATTCCTGCCGGTTGCATCGAACCCTGCGACCGGCGCGTACCAGACAGACTCAAGGAGCGAATGATGGCGGCAATTACCGCAAGCATGGTGGCAGAACTGCGCGCGAAGACCGATGCGCCGATGATGGAATGCAAGAAGGCGCTGACGGAAGCCGACGGCGACCTGGCACGCGCTGAAGAACTCCTGCGCGTCAAGCTCGGCAACAAGGCGAGCAAGGCTGCATCGCGCGTTACGGCTGAAGGCGTGATCGCTTCGTTCATCGGTGCCAACGCTGGCGCCGTGGTCGAACTGAACTGCGAAACCGACTTCGTCGCGAAGAACGACGACTTCCTCGCATTCGCGAACACGGTGGCCGAACTGGTCGCTACGCAAAACCCGGCTGACGTCGCCGCTCTGTCGGCTCTGCCGCTGGAAGGCTCGACGGTCGACGCAGTGCGTCTGGCCCTGGTCGGCAAGATCGGCGAAAACGTTTCGATCCGTCGCTTCGCGCGCTTCGAAACCGCCAACAAGCTGGCTGCGTACCTGCACGGCACGCGTATCGGCGTGCTGGTCGAGTACACGGGCGCTGAAGAGCAGGTCGGCAAGGACGTGGCGATGCACATCGCTGCAATGAAGCCGGTTTCGCTGTCGTCGGACGACGTGCCGGCCGAGCTGATCGCCAAGGAGCGCAGCATCGCTGAGCAGAAGGCTGCTGAATCGGGCAAGCCGGCTGAAATCGTCGCCAAGATGGTTGACGGTTCGGTCCAGAAGTACCTGAAGGAAGTCTCGCTGCTGAACCAGCCGTTCGTTAAGAACGACAAGCAGACGATCGAACAGATGCTGAAGGCTGCTAACAGCTCGGTGCAGAAGTTCGCGCTGTTCGTCGTTGGCGAAGGCATCGAAAAGCGTCAAGACGACTTCGCAGCTGAAGTGGCCGCGCAAGTCGCTGCTGCAAAGCAGCAATAAAGGCCGCGCAAGCCTTTAAGCTTCACGCTTCAAAGCAGTCAAAGCTTTATCGCAGTACCGTAGCAAGCCGCGGTGGGGTTTCTCCGCCGCGGTGGGCAGCGTAGCGACGCCCGAGTAGCGCGCCAGGCATGGCGGCCATCCGCCGTGCCCGGTGTCGCAAATCTTCGCTATTTCTGGTGGCGCTTGCCCCAAGCAGTATTTCACCCCTACAGTTTCAAGTTATTGCCCTGTTAGTGCCTTTTGCGCGCGATCCTGGATACCTCCATGCCCACACCCGCCTATAAACGCGTCCTGCTCAAACTTTCCGGCGAAGCCCTGATGGGCGATGATGCCTTCGGCATCAATCGCGCCACGATCGAACGTATGGTGGCAGACGTGGCCGAGGTCGTGCGTCTGGGCACCCAGCTCGCCGTCGTGATCGGCGGCGGCAATATTTTCCGCGGCGTCGCGGGCGGCGCAGCCGGTATGGACCGCGCCACCGCCGACTACATGGGTATGCTCGCGACCATGATGAATGCGCTCGCGCTGCAGGACGCCATGCGTCACGCCGGCATCGAAGCGCGTGTGCAGTCCGCGCTGCGTATGGACCAGGTGGTCGAGCCGTACATCCGCCCCCGCGCGATCCGTCAACTCGAAGAAGGCAAGGTCGTGATTTTCGCGGCCGGCACGGGCAACCCGTTCTTCACGACCGACACCGCCGCTGCCCTGCGTGGCGCGGAAGTGGGCGCTGAAGTCGTGCTCAAGGCCACCAAGGTCGACGGCGTGTACTCGGCCGATCCCAAGAAGGACCCGATGGCCACGCGCTACTCGACGATCAGCTTCGACGAGGCAATCGGCCGCAATCTGCAGGTCATGGACGCCACGGCTTTCGCGCTGTGCCGCGACCAGAAGCTGCCTATCCGTGTTTTTTCGATCGTCAAGCCGGGTGCGCTCAAGCGCATCATTCAAGGCGAAGACGAAGGCACGCTCGTCCACGTGTAAACTCTCGTCTCACGCGAGATCGATCTCGGGCCGCGCCGCCCTCTATGCGCGCTGGCGGGCCCGTACCGTAATGAAGGTTCGGAGGTATCAAAATGGCTGTGGCTGACATCAAGAAGGGCGCTGAGCAGAAAATGCAGCGCTCGATCGAAGCGTTCAAGGGCGACCTGGCGAAGATCCGCACGGGCCGCGCACACACCGGTCTGCTCGACCACATTCAGGTCGACTACTACGGTTCGCCGGTGCCCATTTCGCAAGTCGCGAACATGACGCTCGTCGACGCGCGCACGATCGGCGTTCAGGCCTGGGAAAAGAAGATGGTCCCGGTCATCGAAAAGGCGATCCGCGACTCGGAACTCGGTCTGAACCCGGCAACGCACGGCGATCTGATCCGCGTGCCGATGCCCGCACTGACCGAAGAGCGCCGCAAGGAACTCACGAAGGTCGTCAAGAACGAAGGCGAAACGGCCAAGGTTGCCGTGCGTAACCTGCGTCGCGACGCCAACGAACAGCTCAAGAAGCTGGTCAAGGACAAGGAAATCTCGGAAGACGACGAGCGCCGCGGCAGCGACGACGTCCAGAAGCTGACGGACCGCTTCGTGACCGAGATCGACAAGCTCGTCCAGACGAAGGAAGCCGAAATCATGACGGTCTGAGGCCGCAAGGCTTTCAGTCCCGCCAGGGTTTCTCTTTCCTTATTGCAGTTTTAGTCCGACGGCCATGACCTATACCAGCTCAACTGTTCACGTGCCCGACGTGGCGGCAGTACCGCGCCACATCGCGATCATCATGGACGGCAACGGCCGTTGGGCAACGCAGCGCCGTCTGCCGCGCGTCGCAGGCCATACGCGTGGCGTCGATGCCGTGCGTTCGGTCGTCGAGGCCTGTGTCGCGCGCGGCGTCGAATTCGTCACTTTGTTCGCTTTCAGTTCCGAGAACTGGCGGCGTCCCACCGACGAAGTCTCTTTCCTGATGCGTCTGTTCGTCACCGCGCTCGAGCGCGAAGTGGCGCGCCTGCACGCGAACGGCATTCGCCTGCGCGTGGTCGGCGATCTGTCGATGTTCAACGAACGCATCCAGGACCTGATTCGCCGCGCGGAAACCAAGACCGCGCGCAATACCCGCCTCACGCTGACCATCGCCGCCAACTACGGCGGACGCTGGGACATCATGCAGGCCACCCGCAAGCTCGTCGAAGCTTCGGTGGCGGCAGGCGAGGCGGTGCCGGTGACCGAAGACACGGTCAGCCAGTATCTCGCGATGAACTACGCGCCGGAGCCGGATCTGTTCATCCGCACGGGCGGAGAACAGCGCGTGAGCAATTTCCTGCTGTGGCAGCTCGCCTACGCAGAATTCTATTTCACCGACACGTATTGGCCGGACTTCGATGCCGACGCGCTCAACCGCGCCATCGCGTCCTACTCCGATCGTGAACGCCGCTTCGGCCGCACCAGCGCCCAGGTCGTTACCCAATCCCAGAACGCCGACTCGCTTTCATGCTAAAGACCCGTGTCATCACGGCGATCGTCCTGCTGGCCGTCCTTCTGCCGGTCACGCTGTTCGCGCCGATGGCCGCCTTTGGCGCGCTGATCGGTCTCGTGGTGGTGTTCGCCGCGTGGGAATGGGCTCGCCTGCTCAAGGCCGGCAAGGCAGGTTCGATCGTCTACGCGGCCATCGCCGCCGTTATCGTTGCCGCTAGCACGCGCCTTGAATCGGCGCGTCCGCTCTATCAGGCCGCGGGCATTTTCTGGCTCGTCGCCGGGCCTTATGTGCTGGTGCGCAAGCCCGTGCTGGCCGCCGGCGCCTGGCGCGCGTTCCTGCTGGCGGCCGGCTTCGTCCTCTTTGCCGCCTGCTGGCACGCGCTGGTCGGCGCGCGCGCGATCGGCGTGGGTTTCGTGCTCTCGCTGCTGCTCGTGGTCTGGCTGGCCGATATCGGCGCATACTTCTCTGGCAAGGCATTCGGCAAGCATAAACTGGCGCCCTCGATCAGCCCCGGCAAGACCTGGGAAGGCGCGGTGGGCGGCTGGGCCGCCGTGATGATCGTGTCGGTCGCCGCGCTCGTGCTGCATGCCTTCGAGCCGACCCTGTATTCCGCGCTGGCTGCCCAGTTGGGTGTCGGCCGTGCGCTTTTCGTGCTTACCGTGCTGGTCGCGTTCAGCGTGATCGGCGATCTGTTCGAGTCGATGCTCAAGCGCCAGGCTGGCGTGAAGGATTCGAGCGGGCTTCTGCCGGGTCACGGCGGGGTGCTCGACCGCATCGACGCGCTGTTGCCGGTACTGCCGCTTGCCATGCTGTTGCTCGGCTAACGGTGTCCGGCTAGAGAATTGAATATGCAAAAACGACTTACATTGCTCGGTTCCACGGGCTCGATCGGAGACAGCACGCTTGACGTGGTCGCACGTCATCCGGATCGCTTCTCGGTCTACGCGCTCACCGCGCACCGCAACGGCGACAAACTCGTCGACCAATGTCTGCGCTTTGCGCCCGAAGTAGCCGTGGTCGGCGATGCCGCAACGGCCCAGGCAGTCGAAAGCAAGCTGCGCGCGGCCGGTTCGAAGACTGTCGTGACCTTCGGCCCGCAGGCGCTCATCGACGTCTCGAAAAGCGACGGCTGCGATACGGTGGTGGCGGCCATCGTCGGCGCGGCGGGTCTGGAGCCGTCGCTTGCGGCGGCGAAAGCCGGCAAGCGCATCCTGCTCGCGAACAAGGAAGCGCTCGTGATGTCGGGCGACATCTTCATGGACACGGTGCGTGACAGCGGCGCGGTGCTGCTGCCGCTCGACAGCGAGCACAACGCCGTGTTCCAGTGCATGCCGCACGACGGCAAGCACGGTGGCGTGACCAAGATCATTCTGACTGCGTCGGGCGGCCCGTTCCGCACGCGCGAGCCGTCCACGCTCGTGGACGTGACGCCGGAGCAGGCCTGCAAGCACCCGAACTGGTCGATGGGCCGCAAGATTTCGGTCGATTCCGCCACGATGATGAACAAGGGCCTCGAAGTGATCGAGGCGCATTACCTGTTCGATCTGCCGGGCGATCGCATCGACGTGCTGATCCACCCGCAAAGCGTGATCCACTCGATGGTCTCGTACGCGGACGGTTCGGTGCTCGCGCAACTGGGCAACCCCGACATGCGCACGCCGATCGCCCATGCGATGGCCTACCCGGATCGTATCGATTCGGGCGTCGCGCAGCTCGATCTCGCACAAGTTGCCACGCTCAATTTCGAGAAGCCGGATTACGAACGCTTCCCGTGTCTCGCGCTGGCGATGAAGGCCCTGGCCGAAGGCGGCGTGGCGAGCGCAACGCTGAACGCGGCGAACGAAGTCGCCGTGGAAGCGTTCCTCAACCGCCGTATCGGTTTCATGGCGATTGCGCAGACCGTCGACGCCGTGCTCAACGCGCTGCAAAACCGCAGCGCCACGAGCCTCGAAGTCGTGCTCGAAGCCGACGCCGCCGCGCGCCGCGCGGCACACAAGATCATCGACAGCCTGCCGGTGCCGGCTTAAGACCTTTCAGGGCTGTGCCCGGAGCGTCTGTGTCACTCGCAGGCGTCCGGGCGTAACAAGAGGGTCCGCGCGGATTCCTCGGCCCGCAAGCAAGGCTCCCCCGCACTGGCGCGCTGCTTCCCGCACAGGAGGCGCATATGAATCTGCTCACCGAACTGGTGGCTTTCGTCGTGGCGATCGGCATTCTTGTCGTCGTCCACGAATATGGACACTACAGTGTCGCGCGCTTGTGCGGCGTCAAGGTTCTGCGATTTTCCATCGGCTTTGGTCGACCGCTCTTGCAGTGGGTCAGCAAAAAGACCGGCACCGAATGGACGATCTCAGCGCTGCCGCTCGGCGGCTACGTCAAGATGCTCGACGAGCGCGAGTACGCGGATCGCACCGATGCCGCCGCAGCCATTTCCCCCGAAGATCTCCCGCATGCCTTCAACCGGCAGTCGGTCGGCAAGCGCATTGCCATCGTCGCCGCGGGCCCGATCGCCAATTTCATTCTCGCCATCGTGCTGTTCGCGGTGGTCTACGCGAGCGGTGTGACCGAGCCTGCCGCTGTCGTGGCCGCGCCGCAGGCGCAGTCTGTCGCGGCGCGCGCGGGCTTCCAGGGCGGCGAAACCGTGCTGTCCGTGAGCGCGGCCAACGGCAATGGCATGGAGCCGGTGCGCTCCTGGGCCGATCTGCGCTGGAAGCTGCTTTCCGCGGCCTTCGATCATCGTCATGTGGTGCTGGCTGCGCGCAACAGCAACGGCACGTCCGATTACGCGGTCGATCTCTCGCGTCTGGAGAGCAAGGATCTCGACGACGATTTCATGTCGAAGATCGGCTTCGAACCGGGCGGCGGCACGCTGCGCATCGCGGGCGTGGAGCCCGATAGCGCGGCTCAGCACGCTGGACTGGAGAAGGGCGACCGCCTGCGCGCGATCGATGGCCGACCCGTTGATAGCGCAAGCACTTTCATCGCTTACGTGAAGGCTCACGCGGGCAAGCCGGTGTCGCTCGACATCGTGCGGGGCGGCGAGGCTTCGACGGCATCGCATGGTTCGAGCAACGGTCAGCCGATGACGATCGCCGTGACGCCGGCGATCCAGCGCGACGACGAAACCGGCGCGGAAGTCGGCCGTATCGGTGCGGCGCTTGCCGCGCAGGGGCCGTCGGTGGAAGTGCGTTACGGGCCGCTGGAAAGCGCGCGCATGGGCGCGTATCGCACGTGGGATATCGGTCTGTATTCGCTGCGGATGTTCGGCCGCATGATCACGGGCGAGGCTTCGCTGAAGAATCTTTCGGGCCCCGTGACGATTGCTGACTATGCCGGAAAGAGCGCCAGACTCGGGCCTTCAGCTTTCCTTTCCTTTCTCGCCCTTGTCAGTATTAGCCTTGGCGTACTCAACCTGCTCCCAATTCCGGTATTGGACGGGGGGCATCTGTTATATTATGCGGTTGAAGCCGTAACGGGCAAAGCCGTCTCGGATCGCTGGCAGATGGTTCTGCAGCGAGCGGGTCTTGCCTGCATCGTCGCGCTGTCGGCGATCGCGTTGTTCAACGATCTGGCTCGGTTAATCCATTTCTAAAGAAATCTGGCGGCGTCCGAGGGTGGGCCGCCTGATCTGATGCAGCTATACACACTGGGGAAGCACGTTGTTTAGACCTCATCGCTTGGTTCCAAAAACAGTTGCGGCTGCGGCGCTTGCCGCACAAGGTCTCGTTGCTCATGCCGCAACGACGCCTTTCGTGGTTCAGGACATCCGCATCGAAGGACTGCAACGCGTAGAGCCGGGCACGGTCTTCGCGTACCTGCCGATCAAGCAGGGCGATACGTTCACCGACGACAAGGCCTCTGAAGCCATCCGCGCATTGTATGCGACCGGCTTCTTCAACGACGTGCGCATCGCCACCGAAGGTGGCGTAGTCGTCGTGCAGGTGCAGGAGCGTCCGGCGATCGGCACCATCGATTTCGCCGGCATCCACGAGTTCGACAAGGACAACCTCACGAAGGCGCTGCGCGCAGTCGGTCTTTCGCAAGGCCGCTACTACGACAAGGCGCTGGTCGACAAGGCCGAGCAGGAGCTCAAGCGTCAGTACCTGACGCGCGGTTTCTACGCCGCCGAAGTCACGACCACCGTCACGCCGATCGACCGCAACCGCGTCGGTCTGCTGTTCTCGGTCGTCGAAGGTCCGAGCGCGAAGATCCGCCAGATCAACTTCATCGGCAACAAGACGTACAGCACGGGCACGCTGCTCAGCGAAATGCAGCTGTCCACGCCGAACTGGTTCTCGTGGTACACGAAGAACGACCTCTACTCGAAGGAAAAGCTCACGGGCGACCTCGAGAACGTGCGCTCGTACTACCTGAATCACGGCTACCTCGAGTTCAACATCGACTCGACGCAGGTCTCGATCTCGCCCGACAAGAAGGACATGTACCTGACGATCGGGCTGCATGAAGGCGAGCCGTACAAGATCTCGGGCATCCATCTCGCCGGCAATCTGCTGGACCGCGAGGCGGAGCTCAACAAGCTGGTCAAGATCAAGGCGGGCGATCGCTTCTCGGCTGAAAAGCTGCAGGCTGCGACCAAGGCCATCGTCGACAAGCTCGGCGAATACGGCTATGCGTTCGCAACCGTGAATGCGCTGCCGCAGATCAACCAGGCCAATCACACGGTCGACCTCACGCTGCAGGTCGATCCGAGTCGCCGCGTCTACGTGCGCCGCATCAACGTGGTGGGCAACACCCGCACGCGCGACGAAGTCGTGCGCCGCGAAATGCGCCAGCTCGAAAGCTCGTGGTTCGATTCGAGCCGTCTCGCGCTGTCGAAGGACCGTATCAACCGTCTGGGCTACTTCACCGACGTCGACGTGACCACGGTGCCCGTGGAAGGCACGGCCGACCAGGTGGACGTGGACGTCAAGGTGGCCGAAAAGCCGACCGGCGCCATCACGCTGGGCGCGGGCTTCTCGTCGACCGACAAGGTGGTTCTCTCGGCAGGCGTCTCGCAGGACAACGTGTTCGGTTCGGGCACGTCGCTGTCGGTGAACGTCAACACCGCGAAGTCGTACCGTACGCTGGCTGTCACGCAGGTCGATCCGTACTTCACTGTGGACGGCATCAAGCGCATTACCGACGTCTACTACCGTACGTATCAGCCGCTGTACTACTCGACCGATTCGAGCTTCAAGATCATCACGGCAGGCGGCGACCTGAAGTTCGGCATTCCGTTCTCGGAAGTCGACACCGTGTTCTTCGGTATCGGTTTCGAACAGGACCGTCTGGACGTCGACGATGCAACGCCGCAGGCCTACAAGGACTACGTCGATGCATTCGGCCGCGTGTCGAACAACGTGCCGCTGACGATCGGCTGGTCGCGCGACGCACGTGACAGCGCGCTCATTCCGAGCCGCGGTTACTTCCTCCAGGCCAATGCCGAATACGGCACGCCGGCGGGCTCGACCCAGTACTACAAGACCGATGTGCAGGCACAGTACTATTACTCGTTTGCTCGCGGCTTCGTGCTGGGCCTGAACTTCCAGGCGGGCTACGGTAATGGTCTGGGCGGCAAGCCGTACCCGATCTTCAAGAACTACTACGCCGGCGGTATCGGTTCGGTGCGGGGTTATGAACCGAGCTCGCTGGGTCCGCGCGACAAGACGACGAACGACCCGATCGGCGGCTCGAAGATGGTGGTCGGCAACATCGAACTCACGTTCCCGCTGCCGGGCACGGGCTACGACCGCACGCTGCGCGTCTTCACCTTCCTCGACGGTGGTAACGTCTGGGGCGACGAAGGCACCAGCATCGGTTCGAACGGTCTGCGTTACGCCTACGGTGTCGGTCTTGCGTGGATTTCGCCGATCGGCCCGCTCAAGCTGAGCCTGGGCTTCCCGGTCACGAAGCACGAAGGCGACCAGTACCAGAAGTTCCAGTTCCAGATCGGTACGGCATTCTGACGGTACGCGCGGAACAGGCATTTACAGAAACGAGAGGATAACTTTGCTAACGGGTATGTTTTCCAGGCGGACGATCGGGGCCATGACGCTGTCGCTGGCGATGCTCGCTTTCGGCACGGGCGCGGCCCATGCACAGGAAGCGAAAATCGCGGCGGTCAACTCCGACCGCATCCTGCGCGAATCCGCCCCCGCGAAGTCTGCGCAGACCAAGCTCGAAGCCGAGTTCGCGAAGCGCGACAAGGATCTGCAGGACATGGCGCAGCGTCTGAAAACGATGTCGGACTCGCTCGACAAGAGCGGTCCGAGCCTGTCGGTGGCCGATCGCGCGCAGAAGCAGCGCGATCTGTCGCAACTCGACAGCGATTTTCAGCGCAAGCAGCGCGAGTTCCGCGAAGATCTGAACCAGCGCCGCAACGAAGAACTCGCGGCGGTGCTCGATCGCGCGAACAAGGTCATCAAGCAGATCGCCGAGCAGCAGCATTACGATCTGATCGTGCAGGAAGCGGTGTATGTGAGCCCGCGCATCGACATCACCGATCAGGTGCTGAAGGCGCTGGCTTCCGGCGCCACTGGCAGCAACAGCAACTAAGGCAGGAGCAGCACGCGCATGGCATTTACGCTTGAGGCAATCGCCGGGCAGTTCGGCGGCGAAGTGGTGGGCGATGCGACGCAACGCGTCGGTTCGCTCGCGCCGCTCGACCAGGCGGGTCCGCAGCAACTGGCTTTCCTCGCCAACCCGAAATATCTCTCGCAGGTCGAAACGACCCGCGCGGGTGCGGTCCTCATCAGCCCGGACGATCTGGCGAAACTCGCATCGCGCGAAGGTCGCAACTTCATCGTCACACCTAATCCGTATGCTTACTTCGCGCGCGTCGCGCAGGCGTTCATCGACCTGGCCGCGCCGAAGGTGCAGCCGGGCGTGCACCCGAGCGCACACGTCGACGCAACGGCCAAGGTAGCGGCAAGCGCCGTGATCGGCCCGAACGTGGTCGTGGAAGCGGGCGCGGTGATCGGCGAGAACGTGCGTCTGGACGCCAACGTCGTGATCGGCCGCGGCACGCAGGTGGGCGAGAACTCGCACTTCTATCCAGGCGTGACCGTCTACTACGGCTGCAAGATCGGCGCGCGCGCCATCGTGCACGCGGGTGCGGTGATCGGCTCGGACGGTTTTGGTTTTGCCCCCGATTTCACGGGGCAGGGCGATGCGCGCACGGGCACGTGGGTCAAGATTCCGCAAGTCGGCGGCGTGTCGATCGGGCCCGATGTCGAAATCGGCGCGAACACCACGATCGATCGCGGCGCAATGGCCGACACGATCATCGAGGAGTGCGTGAAGATCGATAACCAGGTGCAGATCGGCCATAACTGCCGCATCGGTGCCTACACGGTGATCGCGGGCTGCGCGGGCATCGCGGGCAGCACCACGGTCGGCAAGCACTGCATGATCGGCGGCGCGGTCGGCATCGCGGGTCACGTCACGCTGGGCGACTACGTGATCGTCACGGCGAAGTCGGGCGTGTCGAAGTCGCTGCCGAAGGCCGGCATCTACACCAGCGCGTTTCCGGCCGTCGAGCACGGCGACTGGAACAAGAGCGCCGCGCTGCTGCGCAATATCGACAAGCTGCGCGATCGCATCCGGGCGCTCGAAGCCGCCGCCGCGGAAAAATCGCAAGGCGACGCATAAGCATCGCACCACACGTATAAGGGGCCTGGCGCCGCGGCTGTCGCGCTGCATGCCAGGCCGAGCCCCGGCGATGGGTGCCAGACCGCGCGTCTGGCGCGCATAGCCCGGGGGAATCCGCATGCACGAAGTCGCGCGCGTGGCGCATACTGCGCCTGGGCGCGAACCGCAGGGGTACGTCTGGCCGGCACGGCTACCGTCGGGCAGGGACAGGCGCTTCGGGCAACGCAATCGAAAGTGACACGCAATTCCCGCGTGAGCAGAAACACCATGAACATCGAAAAAATCAACTTCGACATCCACAAGATTCTCACGTTGCTGCCGCACCGTTATCCGTTCCTGATGGTGGACCGGGTCCTCGAGCTCGAGCCGCACAAGAGCATCAAGGCGTTGAAGAATGTGACGGTCAACGAGCCCTTTTTCACGGGCCACTTCCCGCAGCGTCCGGTCATGCCGGGCGTGATGATCCTCGAAGCGCTGGCCCAGACCGCCGCGCTGCTCACTTTCTCGGAAGAAGAGCAGGATTTTGCAAACACGCTGTACTACTTCGTCGGTATCGACGGCGCGCGTTTCAAGCGCGTGGTCGAGCCGGGCGACCAGCTCATCCTGAACGTGACGTTCGAGCGCTACATGCGCGGTATCTGGAAGTTCAAGGCGCAAGCCGACGTGGACGGCGTGGTCGCCTGCGAGGCGGAACTCATGTGCACCGTCAAGAAAATGGACGCGGCGCAGTAAGCTGCGCCGTCGTTTGCCGCAGGGCGCCTGGCGGCGCCCCGGCATGACAACAGAATCGGAGAGCATGACGAATGAGCAGGATCCATCCCACTGCGATCGTCGAGCCAGGCGCGCAAGTCGATGAATCGGTCGAGATCGGCCCCTACGCGGTAATCGGTGCGAATGTCACCATTGGCGCGCGCACCCAGGTCGGTTCGCATAGCGTGCTGGAAGGCCACACGACGATCGGCGAAGACAATTCGATCGGCCATTACGCCTCGATCGGCGGCCGCCCGCAGGACATGAAGTACCGCGGCGAGCCCACGAAGCTCGTGATCGGCAATCGCAACACGATTCGCGAATTCACGACGCTGCACACGGGCACGGTGCAGGACACCGGCATCACGTCGATCGGCGACGACTGCTGGATCATGGCCTACGTGCACGTGGGTCACGATTGCCGTCTGGGCAACAACATCATCATGTCGAGCAACGCGCAGCTGGCCGGCCACGTATTCGTGGACGATCACGCGATTGTCGGCGGCATGACGGGCGTGCACCAGTTCGTGCGCATCGGCGCGCATGCGATGGTGGGCGGCGCTTCGGCGCTCGTGCAGGACGTGCCGCCGTTCGTGATCGCAGCCGGCAACAAGGCTGTGCCGCACGGTATCAACGTCGAAGGTCTGCGCCGCCGCGGTTTCTCGCCGGACGCAATCTCGGCGCTGCGCGCGGCATATCGCACGCTGTACAAGAACAGCCTGTCGCTCGAAGAGGCGAAGGTTCAGCTCGCCGACCTCGCCCAGGCGGGCGGTGACGGCGATGTGCACGTGAAGGCGCTGCTCAGCTTCGTCGAGCAGTCGCAGCGCGGCATCATCCGCTAAACGATGGCGTTGCAAACCCATCCGTTGCGCCTCGCAATGGTCGCCGGCGAACCGTCCGGCGACCTGCTCGCATCGTCGTTGCTCAAGGGGCTGGTCAGCAAGCTGCCGGATACTGCGCAGTACTACGGAATCGGCGGCCCGCGCATGCAGGCCGTTGGTTTCGATGCGCACTGGCCGATGGACAAGCTCACGGTGCGCGGCTACGTCGAGGCGCTCAGCCATATTCCCGAAATCCTGCGCATTCGCCGCGAGCTCAAGCATCAACTGCTTGCGGAACCGCCTGATGTTTTCATCGGCGTCGATGCGCCCGATTTCAACTTCGGTCTCGAACAGCCGCTGCGCGAAGCCGGGATTCCCACGATCCATTTCGTCTGCCCGTCGATCTGGGCGTGGCGAGGCGGGCGCATCAAGAAGATCCAGAAGTCCGTGGATCACATGCTCTGCGTTTTCCCGTTCGAAACGGCGATCCTGGAGAAGGCCGGCGTGGCCGCGTCCTACGTGGGCCATCCGCTCGCCGACGATATCCCGCTCGAACCGGACGTACCCGGCGCGCGCCTTGCGCTCGGTCTGCCCGATGGCGGTCCGATCATCGCGGTGCTGCCGGGCAGCCGTCGCTCCGAGATCAACCTGATCGGCCCGACTTTCTTCGACGCGATGCAGATCATGCAGCAGCGCGAGCCGGGTCTGCGTTTCGTGATGCCGGCGGCCACGCCTGCGATCCACGCGCAGTTGCAGGAACTGGCGAGCCAGCATCAGGGCCTGGCGCTCACGATCGTCGATGGTCAGTCGCAACTGGCGATGACGGCCGCCGACGCGATCCTCGTGAAGAGCGGCACGGTCACGCTGGAAGCGGCGCTGCTCAAGAAGCCGATGGTCATCTCGTACAAGGTGCCCTGGCTGACGGGGCAGATCATGCGCCGTCAGGGCTATCTGCCTTATGTCGGTCTGCCGAATATTCTTGCCGGGCGTTTCGTGGTGCCGGAAATCCTCCAGCATTTCGCCACGCCTGAAGCGCTCGCCGACGCCACGCTCACGCAGTTGCACGACGAGGCGAACCGGCGCACCCTGACCGAAGTGTTTACGCAGATGCACCATGCGCTGCGCCAGAACACGGCGGAGCGCGCGGCCGAAGTGGTGGCGCGCGTGGTGGAAAGCCGCAAGGGGCGGGCATGAGCGACGCGCCGGTTAAAAGTGCCAGGAAGGTGACGGCAAAAGCGGCAGCAAAGCCGAAAGCGCCGTCGCAGGCCGCACAAAAGCGCGCGCTGCGTCTGCAACTCGCGGAGCAGGCCGGTCTGCTGTTCGAATCGCCCGACGACATCATCTGTGGCGTGGACGAAGCCGGGCGCGGCCCGCTCGCCGGTCCCGTGGTGGCGGCGGCTGTGATTCTCGATCCGGCGCGGCCGATCGAAGGACTCGACGATTCGAAGGCGCTCACCGCAAAGTCGCGCGATGCGCTTTACGACCTGATCGTCGAACGCGCGCTTGCCTGGTGTGTCGCAGAAGCGAGCGTCGAGGAAATCGACACGCTCAACATCCTGCACGCGACCATGCTGGCGATGCGCCGCGCGGTCGAAGGTCTGAGCGTGACGCCTACGCTTGCCAAGATCGACGGTAATCGCTGCCCGGTGCTGCCGGTGCGCAGCGAAGCGGTGATCGGCGGCGATGCGATTGTGCCGGCGATTTCGGCGGCATCGATCATCGCAAAAGTCACGCGCGATCGCATGCTGGTCGATCTGCACGCGTCGTTTCCCGCCTACGGTTTTAACGTACACGCGGGCTACGGCACGCCGCAGCATCTGGCGGCGTTGCGTACGCATGGTCCGTGCGAGCATCATCGGCGTTCGTTCGCGCCGGTGCGCGAGGCTTTCGAGTTGCACGGTGTCGTTGTAACGAGTTAAGCCGGCCGATGCGCTCGCCGAACTTATCCGGCGCCGCCTCGTGCGGCGCCGTTTTCCTTTTTATTGATCCTTTTCTGAATCGCCAGGCCCGCCCGTGAAAGCCATTACCTCGCGCGACAATCCGCTCTACAAGCGCCTGAAGGCGCTGGCCGGCTCGACGCATCAACAGCGGCGCGCCCATCAGGCCCTGCTCGAAGGGTTCCATCTTGCCAGCGCCTGGCTCGATGGCGGCTCGCAGCCCGAATACTGCGTCGTCACCGAAGGTGCGCTCGAGCACGAAGAGGCGCGCGACATCGTTGCGCGCGTCGACGAGCGCCGCGTGATTACGCTGCCCGATGCGCTGTTCGGCCAGTTGTCGAACGTCGTGCACGGCGCGGGCATGTTGCTGCTCGTGGATATGCCGGAAGCAACATTGCCGCAGCGCGTCGAATCGACCTGTCTGGTGCTCGACGGTTTGCAGGATGCAGGCAATGTCGGCTCGATCCTGCGCAGCGCAGCGGCGGCCGGCATCGAGCGGGTGTTCTGCACGCCTGGCACCGCTTACGCATGGTCGTCCAAGGTGCTGCGCTCGGCGATGGGCGCGCATTTTCTGCTGCAGGTCTACGAGAACGTCGAACCGCAGACGCTGATCGACATGCTGGCCGTGCCGGTCGTGATCACCGATTCGCATGGCGCGAAGGCCATCGACGAAACGGATCTGACGGGGCAGGTCGCGTGGGTGTTCGGCAACGAAGGCGCGGGCGTTTCCCAGGTGTGGCGCGATGCGGCGGCGCTACGCGTGACGATTCCGCAGCCCGGCGGCATGGAGTCGCTGAACGTGGCGGCGGCCGCGGCCGTCTGCGTGTTCGAGCAGTGCCGGCAGCAGCGTCGCGCACGCTGACGTTCGAGCGCGCGCAAAAGCAAAAAAGGCCTGCAAATGCAGGCCTTTTTGTTGCGCATCGTGAATCAGTACGACGGTTTATCGATGCGGATTTCCTGAAGAATCGTCGTGGCGATTTCCTCGATCGACTTGTGCGTCGACGAGAGCCACTTGATACCTTCGCGGCGCATCATCGCTTCGGCTTCGTTCACTTCGTAGCGGCAATTTTCCAGCGCTGCGTACTTGCTGCCCGGCCGGCGTTCGTTGCGGATTTCCGTCAGGCGCTGCGGATCGATCGACAGCCCGAAAATCTTCGAGCGGTGCGGCAGCAGCGAATTCGGCATCTTGCCGCGTTCGAAATCGTCGGGGATCAGCGGATAGTTGGCCGCCTTCACGCCGTACTGCATGGCCAGATAGAGGCTGGTCGGCGTCTTGCCGCTGCGCGACACGCCCACGAGGATCACATCGGCATCGGCGAGATTGCGGTCGGATTGACCGTCGTCATGCGCGAGCGAGAAGTTGATCGCCTCGATACGGTTCTTGTATTCGTCCGTGTCCGCGTTCTGGTGGCCGCGGCCCATCGCGTGGCTCGACTTGAGCTCCAGTTCCTGTTCGAGCGGTTCCACGAAGGTCTGGAACATGTCGAGCACGAGCGCGTTGGCGCGCTTGACGATCTCGTTCGAGCTGCTGTCCACCAGCGTCGTGAAGACGATCGGACGACGGCCTTCCTGTACGGCGGCTTCGTTGATCTTTTCGGCGGTCGCATACGCCTTGTCGCTCGAGTCCACGAAGGGCACGCGCACGAGGCGGAATTTCTGGTCGAACTGCGACAGGATCGAATGCGCGAACGTTTCGGCAGTGATCCCGGTACCGTCGGAGACGATAAATACGGTAGGCGGCATCGATTGAGGCTAGGTACGTGAGCTGCTGGTGCGCTCGGGACGGGCGGAAAAAGCCCGGGAAGCGCTAGGGCGACCGCTGTGGGACGATTCCGAGGCGCGTTTCTCTTTGGCTGACTCTTCGAATGGCATTTTCGGGAGTCGGCACGGTAGAATAGCGGCAACCTGTTGGATAAGCAATTGCAGTGCAACCGCGCCAAACCGCAGTCCATCGTGGCTCAAACTGGCGTCAACTTGCAGCGAATGTGTATAACTTCCTGCAATCTTGCGCATCTTCCTGCTTTTCCTCAAGCCGGCTCCAGCCCTTTGGCGCCACGGCGATTGCTTCTCCAACAGGTTGCGCAAGACGCGAAATCGCCCCCAATGGGTGACTCGCGTTCGAGCCCACTTGCGCAGCCGTGAATTTTTTTCACACTTAGGGGCTTGTATGACTAACACCGTTGCCAAGGATCAGGCTTATGTAGTGCCTTTCGAGCAGTTGCGGATGACCGACGTTGAGATCGTGGGCGGCAAGAACGCCTCGCTCGGCGAAATGATCAGCCAGTTGGCTGAGGCTGGCGTGCGAGTCCCCACGGGTTTCGCTACGACTGCGCTCGCCTTCCGCGACTTCCTGAAACATAACAACCTGACCGAACGGATCGCCGCTCGCCTGGAAACGCTCGACGTCGACGACGTCAAGGCGCTGGCCGAAGCGGGCAAGGAAATCCGTCAGTGGATCATCGACGCGCCGCTGCAAGCTCAACTCGAAGCGGAAATCCGCACGGGTTTCGAAACGCTGCAGGCTGGCTCGCCGGGCGAGCTGTCGTTTGCCGTGCGTTCGTCGGCAACGGCGGAAGATCTGCCTGACGCGTCGTTCGCCGGTCAACAGGAAAGCTACCTGAACGTGGTGGGCGTCGAGGATGTGCTCGACCGTCTCAAGCACGTGTTCGCGTCGCTCTACAACGACCGCGCTATCTCGTATCGCGTCCACAAGGGCTTCACTCACGCTGAAGTCGCGCTGTCGGCTGGCGTGCAGCGCATGGTCCGTTCGGACCGCGGCGCAGCAGGCGTGATGTTCACGCTGGACACGGAATCGGGCTTCAAGGACGCGGTGTTCATCACGTCGAGCTACGGCCTCGGTGAGACCGTGGTGCAGGGCGCCGTGAACCCGGACGAGTTCTACGTCTTCAAGACCACGCTCGCACAAGGCAAGGCACCGATCATCCGCCGCTCGATCGGCTCGAAGCTGATCAAGATGGAATTCACGCAGCCGGGCGAACCGGGCCGTGTGAAGACGGTCGACGTCTCGCACGAACAGCGCAACCGCTTCTCGATCACCGACGAAGACGTGATCGAGCTGGCCAAGTACGCCGTCATCATCGAAAAGCACTACCAGCGTCCGATGGACATCGAGTGGGGCAAGGACGGTCTCGACGGCAAGATCTTCATTCTCCAGGCGCGTCCTGAGACGGTGAAGAGCCAGGCAGCGGGCAAGGTCGAGCAACGCTTCAAGCTCAAGGGTCAGTCGCAGGTGCTGGCAACGGGCCGTGCAATTGGCCAGAAGATCGGCGCGGGCCGCGTGAAGGTGATTCACGATCCGTCCGAAATGGAACGCGTGCAGCCGGGCGACGTGCTGGTCGCCGACATGACCGACCCGAACTGGGAGCCGGTGATGAAGCGCGCCGCGGCAATCGTGACGAATCGTGGCGGCCGTACCTGCCACGCGGCGATTATCGCGCGTGAGCTGGGCGTGCCGGCGGTCGTTGGCTGCGGCGACGCAACCGACGTGCTGAAGGACGGCGCGCTGGTGACGGTGTCGTGCGCGGAAGGCGACGAAGGCCGCATTTATGACGGTCTGCTGGAAACCGAAGTCAGCGAAGTCCAGCGTGGCGAGCTGCCGGCGATTCCGGTCAAGATCATGATGAACGTCGGTAACCCGCAACTCGCGTTCGACTTCTCGCAACTGCCGAACGCAGGTGTGGGTCTCGCGCGTCTCGAGTTCATCATCAACAACAACATCGGCGTTCACCCGAAGGCGATCCTCGAGTACCCGAACATCGACGCGGACCTGAAGAAGGCCGTCGAGAGCGTCGCGCGCGGTCACGCATCGCCGCGTGCGTTCTACGTCGACAAGCTGACGGAAGGCATCGCTACGATTGCTGCGGCGTTCTATCCGAAGCCCGTCATCGTGCGTATGTCGGACTTCAAGTCGAACGAGTACAAGAAGCTGATCGGCGGTTCGCGCTACGAGCCGGACGAAGAAAACCCGATGCTGGGTTTCCGCGGCGCATCGCGTTACATCGCCGAAGACTTCGCGCAAGCGTTCGAAATGGAGTGCCTGGCGCTCAAGCGCGTGCGTGAAGAGATGGGCCTCTCGAACGTCGAGATCATGGTGCCGTTCGTGCGTACGCTGAAGCAGGCGGAACGCGTGGTGGGTCTGCTCGAGAAGTTCGGCCTCAAGCGCGGCGAAAACGGCCTGCGCCTGATCATGATGTGCGAAGTGCCGACCAACGCGATTCTCGCCGAAGAGTTCCTGCAGTACTTCGACGGTTTCTCGATCGGTTCGAACGACCTGACGCAGCTCACGCTCGGCCTCGACCGGGACTCGGGTATGGAACTGCTGGCCGCCGACTTCGACGAACGCGATCCGGCCGTCAAGTTCCTGCTCAAGCGCGCGATCGAAACCTGCCGCCGCCTGAACAAGTACGTCGGTATCTGCGGTCAGGGTCCTTCGGATCACCCGGACTTCGCCGAGTGGCTGGCGGAAGAAGGCATCGCTTCGATCTCGCTGAACCCGGACACGGTTGTCGAAACGTGGCAGGCACTCGCGAAGGCGCAGGCGAAGTAATGCGGTAACGCTCACTGACGGCACGAGCCGTCCCGCCGCGCGCGAAGCTTGATGCAGCTTGCATTTCGCTTTCGCACGCAGCGGAAAAAAGTGTCAGCTTCGTGCTATAACACCCCGGTCAATCCGGGGTGTTTTACTTTGGGAGGTCGTCGTGGGTCCGCATGGTTTGTTCTGGTGGATCGGCGCGGGCGTGCTGATCGTGGCCGAGCTGATGACCGGCACCTTCTATCTGCTGATGATCGCGCTGGGCTTTCTGGCCGGCGTGGTGGCTTTCGAATTCGGCGCGCCGCTCGATGTGCAGTTCGCGATTGCCGCGCTCGTTGGCCTCGTGGCGGTGATCGCGCTGCGGCGTTCGCGTTTCGGGCGCAAGCGCCGTATGGTCGATGCATCGAGCGATCCTGGTGTGAATCTCGACATCGGTTCCACGCTGACCGTTGCCGCCTGGCACGAAGGGCGTGCCCGCACGATGTATCGCGGCGCCGAATGGGACGTCGAACTGGCGCCCGGCGAGCCCGAAGACGCCCATCTCTATCAAATCAAGGCCGTGCGCGGCAGTTGTCTTATCGTGGCGGGCGCGCATCACGCGTGACCCGGGTTCACGCGGTCAGACTCACGCACTCACCAGTCAAAGCCGAAGCAAAAGGGGAAGCGCATGCAAGTACCAGTTGTCGGGCTGATTCTGCTCGTTATCGTCATCGTCCTGATTTCCAAGACCGTCAAGATCGTGCCGCAGCAGCATGCATGGGTGCTGGAGCGGCTTGGACGCTATCACGGCACGCTCACGCCGGGTCTGACGATCGTGCTGCCGTTCATCGATCGCGTCGCGTACAAGCACGTCCTCAAGGAAATCCCGCTCGACGTGCCCAGCCAGATCTGTATCACGCGCGACAACACGCAGTTGCAGGTGGACGGCGTGCTGTACTTCCAGGTGACCGATCCGATGAAGGCGTCGTACGGTTCGAGCAACTTCGTGTTTGCGATCACGCAGCTTTCGCAGACCACGCTGCGCTCGGTGATCGGCAAGCTCGAACTCGACAAAACGTTCGAGGAGCGCGATTTCATCAACCATAGCGTGGTCTCTTCGCTCGACGAGGCGGCGTCGAACTGGGGCGTGAAGGTGCTGCGCTACGAGATCAAGGATCTGACGCCGCCGAAGGAAATTCTCCACGCAATGCAGGCGCAGATCACCGCCGAGCGAGAGAAGCGCGCGCTGATCGCGGCGTCGGAAGGGCGCAAGCAGGAGCAGATCAATCTGGCGGCGGGCGCGCGCGAGGCGGCGATCCAGAAATCGGAAGGCGAGAAGCAGGCTGCGATCAATCAGGCGCAGGGCCAGGCGGCGGCGATTCTGGCGGTGGCCGAAGCGAACGCGACCGCGATCCAGAAAATCGGCAATTCGATCCAGGCGCAGGGCGGGATGGACGCGGTGAATCTCAAGGTTGCGGAGCAGTACGTGAACGCGTTCGGCAACCTGGCGAAGCAGGGCAACACGCTGATCGTGCCGGGCAATATGAGCGATCTGAGTTCGATGATCGCCTCGGCCCTGACGATCGTGAATCGCACGGGCATGAAGGAATCGCAGATGACGCGCGACACGGCCAAGGGCGCGTGAGCCTTCGTTTCGACGTTTCGTAGCGACGAGCAGGCAACAAAAAGGGGTGGCATGTCATTCATGCCGCCCCTTTTTTACGTCTTGAGGCAAAACTACGCGGATCAGGTCGGCGTGCGCATCAGGCGCGCCTTCTCGCGCTGCCAGTCGCGCTGCTTTTCGGTTTCGCGCTTGTCGTGCAGCTTCTTGCCCTTGGCGAGGCCGATTTCGCACTTCACGCGGCCGCCCTTGTAGTGGAAGTTCAGCGGCACGAGCGTGAAACCGCGCTGCTCGACCTTGCCGATCAGCTTGTCGATTTCCTCGCGGTGCAGCAGCAGCTTGCGGGTGCGCGTGGCGTCCGGGTGGATGTGCGTCGAGGCTTCGGGCAGCGGGCTGATGTGCGTGCCGATCAGGAACAGCTCGCCGTCCTTGATGACGACGTAGGCTTCCTTGATGTTGGCTCGCCCGGCGCGCATGGCCTTGACCTCCCATCCTTCGAGCACGAGCCCTGCCTCGTGGCGCTCTTCGATGAAGTAATCGAAGAAGGCTTTTCTGTTGTCGATGATGCTCATAGGAAAATGGGAAACGCCCAACTCGTTTAAAATTACGATTTTAGCAAAGCGGGCCAGCGAAAGCCCGCTGCGCCTTCACCCTTGCATCGCATTGCGCAATTTATGGCGGATGTCCAGAAAACCGTGTTGATTCGCCATTCGGCGGAACAGATGTTCGACCTCGTCACCGATGTCGACGACTATCCTAACTTTCTGCCGTGGTGCGGCGGCGTCGAGGTACGCCGCAAGGACGAGAGCGGCATGGAGGCGAAGATCGATATCAACTTCAAGGGCATCAAACAGCACTTCGCCACGCGTAACGTGCAGAAGCGCCCTGAGTATATCGATATGGAGTTCACCGACGGCCCTTTCAAGAAGTTCACGGGCTCGTGGCGCTTCACGCCGTTGCGGGCCGACGCCTGCAAGATCGAATTCTCGCTGCACTACGAGTTTTCTAACATCATTCTCGAAAAGATCATCGGGCCGGTGTTTCATCACATCGCGAACACCTTCGTCGATTCCTTCGTGAAGCGCGCCGATCAGCGTTACGGGAAGAACAAGGTATGAGCGCGAATCTCACCCGCGATCTGTCGGTCGATGTCTGCTATGCGCTGCCGGATGCGCAAACGCTCATCGGCGTGCAACTGGCGGCCGGTTCGACCGTGCAGCAGGCCATCGACGCGAGCGGCATATTGACGCGCCATCCCGAGATCGATCTGACGAAACTCAAGGTGGGCGTGTTCGGCAAGCTCAAGCCGCTCGACAGCGTGCTGGCTAACCATGACCGCGTGGAGATTTATCGGCCGCTGGTGGTCGATCCGAAACTCGCGCGTCAGCGTCGCGTCGACAAAACCCGCAAGGCGGGTTCGATCGAAGGGCGCAAGTGGCAGAACAAGGATTCGCGCTGATCGTCTGAAATATCATCAGACCAGCGCGAACGATCGTCACAAAGGTTTAACTGGCCGCGCGGCGCTGCTCCGCGCCATTCCTGCGGCCATCGTGCCCATCGCTTTCGGGCACGATGCCGTCGCCGTGCACGGCGTCTTCAGGTCCGCCCGCATGCTGGCGGACCGACCAGCTCACTCCCACCACCAGCAGCACGATCGCCGCGATTTCCAGCCCGCGCGGCAGGCGATGGTCGTAGATGAAACCGTAGAGCAGCGCGAACAGCGTCTCGAACACGATCATCTGGCCGGAGAGCGTCAGCGGCAGACGCTTGGCGGCGGCGTTCCACAGCCCGTTTCCGAGCCACGAGGCGCCAATCGCCAGCACCAGGTTCAGTTGCCAGAAGGTGGTCCAGCGGCCATCGGCGACGGTTTCCTGCGCGGCGCCTGCGGGCATCACCAGAATCACGAGCCACAGCAGCCCGCCGAGTGCGCCCGTCACCACGCCCCAGAGCACCGACCACTCGTTGCCGCTGAAATGCGCGTTGCGCTGCAGATAGCGCGAATTTTCGACAGCGAACCACGTCCAGCAGATCAGCGCGCCCGCGGCGCAGCCAATCCCGGTGATCTTCGTGAGCGTGCTGGCGGAATCGCCCGCGCTGCCCGCCGCTGTAAACACATCGACATTGATGCAGACGATGCCCGCCGCGATCATCGCCAGAGGCCATGCGAGCTTCGAAAGCGACACCGCGCCATGATCGCCGCGACCGAGCAGCGTGACCGTCACGGGCAACACGCCCACGATCAGCGAGGCTGGCGCAATGCCTACCAGGTGGATCGCGGTGGCGAGAAACAGGTAGTAGAGCAGGTTGCCCATCAGCGCCAGTTTCACGAGCGCGACGAGATCTTCGCGCGTGAGGCGCGGCCAGACACGTTTGAGCATTGGCAGGAGCGCAGCCAGCGACACGAGCCCGTACATCACGTAGCGTCCGGCGCTCAGGAGCAGGGGCGAGAAGTCCGCCAGTTGCCGGGGCACCACGAATACCGTTCCCCATAACGCTCCAGCGAGCACGCCGTACAGCACACCACGTTGCATTTCCATTGCCTCCGCATAACTTTCAGTGGGAGGCAAGCTTACCCGCGCGCGCTGCTTCTCGTCTTGTTCAATCCTGCACGGTTCATGCGGGATGAGTGGAGATACGGATGGAAATTCGGGTCGAAAGCAGGTGAGCAAGAACGCGGAAATCCGCTGTAATGACCGCTCCGGATGCCCCCGAAAACTTCAAAAAAATCCCGAAATCGGCGCTAAGCTACTGTACGCACTGATGATTTCCAGGGCGCTATCCCGTATAATCTGCTTTTGCGCCTATAGGATTTGCCATGCGTCTGATCCAGAAAGCACTCACGTTCGATGACGTGCTCCTCGTTCCCGCCTTCTCCGACGTTCTCCCGCGCGACACCAGCCTGAAGACCCGGCTGACCCGCAATATCTCCCTGAACATTCCGCTTGTCTCGGCCGCGATGGATACCGTCACGGAAGGGCGTCTTGCTATTGCCATGGCGCAGCAAGGTGGCGTGGGTATCGTTCACAAGAACCTCACGCCCGCCGAACAGGCGCGTGAAGTCGCGAAGGTGAAGCGTTTCGAGTCGGGCGTCGTGCGTGATCCGATCACCGTGCCGCCGCAGATGAAGGTCGCGGACGTCATTGCGCTGTCGCAGCAACATGGCATCTCGGGCTTCCCGGTCGTGGAAGGCGCGCAGCTGGTCGGTATCGTCACGAACCGCGACCTGCGCTTCGAAACCCGTCTGGACGAGCCGGTGCGCTCGATCATGACGCCGCGCGAGCGCCTCGTCACCGTCAAGGAAGGCACGCCGCTGGCCGACGCCAAGTCGCTCATGCACAGCCACCGCCTCGAGCGCGTGCTGGTCGTGAACGATGCGTTCGAACTGCGCGGCCTGATGACCGTCAAGGACATCACCAAGCAGACCGAACACCCGGCCGCCTGTAAGGACGAGCACGGCAAGCTGCGCGCTGGCGCGGCAGTCGGCGTCGGCGCAGACAACGAAGAGCGCGTCGAACTGCTGGTGCAGGCCGGCGTCGACGTCATCGTCGTCGATACGGCGCACGGTCACAGCAAGGGCGTGCTCGAGCGCGTTCGCTGGGTCAAGCAGAACTTCCCGCACGTCGAAGTCATCGGCGGCAACATTGCGACGGCCGATGCCGCGCGTGCGCTCGTCGAGTACGGCGCGGATGGCGTGAAGGTCGGTATCGGCCCGGGCTCGATCTGCACGACGCGTATCGTCGCAGGCGTGGGCGTGCCGCAGATCACGGCAATCTCGAATGTCGCTGAAGCGCTCAAGGGCACCGGCGTGCCGTGCATCGCCGACGGTGGCGTACGCTACTCGGGCGACGTCTCGAAGGCGCTGGCTGCCGGCGCGAATGCCGTCATGATGGGCAGCATGTTCGCCGGCACCGAAGAATCGCCGGGCGACGTGTTCCTGTTCCAGGGCCGTCAGTACAAGTCGTACCGCGGCATGGGTTCGGTTGGCGCGATGAAGGACGGCGCGGCTGACCGTTACTTCCAGGACAACTCGGCGAACATCGACAAGCTCGTGCCGGAAGGCATCGAAGGCCGCGTCGCCTACAAGGGCCCGATCAACGCGATCCTGTTCCAGATGATCGGCGGCGTGCGCGCTTCGATGGGCTATTGCGGTTGCCGCACGATCGACGAACTCCACGAGAAGGCGGAGTTCGTGCAGATCACGGGCGCAGGTCTGAACGAATCGCACGTCCATGACGTGCAGATCACCAAGGAAGCGCCCAACTACCACGTGGACTAAGCCTCGATGAAGCCGCTGCTGCGCGTAGTGCTGATTGTCGATGCGTTGATATTGCTGGGGTTCGGCGTGCTGTTTCTTCTCACGCCCTGGACCTCTCTCTACGACGCGCTGCAATTGGTGCAGGCGCAGCCGGCGCTTGTCGGACAGGCGTTCGGCGTGGTGTTGCTGGGCTTTGCCTGGCTCGCGCTGCGGGCGGCCTTCGACGGCGCGCTGACGGCCACGATCGGTCGCACTGCAGGGCATGTCAACTGGATTGCCGGCGTCTTGATGCTGGTCTGGCTGATCGGTCTGCACAAGCCGCAGCTCACGGGCTTGGGGCAACTGGTGGCCGGTGCGGTGGGCGCCTGTCTGATCGTCGTGGGATTTGGCGGTGCGCGTCTTGCCGGTGCGGTGAAGCTGCGCGAGAAGGCGCTGGCGGTCGAAGCCGCGGCGCAGGAGCGCGAAGCGCGCCGTGCGGTCAAGGAAAAGCGCGACGAGCCGGTGGTCTATGCGAAGCCGTTTTTCTCGCATAAGAAGGCTGCGCCCGTCGTCGTTCCGGTCGCTGAGCCGGTCGAGCCGGTGATCGTGCCGGTCGCGCCATCGGTCGCGCCGCGCACAGCGGTGGACGCCGAGGAAGCGCGCCAGGCGGCGCGAGACGAAGCGGCCGACGCCCAGCGGCCACCGCTGCGAGGTTGAGGTGGGCAGCGCGTCGACGCCAACCGTCAGACGCGAAACCCGCCAGATTGCGCCCGAACCGCCCGAATTGCGCTGCACGGGACCGCCACGTGCCCGTGCCCAGGTTCCGATGAATTCACGCCGCGTGCGAGGCTTCCAGCCAGTGCGCGGCTTTCTGTATCCGTTCTTTTTTAGGTCTCGTCCGCTGCCATGCACGACAAAATCCTGATTCTCGACTTCGGTTCGCAAGTCACCCAGCTCATCGCGCGCCGTGTGCGCGAAGCAAACGTCTACTCGGAAATCCATCCGTACGATGTCGACGACGCGTTCATCCGCGAATTCGCACCGAAGGGCATCATCCTCTCGGGCGGCCCGAATTCCGTCACCGAAACCGACACGCCGCGCGCGCCACAAGCGGTGTTCGAACTGGGCGTGCCCGTGCTCGGCATCTGCTACGGCATGCAGACGATGGCCGAACAGCTCGGCGGCAAGGTCGATGGCGGCCATCTGCGTGAATTCGGTTACGCCGAAGTGCGCGCGCGCAACCATACGAGCTTCCTCGACGGTATCGAAGATTTCCGTACGGCCGAAGGCCACGGCATGCTCAAGGTCTGGATGAGCCACGGCGACAAGGTCATCGAAATGCCGGCGGGCTTCCAGCTGATGGCATCGACGGAATCGTGCCCGATCGCGGCGATGGCCGACGAAGCGCGTCACTTCTACGGCCTGCAATGGCACCCGGAAGTCACCCACACCGTTCAGGGCCGCGCGATGCTCGAGCGCTTCGTGCTGGGTATCTGCGGCGCGAAGGCCGATTGGGAAATGGGTCACTACATCGACGAAGCCGTCGAAGCGATCCGCAAGCAGGTTGGCAAGGAACACGTCATTCTGGGTCTGTCGGGCGGCGTGGATTCGTCGGTGGCGGCTGCGCTGCTGCACCGCGCGATTGGCGACCAGCTGACCTGCGTGTTCGTCGATCACGGTCTGCTGCGTCTGAACGAAGCCGAGCAGGTGATGGCGATGTTCGCGGGCAATCTGGGCGTGAAGGTGGTTCACGTCGATGCGAGCGAAGCGTTCCTGTCGAAGCTGGCGGGCGTGACCGATCCGGAAGCGAAGCGCAAGATCATCGGCGCCGAGTTCGTCGAAGTGTTCCAGACCGAAGCGGGCAAGCTGACGGACGCGAAGTGGCTGGCGCAAGGCACGATCTATCCGGACGTGATCGAATCGGCGGGCAAGGGCAAGAAGGGCGCGCACACGATCAAGAGCCACCACAACGTGGGCGGTCTGCCGGAAACGCTGAACCTGAAGCTGCTCGAGCCGCTGCGCGAACTGTTCAAGGACGAAGTGCGCGAACTGGGCGTGAAGCTCGGTCTGCCGCACGACATGGTGTATCGCCATCCGTTCCCGGGTCCGGGTCTGGGCGTGCGTATCCTGGGCGAAGTGAAGCGCGATTTCGCGGACTTGCTGCGTCGCGCGGATGCGATCTTTATCGAGACGCTGCGTAACACCATCGACAAGGAAACCGGCAAGTCGTGGTACGAACTGACGAGCCAGGCGTTCGCAGTGTTCCTGCCGGTCAAGAGCGTGGGCGTGATGGGCGATGGCCGCACGTATGAGTACGTCGTGGCGCTGCGTGCAGTGCAGACGATGGACTTCATGACGGCGCATTGGGCGCATCTGCCGCATGAACTGCTCGGCCACGTGTCGAACCGCATCATCAATGAAGTGCGCGGCATCAACCGTGTCGTGTACGACATTTCGGGCAAGCCGCCTGCGACAATCGAGTGGGAGTAATCCCGCTTTGACCGATGCGCGCTAGCATCGGCGATCAAGCAAACCCGCGCTCAGATCTTGATCTGGCGCGGGTTTTTTGTTGTCCAGGTCTGGACCTGTCGAGCCCTATCGCGTTATGGCGCCATTTGCCGCCATTTCGGGCGGCCAAAACACAATCATCCCTCATCTGCGCGATGCAAATGAGATAAAATTGCGTATCCGCACGGGACTTATCCCCAGCGAGCCGGCTTCACGCTCCGCTCACGCCTCCAGCGGCATCGCGCTCGTTCCCTTGAGTTCATCGAGGCACACAATCGAATGCACGCTGCTCACGCCAGGCGCGCGCATGAGCGTGTCGAGCAGGAATTCGGACAGCGCCTTGAGATCGCGGGCCACCACCTTCAGTACGTAGTCGATATCGCCGGTCACGGAGTAGCACTCCTGCACCTGCGGCAACTTCGCGACGAGTTCCTTGAACTTCACGAGTTCGCGCATGTGCCCGCGCTCCATCGTTACCTGAATGAACGCGACCACGCCAAAGCCGAGCGCCTGCGGGTCAAGCCGCGTCTCATAACGCTTGATGACACCCAGCTCTTCAAGCCGGCGATGGCGTCGCAGCGTTTGTGCAGGCGAGAGCTTCACGGCCGCGGCCAGTTCGAGATTGGAGGCGCGTCCGTGCTCCTGGAGCGCGGCGAGAAGCCGGAGATCGATGGCGTCGAGGGCGAGTGCTTGCACTTATGTTGCTCGGGATGAGTTGGATGCGAAATGAAATTGTACCAATCAGGGTTTGCCTGCGTATCAGATGAAATCATATTTTTCCTCGCCGCCTATACACTGGGCGCACCTGACAGGGCTGTCAGCCACAAGCGGCAGCTCTGAAAGCGCATCAGCGCATCAAGTTGCGTGCGCAATATTATTTCGCGCGGCTGCGCAGGGAGCACATGCGGGTGATCAGTCCGCCTCCCAGCCGACGCATCGATAAAGAAGAAACAGGAAGAGACATGGTTTCCACAGCCCCAGGCAACTGCGCACCAGGCAACGGCGGCGACGAGAACGGCCACCTCAGGCGCGGCCTCAAAAATCGGCACATCCAGCTCATCGCGCTGGGTGGGGCAATCGGCACAGGACTGTTTCTTGGCATCGCACAGACGATCCAGACGGCCGGCCCGTCCGTGCTACTCGGCTATGCGATCGCGGGCATCGTCGCGTTCTTCATCATGCGGCAGCTTGGCGAAATGGTCGTCGACGAGCCGGTCGCCGGTTCGTTCAGCTACTTCGCCGATAAGTACTTCGGCCCCTTCGCAGGCTTTCTCTCCGGCTGGAATTACTGGGTGCTCTATGTGCTCGTGAGCATGGCGGAACTGTCGGCGGTCGGCATCTACATGCACTATTGGTGGCCGAATCTGCCCACCTGGGTATCGGCGCTCGGATTTTTCGTCGTCATCAACGGCATCAATCTGGCGAGCGTGAAGTCCTACGGCGAGCTCGAGTTCTGGTTCGCGATCATCAAGGTGCTGGCGATCGTCGGCATGATCGCGTTTGGCGGCTGGCTGCTGCTGTCCGGGAACGCCGGTCCGCAAGCGGGCATCTCCAACCTCTGGGCGCACGGCGGCTTCTTCCCGCATGGCGTGTCGGGGCTCGTGATGTCGATGGCGGTCGTGATGTTCTCGTTCGGCGGGCTGGAACTGGTCGGCATCACCGCAGCAGAGGCGGACGATCCTTCGCACACGATCCCGCGCGCCACCAATCAGGTGATCTACCGCATCCTGATTTTCTACGTCGGCGCACTGGGCGTGTTGCTCTCGCTGTATCCGTGGGAAAAGGTCGTGTCGGGCGGCAGCCCCTTCGTGCTGATCTTCCACGCGATGAACAGCAACTTCGTGGCGCACGTGCTCAACGTGGTCGTGCTGACTGCCGCACTGTCGGTGTACAACAGCGGCGTGTACTGCAATAGCCGCATGCTCTACGGTCTGGCGCAGCAGGGCAACGCTCCCAGGGCGCTGCTCAAGGTGAATCGCCGCGGTATTCCGCTGACGGCACTGGCCGTGACGGCCGTGGCGACGGCGGCCTGCGTCGTCATCAACTATTTCATGCCGGGCAAGGCGTTCGAACTGCTGATGGGGCTGGTGGTGTCGGCGCTCATCATCAACTGGGCGATGATCAGCCTGATCCATCTGAAGTTCCGCAGCGTGAAGGCGCGTGCCGGCGAGACGACGTCGTTCCGCAGCCTTGGCTATCCGCTCACGAATTACCTGTGCCTGGCGTTCCTGGCCGGTATTCTCGTCGTGATGTACATGATCCCGGATCTGCGCATTTCCGTGTGGCTCATCCCGGTATGGCTGGTGGTGCTGGGCGGTGCGTATCGCTTCTGGCGTCGTGGCGCGGCGCCGGCGCTGCACGGCGGCGTGCAGACGCGCTGAAATCCGGTCGGTGAGGCGAGGGCGCTGGTACACGCCAGACGCCTTCGCACATGAATCCCGATCGGCCGCTTATCATCCGACATTCCGCAACTTTCCCGTAACCGACAAGCTAAGGCCATGTTCGAACATATCGATGCCTATCCCGGCGACCCGATCCTCTCGCTCAACGAGAACTTCCAGAAAGATCCGCGACAGAACAAGGTCAATCTGAGCATTGGCATCTATTTCGACGACGAAGGCCGTCTGCCGGTGATGAAGGCCGTCCACGAGGCGGAAGCGGCGCTCCTGCAGGAGCCGGGCGCCAAGCCCTATCTGCCGATGGCGGGTTTCGCCCAGTATCGCGATGCGGTGCAGGCGCTGGTGTTCGGCGCGCAGTGTCCGTCGCGCGCAGCAGGGCGTGTGGCAACGGTGCAGACGCTCGGCGGTTCGGGCGCGCTCAAGGTCGGTGCCGATTTCATCAAGCGCTATTTCCCGCAAAGCCAGGTGTGGGTCAGCGACCCGACGTGGGAAAACCATCGCTTCATCTTCGAGCGCGCGGGTTTCGAGGTGAATACCTACCCGTACTACGACGAAGCGACCGGCGGTCTGAAGTTCGACGCGATGCTCGCGGCCATCGATGCGCTGCCGGCGAAGAGCGTCGTGCTGCTGCACGCCTGCTGCCATAACCCGACCGGCGTGGATCTGGACGACGCGCAATGGGTGCAACTGATCGACGTGCTGCAAAAGCGCGATCTGCTGCCGTTCGTCGATATGGCGTATCAGGGTTTCGGCGCCGGACTGGACGCCGATGCCTTCGCGGTGCGCGAACTCGGCCGTCGCGGTGTGCCGGCGCTGGTGGCGAACTCGTTCTCGAAGAACTTCTCGCTGTACGGCGAGCGTTGCGGCGGTCTGCACGTGATCTGCGAAGACGCGGCCGCGGCTGATCGCGTGCTGGGCCAGCTGACGGGCGCGGTGCGCTCGAACTACAGCAATCCGCCGACGCACGGCGCCAGGATCGTCACGCGCGTGCTGACGACGCCCGCGCTCAAGCAATCGTGGGAAACCGAGCTGGCGGCGATGTGCGAGCGTATCGCCCGCATGCGTGTGGCGATTCACGACGGCCTGCAGGCGCACGTGAGCGGCGAAGCGCTGTCGCGTTACGTGAAGCAGCGCGGCATGTTCACCTACACGGGCCTGAGCGCGGATCAGGTCGATCGCCTCAAGGAAGAGTTCGGCGTGTATATCCTGCGTTCGGGCCGTATGTGTGTGGCGGGTCTGAACGAGAAGAACGTGAGCATCGTCGTCGATGCCGTGGGCAAGGTGCTGAAGGACTGATGCCTGCCTGATTTGCTGAGGCGGCGCCAGCGTAGCTCAACGTAGCTTTACGTCTGGTTGCCGCTTCAGAACCGCATGCCTGTGCCGATCCCGCACACGCCGGAAATGCCTCCGCCACTCCCTCCGCCGCCGCTGCAAAACACGCCGCATCCGCTCAGCGCTGTTCCCAGCAGTAGACAAGCCGCACCAAGCCGCAACTGACGCAGGATTCGTGCGCCTCGCAAGGGTCGCCATGTAGTCCTGAAGCGGAAAAATGAAGAAGATTTCATCGTTGCCTGCGCAAGGAAGAGGGAGCGTGTCGCCAGACGCTGGCTGGCGGTGAAGCCATGAACCTTACGTGCGCACCAGACCCGCGCCCATCAGACGATTCCGGCTTTGCGGGGCATTCAGGGTATTCGCGCCGAATGCGCTTCGCATCAAATACGCCCTCTGTCAATCCATAGGATTAGAACGTCGCCCATGTCGGATGTGCGCGGTCTTCCAGGTGTTACCCTGATAGAATGCCGTGGCCGCAACGTAGTGGATTGCTGATGAAATTGCTTGATGCCCTCGTCGAACAACGGATTGCCGCCGCAGCTGCGCGCGGTGACTTCGACGGGTCTCCCGGCGCCGGAGCGCCCCAGGAACTCGACGACGACCTCTTCGTACCCGAAGAAGTGCGCGTCGCGAACCGCATCCTCAAGAACGCCGGATTCGTTCCGCCTGCGCTCGAACAGCTTCGCGCACTGCGCGATCTCGAGGAAGAACTTGCCAAGGTAGGCGACAAGGCCGCGCAGTGCCGTCTGCGCGCGCGTCTGCTCGCGCTCGATATGGCGCTCGAATCGCTGCGCGGCGGGCCGATGGTCGTGCCGCAGGAATATCGCCGCCGTATCGCCGAGCGTCTGTCCGAGCGTGCTGCCGGCGCTCAGGGTTTCGCGGCGGGTGCCGCTTGAGCGTGGGTGCCATGACGCCTTCCGGCGATGCGAACGAGCCGAATCTGACGTCCGTCGAGGCGTCCGAAGCCGCCGTGCCTGCCTCCACCACCGATCCCATCACGGAACGCGATCGCCATTTCATGCGTCTCGCCCAGGCCGCTGCCGACCAGGCGCGCGCGGCCGGCGAAGTGCCGGTGGGCGCCGTGCTCGTGCGCGGCGACGAGGTCATCGCGACGGGTTTTAATCATCCGATCGGCACGCACGACCCTTCGGCGCACGCCGAAATGGCGGCGTTGCGCGCAGCCGGCAGCGCATTGGGTAACTACCGCTTGCCCGGCTGCGAACTTTATGTGACCCTGGAACCGTGTCTCATGTGCGCCGGCGCGATCATGCATGCGCGCATTTCGCGCGTGGTGTACGGTGCGCGCGATCCGAAGACGGGCGCGTGCGGCAGTGTCGTCGATGCCTTCTCGAACGAGCAGCTCAACCACCATACGAGCGTGATGGGCGGTGTGCTCGAGACCGAATGTGGCGATGCCTTGCGCGACTTTTTCGCCGAACGCCGCCGGGCCAGCCGCGAAGCGCGTCGCGCCGCTCAAGCTGCCGATTCAGCCGATACGTCGCATCCGAACCGCGCGCCTGACGCGCCTCGATAAACCACGCCGCCACGTCGCGCCGCCGCAGCCTGATGGCGCTCTGGTGGATTCGAATCCATCGAACATGACCAGCCATCGCACCATCGAACTGATTGCGCCGTCGGGCTATCCCCACGACCCGGAAGCCGTGCATCGCGGCATTGCGCGGCTGCGCGCGCAGGGTCATCGCGTCGAGAATATCGAGGCCACCGAGCGGCGCTTCCAGCGTTTCGCGGGCACCGACGGTCAGCGCGCCGCCGAACTCAACCGTCTCGCCGATCCTGCGCGCGCCTTGCCCGATATCGCGCTGGCGGTCCGTGGCGGCTACGGCGCCGTGCGCATCCTGCACGGGCTCGACTACGAAGGCCTGCAAGCCCGGCTGGCGGGCCAGCCGATCGCGCTGGTCGGTCACAGCGATTTCACCGCGATCCAGTTGGCGCTCTACGCGCGCGCGGGCATTACGACTTTTGGCGGCCCGATGCTGCTGAGCGACTTCGGCGCGCCGGAATTGAGCAGTTTCACGATGCATCACTTCTGGCAGGCGCTCACGCAGCCCGAATTCACGCTCAAGGTGAAAGCGCCGCAGGTGCAGCACGCGGACGTATCGGGCATGCTCTGGGGCGGCAATCTGGCCGTGCTAACGTCGCTGATCGGCACGCCGTATATGCCGCCGGTGGAGGGCGGCATCCTGTTCGTCGAGGACGTCAACGAACAGCCGTTCCGCATCGAGCGGATGCTGTACCAGCTGCATCTTTCCGGCATCCTCGCGCGCCAGAAGGCGCTGGTGCTCGGCGATTTTTCGGGCGGCAAGCCGTTCGACTACGACAACGGCTACGACCTGCACGCGGTCGTGGAGCAGGTGCGCGCGCTGGCGGGAATTCCGATCATCACGGGTCTGCCGTTCGGCCATATCGCGGATATGGTCACGTTGCCGTTCGGCGCGCAGGCGCAACTGAGCGCCAATGCGCACGGTTTCGAGCTTAACCTGAGCGGCTATCCGTATCGCGGATGAACGGATGCGGAACGCCGCAAGCGCCTTCGGGCGCTTTTTATCTCTGATGATATGCAACTAACAGCCAGATTCATCCGCTGAAGGTCAATGTTCTAGACCCGCCATCGCCATAAATTGTTGACAAAAAATCGGCCCATTTGTGGGCGCTCGATCACCATGAGCGTGCGTTATTCCCAATACTGAAGCGGGATTCACCGGAAGAATGCATGTGTCTGACCGGTCAGACCAGGCATATTCCCCAGGTTTGCCGATAAAATTGTTGACAATCTTTATGTCCAAACTAGCATACCCAACATCAAGGTGACAGACATGAGCAAGACCGTGCAACGCGACGTGCAAAACACCGATACCGAAGCTGACGCGACCGGCACGAAGCCCGAAGCCATCGCCGCGCGTATCCGCGCCGCGATCCTCGAGCATCGTTTGCCGCCTGGCGCGAAGCTCACGGAAGCGCAGTTGTGCGAGGTGTTCAGCGTCAAGCGTGGCCCGATCCGCCAGGCGCTCGCCTTGCTTGCGACCGATCACCTGGTCGATCTGGAGCCGAATCGCGGCGCCTTCGTCGCCAGCCCGACGCTCCAGGAAGTGCACGAAGTATTCGAGATGCGCCGCATCATCGAACTGGCGGTAGTGGAGCGGGTCTGCAATGCGCAGCACGGCACGCGGCGGCTCAAGAGCATCAGCGAGACGATCCGGCGCGAGCGCAAGGCCTTCGAAGGCCGCGACTTTCCGGCCTGGATTCGCCTCTCCGGCGAGTTTCATACGGAATTGGCGGCGCTCACCGGCAACACGGTGCTGTGCGATTGCCTGAACGGTCTCGTCGCGCGTTCGACCTTGATTTCGGCGCTCTACGAATCGCCCGGCCGCAGCCCGTGTTCCTTCGACGATCACGAGTCGATTCTTGTGGCGCTGGAAGCCGGGCAGGCGGCGGAAGCGGCTGCCTTGATGGTGCGGCACCTGCAGGGCGTGGAACTCAAGATGCTGGACCGGCCGACGGGCGCGTCGGTGGATCTGCAGGATGTTTTTGGCACGCGCGACGCCGCGCTTGCCGCACGCTGATAACGGATTGCATGACGGTGGGAACGCGATCGTTCCCACCGCGCTGAACTGAAGGACAACTGAAGAAAACTGAAGGATGCGTGGCACGCCAGATGCCACGCGTCGCACGGGGAAGGAATTGGGATGGCCGCGGCACAGCGGACAGGGCGCCACCAGGGCGACCGTCGCGGTGCGAATGCGACGCCATCCACGCAGATATCGCGGCAGCCGCATCCAGCGGTGCAGCACGCGTTTTGAGGCGTTCAGGCGTCTTTTTTCCGTCGGCGTATCCATCCCAAGGAGCGGATCATGGCTCAGTTCAGCGCGTCACATGGCAGTCCTGCAGTGCCCACCTTCGATTCAGGCGAGAGCAACGAACCCGGCGACGGCATGCGGATTCCCGCCGGCTACAGCGAACGCCTCTATAACCACGATCTCGCGCCGCTCAAGGAGCAGACCTGGGGCGCGTACAACATCTTCGCGTTCTGGATGTCCGACGTGCACAGCGTCGGCGGCTACGTGTTCGCCGGCAGCCTCTTCGCACTCGGCTTGACGAGCTGGCAGGTGCTGGTCGCGCTGATCGTCGGCATCTCGATCGTCAACGTGCTCTGCAATCTGATTGCGCGTCCGAGCCAGCGTCACGGCGTACCGTATCCGGTCGCCTGCCGTGGCACGTTCGGCGTGCTGGGTGCCAATGTTCCTGCGGTGATTCGCGGCCTGATTGCGGTGGCGTGGTACGGCATTCAGACCTTCCTCGCGTCGAGCGCGCTGGTGATCGTCGTGCTCAAATTCGTCCCGCAGTTGATGCCTTACGCCGATGTGCACAAGCACGGCATGCTCGGGCTTTCGACGGTCGGCTGGGCGGGCTTCATGACGCTCTGGGTGCTGCAGGCCTTCGTGTTCTGGAACGGCATGGAGACGATCAAGAAGTTTATCGACTTCGCAGGCCCGGCGGTTTATGTGGTGATGTTCGCGCTCGCGGGTTACATGGTGTATCGCGCGGGCTGGCAGAACATCGGCCTCAATCTTGGCGGCGTGAAATATCACGGCACGGAAGTCATTCCGGTGATGATCACGGCCATTTCCCTCGTGGTGTCGTATTTCTCCGGCCCGATGCTGAATTTCGGCGACTTCTCGCGTTACGGCAAGTCGCTGCGCAGCGTGCATCGCGGCAACTTCTGGGGGCTGCCGGTCAACTTCCTCGCGTTCTCGCTGGTCACGGTGGTGACGACCTCGGCCACGCTGCCTGTATTCGGACAACTGATTACCGATCCGGTCGAAACCGTGAGCCGTATCGATCACCCGACCGCCGTGATTCTCGGCGCGCTGACGTTCACGATCGCGACCATCGGCATCAATATCGTGGCGAATTTCGTCTCGCCGGCCTTCGACTTCTCGAACGTTGCGCCGCGTCTGATCAGCTGGCGTGCGGGCGGCATGCTCGCGGCCGTGGCATCGATCTTCATCACGCCGTGGAATCTCTTCAACAATCCGGCCGTGATTCACTACACGCTCGACGTACTCGGCGCGTTCATCGGTCCTTTGTATGGTGTCCTGATCGTTGACTTCTACCTCGTGAAGCGTGGCCGTCTGGCCGTGGACGATCTCTACACGGTGTCGCCGAAGGGCGCCTACTGGTACAGCAACGGCGTGAACTGGCGTGCGGTGTCGGCGCTGCTGCCCGCCGCCGTGATCGCGATCGTCTGCGTGATGGTGCCCGCGCTCAGCGGCGCAGCGAACTTCTCGTGGTTTATCGGCGCTGCGCTGGGCGCGCTGTTCTACCGCGCGTTGACGATGGGCGATCGCGCCCGCGCGCAAGTCTGAACCACGGATCACGAGCAAGAACACGAGCAAGGAAAGGCCATGCGTATCAAACTGATCAATCCGAACACCACGCAGCGCATGACTGCGGCAATGGGGCAGTGCGCGCGTGCCGTCGTCGCCTCGGGCACGGAAGTGGTGGCCGTGAGCCCGACGATGGGGCCGCCCTCGATCGAGGGCTACTACGACGAGGCGCTGGCCACGCCCGGCCTGCTCGCCGAAGTCGAGGCGGGCGAGCGCGAAGGCTTCGACGGCTACGTGATCGCCTGCTTCGGCGACCCCGGCCTCTATGCGGCGCGCGAGCTCGCACGCGGGCCGGTGGTGGGTATCGCCGAGGCGGCCATGCATGCGGCCAGCGTGCTGGCGCCGGGCTTCTCGGTCGTCACCACGCTCTCGCGCACCAAGGCGATGGCGTGGCATCTGGCCGAGCGCTACGGCATGACGCGTTTTTGCCGCAACGTGCGCGCCATCGACGTGGCCGTGCTCGAACTGGACGAGCCGGGTTCGGCGGCGCGCCGCGCGATCGTCGACGAATGCCGGCGTGCGCTCGAAGAAGATGGCGCCGATACCATCGTGCTCGGTTGCGCAGGTATGACGAGCCTGTGCGCGCAAATCGAGGATGCGCTGTCCGTTCCAGTCGTGGATGGCGTGACGGCCGCGGTCAAATGGGTCGAGGCGCTGGTCGCGCTGCGTCTGACCACCGCCAAGCGCGGCGACTTCGCCAGGCCGCTCACGAAGCGCTACGACGGCGAGTTCGCCCACTTCAGCCCGACCAGCACGGCCAGCGTGACCGACACGCCGCCGCCCGTGCGTCCGCTGCGCTACGGGTAAACACCCAACGCGCACGGACCTTGCCGGGCCACGGCCGGCCCGGCACATACACCTCGCTTGACCCGTACTATCCGTCCTTGCGTATGGGCGCGCCCGGACGATTTCGCTACACTGGGCCGGTCCTCGAAGCAGATTGCCCGCACGCCTGCAAATCCTTGTGGCGCAAGGTTTTAATGCGGTGGAACGGCATCTCGCGCACGAGTCCCGAGCGTCTTATCGCGCTCAGCGTAGTTTCGTTTCGTCATCATCTTTCGACAGATTCGACAGCATGCCACTCGATCCCCAATATCCCCGCGATCTGATCGGTTACGGCCGCCACCCGGTACAGGCCAACTGGCCTGGTAAGGCGCGCATCGCGGTGCAGTTCGTGCTCAACTACGAAGAGGGCGGCGAAAACTGCGTGCTGCACGGCGATCCCGCTTCGGAGCAGTTCCTCTCCGAGATCGTCGGCGCCGCGGCTTATCCGGCCCGCCACATGAGCATGGAGTCGATCTACGAATACGGCTCGCGCGCGGGCGTCTGGCGCATCCTGCGCGAGTTCGAAAAGCGCGGTCTGCCGCTCACGGTTTTCGGCGTGGGCATGGCGATCGAACGCCACCCGGATCTGGGCCGCGCATTCGTCGAACTGGGTCATGAAATCGCCTGCCACGGCTATCGCTGGATTCATTATCAGGACGCGACGCCCGAACGCGAACTGGAGCACATGAAGCTTGGCATGGAAGCGATCGAGCGCGTGACGGGGCAGCGTCCGCTCGGCTGGTACACGGGCCGCGACAGCCCCAATACGCATCGGCTCGTGGCGGAATACGGCGGCTTCCTCTACGACTCCGATTACTACGGCGACGATCTGCCGTTCTGGATGGATGTGGACGTGACCGGCGGCAAGACGGTGCCGCAACTGATCGTGCCGTACACGCTCGACACCAACGATATGCGCTTCGCCACGCCGCAAGGCTTCAACACGGCGGATCACTTCTTCACCTATCTGCGCGACGCCTTCGACGTGCTCTACGAAGAAGGCGACGAAGCGCCGAAGATGCTCTCGATCGGCATGCACTGCCGCCTGCTCGGCCGTCCTGGCCGCATGCGCGCGCTGCAGCGATTCCTCGATCACATCGAGAAACACGATCGCGTCTGGGTGACGCGCCGTGTCGATATCGCGCGCCACTGGCGCGAACACCATCCCTATCAACCGCAACAGAACGATCACCGCGGGGCCGCCGCATGAAGGCAATGCACTACACCCTCGAACAGCTGAATCAGGCTTCGACCGACGCCTTCGTGGCGGCGCTCTCGGGCATTTTCGAGCACTCGCCCTGGGTCGCCGAGGCGGCCGCGCGGCAGCGGCCCTATGCGAGCATCGACGTGCTGCATTCGACCATGTCGGGCGCGGTGGAAACCTCGGGCGAAGCACTGCAACTCGCGCTGATCAACGCTCACCCGGAGCTTGCGGGGAAGGCTGCGGTGCGTGGCGAACTCACGGCCGAATCGACGCGCGAGCAAAGCGGCGCCGGGCTGAACCAGTGCACGCAGGAAGAATTCGACAAATTGCAGGCGCTCAACCGCGCCTATCGCGAGAAGTTTGGTTTTCCGTTCATTCTCGCGGTGCGCGGCTATGACCGCCACGGCATCATCGCGAACTTCGAATCGCGCGTGAACAACAATCGCGCCGACGAAATGCGCGCGAGCCTCGACCAGATTTACCGTATCGCGCGCTTCAGGCTGGATGAGCTGATCGACGCGTGACGTGGCGATGCGCTCCGGCATGCAGCAACACCGCGTGCGCAGCGCAGCGCCGTTTTAACCATAGAAAAGATACGAAGGAAGACAAAGATGGCACTCCCGACTCTCGACCCCAACGCACCCGACTTCACGCGCCGCTTCGTCAATCTCGCGGACCCGCGGCTAGGGGCGCAGGCGCTCGAGGCGAGCGACGACTTCTTCGCGCCGAAGGAGCGCATGCTCAATCCGGAGCCGGCCGTCTTTATCCCGGGCAAGTACGACGATCACGGCAAGTGGATGGACGGCTGGGAAACGCGCCGCAAGCGCAGCAACGGCTACGACTGGTGCGTCGTGAAGCTCGCGCGTCCGGGCGTCATCAAGGGTCTCGATCTCGACACCAGCCACTTCACGGGTAACTTCCCGCCGGCCGCTTCGGTCGAAGGCGCTTATGTCGCTGAAGGCGCACCGACTGCATCGACGCAATGGACCGAAATCGTTCCGTCGATGTCGCTCAACGGCAACAGCCATCACTATGTCGAAGTGTCGAGCGACAAGCCCTTCACGCATCTGCGCGTGAACATCTACCCGGACGGCGGCATCGCCCGTCTGCGTGTGTATGGCCAGCCGCAGGTGGACTGGCAGGGCGCGAGCCGCACGGAACTGTTCGACCTCGCCGCGATGGAAAACGGCGCGTACCTCGTCGGCGCGAACAACCAGCACTTCGGCGTGGCATCGACGCTGCTGATGCCGGGCCGCGGCGTGAACATGGGCGACGGCTGGGAAACGCGTCGCCGTCGCGAACCGGGCAACGACTGGGCGATCATCGCGCTGGCGCAACCGGGCATCATCAAGAAGATCGAAGTCGATACGGCGCACTTCAAGGGCAACTACCCGGATCGCTGCTCGTTCCAGGCTGCGCGCGTGGTGGGCGGCACGGACAGCTCGCTGGTCACGCAGGCGATGTTCTGGCCGGTGCTGCTCGGCGAACAGAAGCTGCAGATGGACAAGCAGCACTACTTCGAGAGCGAACTCGCGGCACTCGGCCCGGTCACGCACGTGCGCTTCAACATCTTCCCGGACGGCGGCGTATCGCGCGTGCGTCTGTGGGGTACGCTCGCCTGATGGGCAAGCGAGGCCATCATGAGTGAAACCACGCAGTTGACCCGCACGACGTTGACCATCGAGCCGCTCACGCGCGAGGCGTTCGCGCCGTTTGGCGACGTGATCGAACTCGAAGGCGCGAAGCAGATTCCGATCAACCTGGGCACGACGATCCGCTATCACGATCTCGCGAATGTGGACGTCACGGAAGAGGGCGGGCGTACGCTCGTGAATCTCTTCCGCGGCCAGCCGCGCGTGCTGCCGTTCGAAGTGAAGATGCTCGAACGCCATCCGCTGGGCAGCCAGGCGTTCGTCCCGCTCAACGACAAGCCGTATCTCGTTGTCGTGGCGCCGGCGGGCGATCTGGATGTGTCGAAGATCCGCGCGTTCGTGTCGAGCGGCTGGCAAGGCGTGAACTATGCGAAGGGCGTCTGGCACCATCCGTTGATCGCACTCGGCGACGTCAGCGACTTTATCGTCGTCGATCGCGGCGGCGAAGGGCTGAACCTCAACGAGCAGGATCTGCCGGAATCGCTCTGGCTGACCGAAGAAGCGATGCGCGACGCACAGCGTTGACGTGTTGTTGGCGGCACGCAAAGCGCGTACCGATGAAAAAAAGCCACGGTCTTGACCGTGGCTTTTTGCATGCTGCCTGAGAGTTTTCTTGCGATCAGAACTCGTAGCCGACCTGGGCGCGCACGGCAGGATTGCCCGTGCTGGTGACGGACACCGCGCCGTTCATGAGCCAGTGCATGTTCGTCGAACGATACGTGACGCCAACCGCCGCCGCGCTGCCGCCCATGTAGTAGCCGCCGCCAGCCGCTACCAGCGTGCGGCCCGGACCGGAAGGCGTGAGGTTTGGCATCGCCATGGCGGCCGCGACGCCGGCGTAGGCGTTCTTCGACACCGTGTTGATCGAACCTTGCAGATTGGAGATCTGCTGGCCAAGCGCGTTCGATTGCTGCGCGATGGCGCCGTTCAACTGGTTCAGATTGACGGCGTCGGTGCCCGAAGTACCGGTCGCGACATTCGTGATCTGGCGTTCCGAGCCAACAGCGCCGACAGAAACGGCGTTATCGCGATCAGCTACGGAGTTGGCACCGATTGCGACAGCATTGCTTGCCGATGCGTTGGCTTTATCGCCGAGCGCCGTTGAATTTGCACCAGAGGCGAGCGCGCCGCCGCCCACTGCGATGGCCTGCGTACCGGAAGCGGCCGCCGCACCGCTGGTCGAATTGGCGGAAACCGCCGTCGTGCCATTCATGCTGATGTTCTGCACGGCCTGGTTGATGTTGGCGACCTGCTGGTTCGTGGCGTAGAGCTGCTGGCCTGTGACGGCGTCGGTGCTCGATGCGGTGAGTGCCGCGTTTTGCAGGCCACTCAAGCTGACATTGCCGTTGGTGGTGCTGCTGAGCGTGACGGACGCGTGAGTCGAGGAGTCGTAGTGCAAAGCGTCTGCATCGACACTTCCCACGCCGACGAGATTGCCACTCGTTGCGCCCAGCATGCTGGGCGGATTCGCGGAACTGGCGTCGAGCGCAGCGATGGCGGAAGTGTTTGCGCCTAGCTGGGCTGAGAAGCTGACAAGGCCGGATCTCACTGCTCCCCAAAGATCGTTCAACTGCGCGACGTTAGCCGCGTCAGTGTCCGCTGAACCTCTTGCAACGTTCGTGATCTTGCGAGTTAAGCCCGTCGCCGCGTTACCGACCGACACTGTCCGAAGTCCATCGGCGACCGACCCCAGTCCCAATGCCACCGAATTGAGCCCGGTTGCCTGTGCGGCGGGTAGGCCGGTTCCCGTGCCGTCAATATACGGATTGCTGAGTTTTTCGATAGCCTGATTCGTCGCGTAAAGCTGCGAGCCGTTGATCGCATCGGTCGAGCTTTCGCTAATCCTGCCCGCAGCGAGATTCGTGATGGTGCGTTCGCTGCCCACGCCGCCGATGCTGACCGTACTGGCCGGATTCGCCCCCGCGAAGCGTACTCACTGCCACGGATCGTGGTGCCCGACGTGCCCGCAACGACGTCGGTAATCGATCCCGCGCCAAGCGCCACGTCTCCCGGGTTCGTGCTGACGGCACCGGCGCCGAGTGCGGTTCCCTGCGATGAGATTGCGCTGGCGCTGTCGCCGAGCGCCGTTGCGAATGAGCCCTGCGTCAGCGCCGCGCCGCCCATTGCCATCGAGTGGTAGCCCGCTGCGGTGCTGTTCAGGCCTACGGCAATCGACGTGCCGCCGTAAGCGCTAGTGCCGAAGCCAATGGCGATGTCATTCCATTCGGTAGCCGCGCTGTGCGCGCCCACTGCGATGGACGCTTCGGCAGCCGTTGCCTGGTTGCCGAACGAGATCGCATAGTTGCCTGATGCCGTGCTCCCTGTGCCCATCGCCACCGAGTTATAAGCCCCCGCACTGGCGTTTGCGCCGATGGCAATCGTATCGACGCCGTTCGCGCCTTCACCGTTGTAGTTGCCGGAGCCCGCCGCGCTATTGATGCCGACATAGTGCGCCGCGCCGCCAGCCTGCAGCATAGCGTCATAGAGTTGCGCGCCGTTGACGGCGTCCAGGCTGTCCGCCGAAAGGGTGCCGTTTGCGACGTTATGCAGTGCGACGGGTTCCATGGCGGCTGCGTCGCCAAGCGTTACTGCATTGTGTGAGGCCGTATCGTAGAAAACGGCGTCGCCGAGCTTGCTGATGGCCGCATAGACCTGCGAGCCGTTGATTGCATCTGTGCTGGTGGCCGAAATCTCGCCGGGGCGCAGGTTCGTAATCTTCTGGTTGCTCATCGAAACGATGCTGTCGAACGTGGTCGGTCCGTGGACCAGGACGTTTGTACCTTTGATGTCCAGCGTGCCGTTTTGATAGCCCGCAACCCGCGCCGTCGATGCGTCGAATCCATAGCCGCCGTTTGTATCGCCCGCATTGTTCAGCGAAAAAGCAAGCCCGTCCGATACGCCGGAGCTTCCGGCCGAGCAGTCAAGCGTGGCGCTGCTGCCCGTGGCTCCCCAGGAATATCCCTTCACCCCTGAGCAGATTTCAAGTCCGCCCTGTCCCACGGTGCCGGCCGCGAAAGCGCCTGTTGAAACAAGACTTGCGACGATCCCCAGTGCGCCGGTCGTCAAGACGGCAGAGCGACGCGACGATTTGCGGTGCGATCGGGTGGTTTCCGCTACCGCTACCCATGTTTGGTCGGTGTCGCTCCAGATGGAACGATAGGTCTTATTCATCTGATTACCTGATTGGAAAATGTTCGGATTACTGAATTCGAGTAACGGAATTCAGAATATGTAGCGCGTGTTTTGGGCCCCGCTTTAGCCAAAACGCGGAATCACTCTAGCGATGCAGGAAGAACGCAAGAATCCGAATATTCCTAATTTCCAATCGATGCTTTAGTTATATGGCGTATGAATAGAGCATTAAGCGTGCAAAAATTGCATTGATTTCTTATGAAAATGCGAACATTCTTATTAAATATGGGTTTGATGCATAATTTATAAGATTTTTGTAAATTAATTAAAAATAAGATTTTAATTTGAATATTTATGATTTTTAAGACTGATGGGACTGCTAGCATGCGCATGCCGTCTAACGAATGATGGTAATTCACCAAAAGGAGATCATTTGATGCAAAAAATCGACCGCACCCAACTCGCGAATATTCAAGCGGCAGGTGGCTGCTGCAAGTGCTGCTGCGCGCCCGCACCGACTCCGCGCGTCGTCGCTGCTGCTGCACCGGTGACGCCGGCGTCGACGCCGCGTTAATCGTACGGTCTGATCGAAAGGGGGGACGCCCCCTTTTTTATGGTTTGGTTTGTATTCCCCAGGTCGTGCTATGTCATTGAGCGCTGAAGGGATCTCGCAGTTCTTCAAGCGCCTGAATGAGCGGCGTTTGTCCTGGCAATTTTCGTTACGCCGTTACCTGTTTTCCCGCTTGTCCTTTTCGATGGTCGAGCGCGCGGCTTTGGCTGCCTGGCTCCTTCGATCCACATACTGTGGCCGGGTCCGCGCGATTGGGGTGGCGCGCTATGAAACCGGGCGCATCGAGGTCGGCCTGACGCGCAAGCACGCATTGCAAACCATGAGCGCGCATATACGCGAATTATGGTTCGACGAGCGTTTTTACGCTGGCCGTGCTTTAAAACGTGACGGCTGGAACGATTTACACGAAGTCGCGCGGCAGTTGGCCGGAATAATCTCGCAGATGCGGGCAAGCGATCCCCGTCGTCCGATTGTCCTTTCGCCTTTTCACTATATTTCCCAATACGCGAACATCTATGTCATCGATGAAGTACGGCGCGAACTGAATCTTGATTCGATTTCGGTTGTTTCCGGCGTACCGCGCGATATTTACGGTAATGACGCAGCAATGATTCCTTCCATTCGCGTCCTTTACACCTATGATGAGGACGGAAAAGATAGCCGCAATGGATTGGGGCTGCGTGTCATCCGTTCGTTGCGC
>NZ_CAJMZG010000035.1:0-52261 GCF_905220255.1 Paraburkholderia sp. J69-1 | reverse complement strand
CCCGTCCTTTCCGCCTTCTGGCGGCGACCGAAGGTCGAGGGCGGGGAGGATGTCAAACGCGAATGAATAATCCACAAGGACGGCCGGCCACTTGGGATGGCAGTGGCGATTCGCAGGAGTCGATACCGGTGATTCGTCTATCAAGACGACCGGCACGAAGGCTGACGGTGCTTGCGCGATAGCATCACGTGAAACGCCGATAACTTCCCGTCGTTCTTGCCGCTGTACCCATTTGCGTAACTGGTTCGCATTGAACCCAACTTCAGTGCCAGACCAGCCAATGACGCGTCCGGTTGGCGGCAGGTTTCGATCAACTTACGCTTGTCATCCGCGCACGTCCGGGTCAGAGATAGTAGTCGTTAGCGCCAACAACTGCGCAGCTTGGCCATCAGAATCAACCTAAGGGCGTTGGGGAGCAGCGGCAAGCCTTTCGCTGCTGCCGGCAAACTTCCGGTATCGACCCGTTGCGGCCGTTCGCCGCTGCCCTGAGCAATGGCTGTTAGCGGGGTAGTGCGGTCGTTCCAACGGCAGGTTCGTCCGCTCGTTAAACGGCTGGTTATGTCAGAACCCCGCCGCAGCCCAAAGCACTACGGGCACCGAACCGTTTCCAACTGTGCCGGCGAGAGGCGAGCATCGCCAGTGTGGCCCAGTTGGTGATCATCGATGGGACCATCCTATTCCCTCGGAAATTGTTTGTCTTGGCTTCGTCGCTTTTCGCTTAACAAGTCAACTGTCTCAGCGGTTATCCCGGCCGTAACAGTATCCGTTGCCAGCTTCACCCGTGAGGCTCACAGTCTTGCGATATTCAGCCCGGTTTGTTCGAATAGATGCGACGCCTTGATGCAACGAATGCGATTAGAGAGTTTTACAAGGAAAAACGCGTCTCATTCCTGAGGGTATGATCGATTTGGCATATTTTTTAAATCATTCGTGACGATGATGCTATTTGCATATAATTAGCTATGAATGTTGGGGCAGTGACTGGCCGAGTCTGTGCTTGTAAAAAAATTCATTGATTGCCTATACTGGCTTGATGTACTCAGATTTGTGCCGATTCATGATGTGATGGTATTCACATGCGGCTATCTAAACCGCATCGTCATGCCATCGTCTTAAATGCCGACCTCAGCACAACGTTCAGGCAATGTAGGTAACATCAGCGCGGTGCTGGACATCAAGAGATGTCGCAGATTTTTCGTGACAGTGATACGTGCATTGCGCGGAGGGGAATCTCCGTAGTAACGTGAAAATTTTCAAGATTAAATTTTTGAAAGGTAGATTTTTATTTATATCGAATTTTCTTTTCTAAAAATCGCGAGATATAACGAGCGTAATTAATTAGAGAGGCGGTATGGGCACGGGGGACTTGGCTATCGGGGCGATCGTGGGCGGCCTTTCGCAGAGCGGGCGCCTGCTGAAACTGGATACGACAGCAGGTGATGGTGTATTGCTGCCACATCGCGTAGAAGGCCGTTCTCGAATAGGTCGTGATTATCTTTTCACGGTCGACTGCGTTTCCGTCTCGGACAACGTAGAACTGAAAACGCTGGTCGCCCAGCCTGTCACGCTCTGGATCCACCAAAACGATGGCTCTTATCGGCCGCACAACGGCTACGTTCATACCGCACGTCGTCTGGGTGCCGATGGCGGCTTGACCAGTTACCAACTGGTGTTTTCTTCGTGGATGCATTTCCTGAGATTTCGCCGTGACCAGCGGCACTGGCAAGATATGAGCGTCGACGAGATCGTCACCGACGTGTTCAACCAGCATCCGCAAGCCCAAGGCATGTATCGCTTTGTCCTGTCACAACCGCTGCCCACGCGTTCGTATTGCCGGCAGGACGATAGTGACTGGAATTTCGTGCATCGACTGCTGGAATCTGAGGGGCTTTATGGCTTCTGGCAACAGGCAACTGACGGCAAGTCGCACACGCTTGTCATTACTGATCGTCTAGATACGTTCCCGTCACTGTCACCCGCAACGGTCGGCTTTTATCGTGCGGGCACACGAAGCGAGGTCGATGCGATCACGCAGTGGTCGGGAACGCGGACGCTGCAATCCGTTCTGCTTTCGACGCGCACCTTCGACTATAAGAGTCCGCCTTCTCCATTCAATCCCAAGGCAACGTCCACCCCGACACGTGAAAATCAAGGTGCACTGCCGGCTCAAATGGAAGTCTATGAATACACGGGTGGCTATACCTATGCCGAGCAAAACCGAGGTGATCAACTATCGAGGATTCGGATGGAGGAGTGGGAGTCCCGGGCGAAGCGGTTCTATGGCATCGGGAGCCTCCGAGGGGTGGATTCTGGACAGCGATTTACGTTCTCAGGTCATCCGGAGCATGACCGGGACGAGGTGGATCGGCGCGAATTTGCGACCATCGAGGTCGAGTGGGCAATCGAAAACAATCTGCCTCTTGCCGGGCACGATGCGAATTACCCTCACAGCCTGGGTCAGCAACTTGCTCTAGTGCGTGCTGACGATGCTGCCCAAACATCGAGTGTGCGTTACCCCGACGGATCTACGGGCTTCTATCGTGTCGGTATCGAGGCGCAACGCACGACGGTGCCGTACCGCAGTCCATTCGAGCACTCCAAGCCTGAAGCAAAGCTGGAATCGGCAATTGTGGCCGGCCCGAAGGGGGAAGAGGCATATACGGACGAATTAAATCGGGTGAAGGTACTCTTCATCTGGGATCGGATCAACCAGGGCGATGAACGTGCGTCCTGCTGGGTGCGCGTCGCACAGTCGGACGCCGGCGACGGCTACGGTGGCGTCCATATGCCTCGCGCTGGCGAGGAACTGCTTATCGGTCATATCGGAGACGATATTGACCGTCCGATAGCGCTTCATCGTGTATATAACGGGGCAGTGAAACCGCAGTGGCATTCAAATGCTTTGCTCTCCGGCTATCAATCGAAAGAGTTTGGCGGCGCCGGCTATAACCAGTTGGTCATGGACGACTCGAGCGGCCAGAGCCGTATGAGAATGATGAGCAGTCACGGCATGAGCATGCTGCACATCGGCTATCAAATCATTCAAGACGGCAATTCGCGCGGTGCCTATACCGGCAGTGGATTTACGCTGAGAACCGACTACGCCGGCGCGGTCCACGCAAGTGACGGGCTGTATATCAGCACGCATCGGATCGGCGCAGACGATCAGCCGCTCAACACTACTGAGCCACGGGAAATTCTGGCGCGAGCGGATTTGCTGATTGAATCGCTGTCTTCCGCTAGTTCGATTGCCAAGGCCGAGGACTTGAAGCCGGGTCGGGAAGCACTTGCGCAGTTTGCCAAGGCAACCGAGCACAACAAAGCTGGCTCTGCGAACGGCAACAACACGGCAGGCGGCGGAACGGGTAACGCAAATGGCTTCGCTAAACCAGTCATGCTGGCTTCGAGTCCGGAAAGCATGGGTCTCACAACGCACGCGTCGGCACAGCTTGTGGCGGATGATCATCTGAACCTGGTCAGCGGCAAAGATACGTATTGGGCCGTCGGTAAGTCGCTGGTTGCCAGCGTGGCCGACAAGATTAGTGTGTTTGTGCAACGTGCGGGTATGAAATTGATCGCCGGTAAGGGGACGATCGATATTCAGGCGCTCTCTGATCAAATACGACTGCTCTCGGAACTCGGCCTGTCACTCAAGAGCAATAACGGGAACATCGAGATCGATGCAAAAACCGAGTTGATGCTCAAGTGTGGCGGTTCGTACATTCGCATCACGCCACAAGGTATTGAAGACGGCACGCGTGGCACTCGCACGATCAAGTCAACTTCATTCAGCCGGGAGGGACCAAGTTCAGTAGCCGAGCATCTGAACAGCCTCGAAAAGCCGGCGTTCAATGATAAGTATCTGTTGCGCGACCGTATCACTGGCAATCCATTAAAAAACCACCCGTACGAAATCATCCGCGCGGACGGTTCCCGCCTGAGTGGTGTAACTGACGAACTGGGCCATACCAGCGAGCAGAAAAACAACGACATCGAAACCGTGGTGATCCGGGCGTTACGCCCTGGCAAGAGCAACGCCTGAGCGGACTAACCATCAGCGAGAATCCATGAGCAATACTCAGTCTGACAATGCTGACTCGACGGGCCAGACATCTGGCGATGACGCTGAACAGGAAGTCGTTCGCCTCGCCTCGCGGACCGACAAAGACGGTCACTCTTCTGCTCAGGCGCCGTTGACGCCAGCCGATGACACGCGTGTCAAAGAGACGCTTCATTGCATACGTCCTACGATCCCTGTGATTTTCATTCCAGGCGTGATGGGCTCGCCGCTGGCCGCCAAAGACAGCGGTGAGATGGCATGGTCTGCACCGAATACCGACACGGTTTCTTCAACGCTTTCCGGATTATGTTCTCTTATTGCCGGGTGGTTTCGTAGCGCATCTTCGCGCGAGGAAGTTTTTGATCCTCATATCGTCACTGTGACACCTCTCGGTCCGCTGATTGACTTCGACGAGGAAAGTCCACTTACAGAGGACGAGGCGAGGCGCCGCGGCTGGGGTTCGGTCTATAGGACCAGCTATCAACCTGTCCTTTTGTGGCTCGAACACCAGTTGAACAATCCGAAGCATTTGGGTGAGTTGCAAGGCGCCTGGATCGATGGTGATCCTACGGGGGAGAAGTGGACGCTCCATCCTGTGCTAGGCACTGATCCGAAAACATACGGTGCATTTGGAGAGGGTCAACCAATTACCGAGGACTCAGCGGAGTTCACCCAGTTCATGAAGTACGCTTATCGCGTATACGCGATTGGGTACAACTGGCTACAGTCCAATAACGATTCCGCACGTGATGTGATGAGCGGTCTGGACGTCGTTGACCCGAAGACAAAGAAGACAACGCGCCTAATGGGTGTGACCGAGATCTGCAAGGAAAATGATACTGGGAAGGCCATTATTCTCACGCACTCTATGGGTGGTCTGGTGGGGCGCTTCGCCGTGTTGAATCACGGGCTTGAAGATCTGGCACACGGCATATTTCACGGCTGTCAGCCGGCGACAGGCGCGCCGCTGGCCGCTAAGCGATTCAAAACCGGCGGCGGGCCTGAAGGAGGCCTGAATGGCTTCATCAACGGGAGTTTGCTAGGGCGCGACTCCAACGAATTTATGGCAGTGATGGCGAATGCACCTGGGCCGATGGAGTTGACACCGATGCCGGATTATCACAACGGCGAACCTTGGTGGATTTTTGCGCGACCGGATGGGAGCGTAGTGATGCAGTTTCCTGAGGAGGGAGACACGTATAACGAGTTGTATGTGAATTCCCAGTGGTATGGGCTGATGCCGGATAACGATCAACTCGATCCAGCGGGGACGGTGAAAAAGCGGCTTGATAAAGGCGGAAGTCACCAGACCGTGGTGGGCAACTATAGGGAAACAATGGCGACTGTTGTGTCCAATCAAAGTCAGCTGAAAAACAAATACCATGGCAACACTTATGTCGCATATGGCGTCGGCGGCCTTGACTTCATGTCGGGGCAGCCTGCCGAAAAGGCAGGGAACGCCAATGGTGACAAGCCGACGATCGAAAAAGGCGCGCCGACAAAGGGCCTATTGACTTGGGGTAATGCCGTTTGGACGGGGGACGTGCCATCGGACGCTACGAAAGACGAACTCATGAGAGCCCGCTTGTTACACAACTCAGGTAAGGGCGAAATCCGGGTATTTCTGGAGCAGCGGCAACTAAGTGTTACCTTCACGGTCCAGAAGACAAATACTTTGCCAGATGTCAGTGCCAATATCGATTGGGCCAGAGTAGCGGCGAGGACGGGCATTATTCGTGGTGATGGCACCGTGCCGTCCTGGTCAGCGGATGCACAGGCGCGTGGATTGAAACCTGATGTGCCCGGTGACCGGGCTCAGGGGGTCCAGGTCGCCTTTGTTCAGGGCGGATACGAGCATATGAAAAGCAATGCTCACTCGTGGACTCATTGGGCCATGCTCTATAGCACAGTTCAGATCGTGAAGCATATTGATGTACCGGGAGCATGTTAATGGTTCGAGTCTTTCGAAGTTTATTTTTGCTGACAGGTCTTTGCATCTGTTCTCTCGTGCTTTCAGTGGAACCGACAATGAATAATCCGCTTTTATTGAAAATGCGCCCATGGTGTGTTGGTCGACTTGTATTTGATCGCCCCCTGAAAAGCGAAATTTCTAACCAGAATTATTCGTATAGGGGAAATAAAATCGAAACGACTCACAATGTTTCTCTTGATGCTTTCAACGAAAGAGTTCATGTGCGTGAGACTGAGCTGCGGACGAAGCAGCGACATAACCCTGCAAACTTCGATGAGAAGACTGGGAAAGCATGGCTTGAGGAGGCTTTTTCGCCCGTCGCTGATTCTCGCGTATTCGTCTATCAAGAGGCAGTGGCGAAGGTTAAATTGCCTTTCAAATCAGAAGGATTTCTCTTTTCAAATAACACTCTTTTTCACACGATAGGGGGTATTGGCGAGGATGGCCTCTACGACGCTCAGAATATATACAACGACATCTATCGGCGTATCAAAGCGCGGGATAACTCGGCAGTACCCACAGAAACCGGATTTTGTATTGACGGCGGAATAGTCACAGGGGCGTCTACGCATACTGAAGAGGTGAGCCAGTCGTTCGCCCTGATGCCGGGGCGAGCGGCACTGTTGTTGATCAAGCTCCGTGATTCGATGGACGATGATCAACGCCAGACACTCACCAAGAACCTGTCTGACTTGCGCGCGCAACTCGATCGTATGCCCGGCAGCTATCGAATTTTGCGTAAGGGGAAACGGGTGGTCGCGGGCATGGACGCGGAAGAGGTTCTTTTTGAACTTCATGATGGTCCAGTGACGGTTTTCCGTTTTTATCTGCTGGCGCCAGGCAATCCCGCGACGCTCGCACAACCGCATACTTCGATTGAATTGTTGCTGGGAGCGCCATCACAAGGTGATCTGCCACCCGATCAGGCAACTTCGCCGGTCGACGAAGCAGGCGCGCTGCAACTGTGGGATACCTTGCTGAACAGTCTGCGCCCCAGACCGGGTGCCGTGTAAAGGGGGAACGATGCGACGTTACGACATCCTAAAAGGAGACCTGACGACGGTGGGCGGTGTCGTACAGAGCGGCGACGGACAGGATCTTCTCATCGGTCGGGAGCAAGCTTACGAAGCCGACCCGGTCTGGTGTCCCGTCTGCAAGACCACGGGACAAATCAAATGTGAGGGGCCGCGCATTTCCACGACAGGACCAGATGGGCGGCAAGCGGCATTGAGCGACGATCTGTGCATCTGTCTTTGCACGCCGCATCCTCACCTTGTACCGTCACAGGATAAATCTTATGTCGACGTGTAGTTGCGGCATGTGCCAGAGCTAGCTCAAATTTCGGCTTGCATAGCCTGTCCGCTTCTGGCAGTCACTTCTCGAACCGCCCGGTGCGGACCGGCATGCCTGGTGGTGTGGCAGGGGCGCAGCTAACTGCTGCCCCTATGCCGATCAAGAGCGCGCAAGCAGCGATGGGCGACTATCCATAGCATGTTATTTTCGGGAGACTGTATTCAATGGGCGTCTTGTCTATGCCGCAACGTTTGCTCATTCGTTTCACTCCGCTCCTCATTGCGGCTGTTGGCGCAATAACTTCCTGTGGATATGACCGTCCGAGCGGTGGGTCAGCGAGCGGTGCTCGCGATAGTGTGCTTACGGCGAGCTCGTCAACATTGAGCACGACGATCTCTTCTGTGGGTGACCCGCAGTTCACGCTGGAGATACAGCGGGTTGGTGTGGTGGTGGACCGATTCCGCCAACGTGCTTTGCTGATGCGGCTTGAGGAGGTCGGGCCGAATGGCGCTGTGCTGTTGACCGACCCCAAAGATTACGAGTGGTCCTTCATGACCCGCATGCTTCAATTCGGCAGACGGTCGAACAACGTCGTGAGCTATACCGTTCTCGACTGGGTTGACTACTGGCCTATTCCAACGGTAATCGTGGGGCCGCCGATGGATGTGTTTAACAAGGATGCTGAACATCTTGACGGATTTCTTGGAGACGCCGATAACGGCTCAGGCGTGGGCAATAGTTTTTACATCCGCCTGAGCGATCTGAACACTGCTGACGGCTCAGAAGTGGTCGGAAAATTGTTCCAGTTTTTCGATGAGCACCCAGACCTTCCAGCTATCTTCGTCCTTGTTCAGGACGGAGCGAATACACGCACCTTTACCAGGATGCCCGGTGGTCAGGTGCCGGGAAACAACGAGAATGCAAACTTTGTACCGACACGCCCCGACGCGATCGTCGCGCTAATGGTCACGCGCACGGATCGTGTCGACCGGACCATCCGACCTTATACGACTAAGACCCGGGGAATCATCGAAAAGACCAAGACCCAATATGATGTTGTCAAGCTGTCTAACTTCTACTGGAAGGAGCAACGGGCCTACCCGAAACCTGCGTCTGATGTAGATAATCCTACCTTCGAGTACTGGCAGTCAAAGCTGCCAGAGTTTTACAAGACCGAAGCCCTCAATTTCCCGAAGGGATTCAAGCCCACCCCGTGGGTGCCGGTGCCATGGACAACCTGGCAGCTAAAAGAATACGACCAATGGCCGGTGCTTGCATACTTGCACCGCCCTGTAACGGTAGATCTTTCCAAAGGTCATAGCGCACCCGCGAAAAATGCTGACAGGATCAAGGCACTGCGCAATGGCTGGCAGCAGGCGTTGACCACGTTGCCATCGGGCACACAGCCGGAGCGTATGTTCTACGACACGGGCGCGTCGACGGCGAATCTCTCGCTGCTCCTGCAATCGTTGCACGACAACGAACAGAAGATTGATCTGGACGATGCGGCAGACGGTTTTGACATGCAACGTCGCATCGGCGCAGACACCGGGATTAGTTCTACATTTGTGCAGATTGCGCTTGCGACCATGATGGGCTACGGCGATGGCAAGACGAATGCACTCGTCAATTTTCGCGACCCTGAGCACGTGACCATCATGATGGTCAGCCCGCCGGATAAAGCCTCGCGTCAGGCCAAGCCACAAACGTTCAGTTGGAGTGCCCCGTGATTCGGTACGAGCATGATTGATGCGCTGCTTTCGCGACGGCGACCCGAGTCGACGTAGATAGCCCCGTCCGTCACGTTGCGCATCTGAGCCTAATTGCCCGCCGATCCTCCAGGACTGACGAGATAACCCAGTTTAACGATTCCGCCTTCCCTCCGATTGGTGATCTTGGATCCTGCCGTAAGCAGGGTTACGAGACTGCTGAAAGTCGATGAAAGGGTTTCTGTGCGGTAGATTTCCCCGAATTACTATTTCCGATGCTATCGTGACGAGCCATTTTTACTGCTGTGTCTGCACATCACTGTGGAAAAACTCGTCAATACGGTTTCTGGCGCATGCGCACGGAAGCGAAGCGAGAGGGAGGCGGAGGCGGAGGCGAAGGCGTGCGGGGCATCGCCGGGATCCAGAGTGCCCTCAAGGCTAACCACTCGAGGGGCGGGCGTCGTGCTTGCATGGGGCTTTACGGTTGCTGCGGTGGGACTGGCGGTGGCACTGAAGGTCGATCTGGCTGCCCAGTTCACGCTTTCGTATTCTATTCTTGCTGCGATGATCCTGTTGAGGCGAACCGGCCACTTCGAGCATGTTCGCCTGTTTTTTCTGCTCTGCTCTGCATTCCTTACGTTTCGATATCTCTACTGGCGTACGACGTCGACACTTGACTACTACGGGGTGGCGGACTTCATATTCTCCATGCTGTTATATGGCGCGGAGATCTACGGCATCGTGGTCGCATCAATCGGCCTGTTCGTCAACAGTCGTCCGCTCAATCGTGAGGTTGCGCCACTAATCACCCGTGCGGGACCGGTGCCGTCGGTGGATGTGTTCATTCCGACTTATAACGAGTCGCCAGAGTTGCTGGAAACGACGCTGCGCGCGGCACTCGACATGCGTTATCCGAGCGGGCGTTTCAACGTCTATCTGTTAGACGATGGCGGTACGCAACAAAAACTTACTCAGGCTGACCTCACCAAAGCTGCCGATGCGCTCGCGCGCGCACAGGCCTTGCGTGAAATGTGCGCGCGCCACGGTGGCCGTTATCTCACACGTGTTCGCAATGAACATGCGAAAGCAGGCAATATCAATGCCGCGCTTGGACAGACTCATGGTGACCTCGTCGCGATTTTCGACGCCGATCACGTGCCTACTGCCGACTTCCTTGAGAAGACCGTTGGTTTTTTCCAGCGGGACGAACAGCTTTGCCTGGTGCAAACGCCGCACTTTTTCACCAACCCGGATCCGCTTGAAAAGAACCTTGGACTGTTCGGTAAGATGCCACCCGAAAGCGAGATGTTCTATTCGGTCATCCAGCCCGGACTCGACTTCTGGAACGCCTCTTTTTTCTGTGGTTCCGCCGCATTACTGAGCCGTCGTTGCGTGATTGAAATTGGCGGCATTACCGGCCAGTCGATCACTGAAGATGCAGAAACCGCACTCACGCTGCATTCGCGTGGCTACAGGAGTCTGTATCTGAATGAGCCGCTAATTTCTGGGCTTCAACCGGAAACGTTTGCGAGTTTCGTCGTGCAGCGCGTGCGTTGGGCACAGGGCATGATCCAGTTGCTTTTGTTGCGCAATCCGCTGACGATGGACGGGCTCTCATTGCCACAGCGAATCTGCTATTTCTCCAACGCGTTTTTCTGGTTCTTCTGCTACGCACGGGTGGTGTTTCTGGTTGCGCCCGCCATGTATCTGCTATTCGGATTGCAGTTCTATCACGCGACAATTCCGCAATTTTTCGCGTATGGCTTACCGCAAATGATCGGCGCTATTCTCACTACCGATTATCTCTTCGGCCGCCATCGCTGGACCTTGATTTCCGAAATCTACGAATTGCTTGTGTCGATGTTCTCGCTGCGTGGCGTGATCTCGGTGCTGGCCAAGCCACGCGCGCCCACTTTCAACGTGACGCCCAAAGGCGAGCAGATGGAGCAGGATTCGATCTCCGAGCTTGCTGGGCCTTTCTACGTAGTCTATCTCTGCGTGCTGGCCTCGGCGATCGTGGGCATCTGGAAGCTCGTACACGGCGCGCCACACGCGGATGTGATCGGTGCCTCGCTGGGTTGGAGCGTGCTGAATCTCGTGCTGCTGAACGCCTGCATCGGCGTGCTTTACGAGCGCAAGCAGCGGCGCGCGACGCCGCGCATTCCGACCGATCTCGCCGCGAAGCTTCATATCGACGGGGCGGAAGACGGGATCGATTGCCGGATCGCCGACATGTCGGCGGGCGGTGTGAAATTGATCTTTCCCGGCGATTTGCAAACCTCATCGTCCGCGAGCGCCGTGCTGGAAGTCTTTAACGCCGCGCTCGGCCGTCTGAGCCGTATCCCGGTTTCGCTCCGCATGATCATCGCCGCGCGCGACGGCACGCACTCGGTTGGCGCCCAGTTCACGGACGCCAGCGTGGCGGGCCTTTCCGAACGCGTCGCGCTGGTCTACGGTGACAGCGCGCGTTGGCGTGACTTCCGCGAAAGCCGGAACCGCCGCATAGGTATTCGGCGGAGCTTGGCGATGGTCGTGTATCTCGGCACCGTCCATGCCTTCGGACATTACCGCTTTTTCTTTGCCGGTATGGCGGTATTCGTGCTGCGCCAATTGCGCGCCTCAGTGCGCGCGCTTCGAAGTTCTCTTTCTTCGCACCTGTCACGTTCATGACGCTGATCTCTTTCTTGCGCGCCACTGCGTGCTTCTCTTTCGCGCTTGCGGTTTCTGCCACCCATTCTGCATGGGCCTTAGCTGCTGCCACGAACGCAAACGTTTCACCGGCGCCATCGTCGGCGGCGGCTCTGACGGCTGCCCCGCCGGCCAGCGTTGTTCAGCCTGTCACGTTGGCGACGCTGGGCAACCTTTCCGGGCCGATCCGGCTCGTCGGCGAAACCGGCTTGCGGTCGATGAGCGTGCCGATTTCGGCGCGTGAGAAGGTGAATTCGGCGGTGCTTCATCTGGTGGTCACAAATTCAGTTTCCTTATTGAGCGATCGGTCTGAACTTGCCGTGCGCGTGAACGATCGCACGATCGCGCAGATGCAGCTATCGTCGCGTCAGCCCGAACTCACCGCCGACGTCCGCGTGCCCGCCGATCTGCTGCGACCAGGTTACAACACGCTGACTTTCGCCGCTGCGCAACACTCGACCGAGAATTGTGAAGACCCGAATTCGCCCGAACTCTGGTCTGAAATCGATACGAATGCTTCGACGCTTCAACTGCAAACCGAGCTCAAGCCGCTCGCGCCGCAGTTGTCCGATCTGCCGGATCTGATCGATCCGAAGCAGCAGCACGGCGGCGCGTTGACCATCGTCGCGGCTCAGCATCCGGCTAATGATACGGCGCTGGGCACTGGCGCGCTGCTGGCGCAAGGCGCAGCGTTGCGCTTGCGCTATCTCAGCCCAACGCTGCGTGTGTTAGACGCCCAGGCTGGCAAGGGCGGCGGCGTGCTGCCCGGCCTGTCTCTGGCGAAACTCGCCGATACCGACGTGCTGCTGTTCGGCACCCGCGATGCGTTGCGCCCCTATCTGGCCGCCGACGTGTCAGCGCGCATCAAGGGTGCCTTCCTCGGTATCTATCCGAAGCCCGACGATCCGCGCCGTTTCGTGCTGGTGGTGAGCGGAGTGAACGATGCGCAGGTGCAACTGGCTGCACGCAGTTTCGCGCATCCGGAGTTCGCGCAGCCGCATCTGGCCGAAATGGTCATTAACGCACTTGATGAAGCACGCATTTCGCGTTATTCCGCACGTCGTACGCTCGTTGGCACGCAGCCTCACTCGTTCCGTTCGCTGGGTTTCACGTCGCGTACGCTCGGCGCCTCCGACCGTGTCGATCTCGATGTGATGCTGCCCGCAGACATCTACGCGCCGGAAGATGCCCAGGTGACGCTCGATCTGAACTTCACGGAAGGCGCAAAGATGCGGCAGGACTCGGTGCTCAACGTCTATCTGAACGATCGGTTCGAGCAGGTCATTGCGCTGGACCAGCAGCAGGGCGCGTTGCTGCGTCACTATCGCGTGAATATTCCGTTGCGAAGTTTCCGGCCCGGCGCCAACGTGCTGTCCTTGCGTCCCGTGCTCGTGCCGTTGCTAACCGAGCACTGCATGCTACGCGAAACGCGCAACCTGCTGCTTACGGTGTTCGACGATTCGTCGATTACGCTGCCTCCGGCTGCACACTTCACGACCATGCCTGATCTGCGCCGCTTCGCGCAGAGCGGATTTCCATACACGGTGAGCCCGGACGGGTCAGGCCTTGCCGTGCACCTGGGCGCGTCGGACAACAGTACGATCGCCTCCGCCTGGAGCCTGATGGGCAAGCTCGCGCAGAGCCAGCGCTGGCCGCTGACAGCTGCCCAGGTGACGACCGGCACGCCCGAAGCCGGCCGCCAGACGATCGTTATCGGCAGCGTGGGCGCGCTTTCCCAGTGGGCGTGGCAGGGCGCGCCCTGGCAGCCTGGCCATGTGATGACGCTTGCCTATCGCGCGGATGAGACCGACAATGCCGCGCCTCATGCGCGGGAAAACATCGGTACCCTAGGCCGTTTGATGCGCGCGGGCTTCGGCGCGCAGCCGAGCGATGCCGATGCGCCGCCTTCGACATCGGTGCTTGACGCCGACGCGCCGCTTTCGGAGCAGTTGCTGGTGATGCAATACAAGGGCAGCAGCGGCAACACCGTGACGGCCTTTACGGCGGCTAATCCCGATCAACTGGTGGATGGCGTGCGGCGCATGATCGAGCCTAATTATTGGGACAATCTGGGTGGGGACGTGAGTGAGTTGAGCTTCGATAGTCCGGAACTCTGGACCGGTCGCAGCGGCGCGCGCTATGACGTCGGCAGCCTGAATGCTTACGATCGCATGGGATTCGAAGTTTCGCGACACCCGTGGTGGGGTTATGCGGGCGTGCTTGCCCTGCTCGCGCTCCTGTCGGTGCTGACCGTTATTCTTCTGCGACGCCGTCACCGGAAGCATCATGGTGGTTCGCAGGGCTAACGCGCGCGCTCGGCGCGCGGGCAGTGGGTGGAGGAGGTGGGGCGCAATGTTGTCAGCAGCGTTGTCGTGCGTCGCACACGCCGGGCAGGACAACCTGCTCGGCATCGACCGCAACGTCACCCAAGGGGCATCTGCGGCGTGGGCGCCGGACGGCACGCATACGCCACAACAAGCGATCACACAGGAGAGCGCCCAAAGCAACGGCGTGTGGGTTGAGCACAGCGATCAGCGGAGTCTGATTGTGCCGGTACTGCCTGCGAGTGACGCGGTAGCGACCGCGTCTTCGACACCTGCAATACCGTCAACGCTTTCAGCGCCTATGACCCCACCGGCGCCCGACGAACGTCCGCTTTGGGCTTTGCTGAATGCGGGCCGGCTGGATATCTACGACGCACAGGTCGAGCGCCTCAAACATCAGTTCGCCGGCTGGCGTCCGGCGTCCGCACTCGTTGCGGAGCGCGCGCGCAGGCAGCAGGCCGACGAAATCGACGCGGCGCTCAAGGGCAATGTGAATCTCTTGCACGAGATGGTTGCGCACGCTCCCGACGAATTCGGCTGTGCGCATATTGACCGTGCCTGGCGCGCGGCGGAGATCTTTGCCAAGGCGGCTGACAGCGACGCCGTTTTAGCGCTCTATCGACGGCTGATTCCCGCCTGTGAACCCGCTCGCAATCGTATTGCGACGCTTTATATGGCGGGGCGGCAGCTTCCTGCTGCACAGGTCGATGCATTGATACAGCTCGAAGCGCAGCATGGCGAACGCGACCGCGAAACCGACCTCGTTTTCGATCGACTGCGCTACCAGCGCGCGCTGGCCGTGCTCGCGGCGTTGCCGCCTGATGATCCCAGTATTGGCAACAGGCTGGATGCGCTCGCTCCCGCTATCCGCGCAAATCGCGACGCGAAGGCGGCGACCCAGGCGGGCTGGCTTGCCTTCGAGCAGCATCGTCCCGACGCCGCCACCAGCTGGTTTGAAGCCGCGTTGAGCTTCGCGCCGAACGATGTAGATACAACCATTGGCCTCGCTCAAGTTCGTCTTTCGCAAGGAAACCTGAAGGGGGCGGACGCCTTGCTGGCGCCGCCCGCCGTGGCCGCCGATGCGCGTGCCCGGCCGTTGCGCGGCCAGATCGCCATGGCGCGCGCCAATGAAGCCTACCGGGAGCATCGCTATGACGAGAGCATGCGGCAACTGGATATCGCGGTGTCGCTCGGTGTCGGCGACGCGTCGACAGGTGTGCTGCGGGGCTGGGCGTTGTACGGCCAGAAGCGCTTCGCACAAGCCGAACAGATCTTCCGCGCGCGCTATCTGCAAAGCCATGACGACGACAGCGCCGAGGGCCTGGCGCTCGCGCTTGCGGCGCAAGGCGAGCGTGTGCAGGACGCCTTGCCCGGCACGCCGGGGCCGTTGCAGAACTACGCGCATGCGCTTGCGGCGCAGCGGCTCTATTACGACAAGTCGTTCGTCGCCGCGAAAGCCGAACTGGACGCCGGCACGCAGGGCGCAGCGGACCTCCAGCACATCGTGCGCTACATCCCCGCCGACCTCACCGGCATCGACTCCCCTTCGGTAGCAGCGGGCCTGACGTGGGCCGATCATATCGGCGCGCCGGGACAGGGTCGCCTCAATACCGTATCGCCCGCAATGCGCGCGGAATGGATCAACGGCACGCAGCAATTCGAATTGCGCTATCGGCAGCTGTTTCTGAGTTCGGGGAGTGCGTCACTGAGTCAGCGCCTGCCTGGCAAGTTTCCGCAAGGCTGCACCTCGCAGCAGACCGACGCGGACGGCTCGTGCGCCTCTGGTGGAACCGTGTCGCAAAACCTGTTGAATCGCTATGCGGCGCTACCTTTCGGTGGGGCGGAGGGCGGTGAGGAAATCGAAGGGATGATGGCCGATGTAGCTAGTCTGGGCAACGACCGGCGACTGGACTGGAGCGCGTCATTTGGCGCAACCCAGGGACCGCCCACGGGCGTGATGTTCGACGGCAAGGTGCGTGTGGGGCAGCAAGGCCCTTGGGGAGCGTGGAGCGCGTGGATCAGCGTCGATCCCGTGCGTGATTCGCTGCTGTCATGGCGTGGTCAGACACTGCCGGGCACGGACTGGAGCTGGGGAGCGGTGCGCCGCATGGCGAGCGGCGCGTCGGCGCGCTGGCAGATCCTGCAGCGCTGGAGCGTGAGCAGTGCCGCCGAGTATCAATGGCTGACGGGCGCCAACGTGGTGGGCAACGAAGGCGCATCGGCCGATCTGTCCGCCGACTATGATCTGCGCGTGCCGGGTTTCGATTACTTCAGTGCCGGTCCTGCGGTTCACTACTTGGGGTATCGCCGCAATGAGAACTTCTACGTCCCCGGTCAGGGCGGCTATTACAGTCCGCAATGGTCGGTTGCGACGGGTGCGGCGCTGCACATGCTGTCCGAAGAGGGGCGCAATTTCCAGTGGCGTGCCACGCTGGAGAGCGGGTGGAACGACAGTGTTCAGGACTCGACCTCCTGCTTTCCGAATTCGTCGGGCGCGCTACAGGTAGCCGCTGCTGCGGGTCTTGGCACGTCCACCGCACAGTCGCTCTTAAGCGAGACCTGCGCCGGCAGTCACGATCACGGTCCCTATGTCCATGCGCAAATGGCGGCGACTGTCAAACTTTCGCCACATGCACAAGCCGGCGCGCTGGCGGACGTAAACATCACGCCGGGCCGCGACAAGCAGATCACTGTGATGGCCTTCGTTCGATTTTTCTTTGATGCGCACTCGCAGGTTTTCAGCCGCGACGTCGCGCGCACCACACGCGACTTCTACATGCAACTTGACGACGACCATAACTAGATTTTCTAGTCTCGTATGTGGGAGCTGCCAACGTTACGGGGCGAACGGACAGCAGCTTTCGTCGCGAAGAGCCCGCGCATGTTCATCGTGAGGATGCTAGTGCAGGTCGTCGGTGACTCTATGCGTCACCAGATGTGCGGGAAGTGCCGGAGTTTAGTCCGGGGGCGAGAGCTCGGACGCCGCAGGCGTTCTGGTGGTGCGCTTGCTGCTCCTCAATGTAGCGCCGAAGCGTATCTCTCGGCGCACCAGCGCATGACGAGGCAAAATAGAACCGGGGCCACGATACTCGCCGCCGCCGAATCCAGCGATCCACAAGGAAAGGACCGCGTTTGTCAGGAAACATGCAGCAATCTTCGTAGGCAACGTTCACGCGAAGGCGCTGGAAAAAACAGGTACGGCGAAGTCCGTGCTCGATGCCGCGCGGATGACGTTCAGGACACAACTCTGGGGTCGGTAAAAAAGGGGGATCGCTCGACTCACGTGCGTGGCATGCAAAATTGTGACAGTCTGGTTGACTGTATTTCTCTGCGAGCCGCAGCGCACTTTGATCGCCAACGGATCGATTCGGCTCGGAATCAGAAGAGCGGCCAATGGCTGCCAGGTGCAGCATTCATCTACGAATTCTCGTCGGGGTGTGGCCGTAGTTGGGCGCGTTCGTGACCCGACGCCAGGATGCCAGGCTAGTATTGGGCTTGCGGATGCTCAGCGCAAGCCGCGCCCGGCAAGAGCCGGATACGGATCCTGGCTGTGTATGGTCACTTGCCTTCAGTCTGGACTGAGGTGCCAACCTACCTGAGAAAGGCAACCGAAATGGAGCACTATGGGCTGGCCAACGTCTGGCAGCAGGGCGACTTTGTTACACGGGGCACTCTTAGCGCGTTGCTTATCATGTCGCTGACGTCGTGGACCGTCATCATCCTGAAGCTCAGGGCCCGCATGCGCCTCAGACGTACCTTCCGTAATACAGAGCGGTTCCTCTCATATTTCGAGGGTCTTGACGCTCGGCTCGACATGCTAAATGACGACGATTCGTCGTGTGCCAGCGATCCGTTCCTGGCACTCGCATTGTCTGGCAGGCTCGCGACCGAGCACCATCGTCAGACGCAACCCCAGTTGCATGACCGCATGGACGTTTCCGACTGGATAACGCGCTGCCTGAAGGATACTTTGGACGACATTGTGGCGCGGTTACAATCTGGACTTGCGATTCTCGCATCGATTGGCAGCACGGCTCCATTCGTTGGCCTGTTTGGCACAGTGTGGGGTATCTATCATGCGCTGGTAGCGATCGGTGCGACGGGTGAGGCAACTATCGATCGCGTCGCTGGCCCGGTCGGCGAATCGCTGATCATGACCGCTTTCGGTTTGTTCGTCGCGATACCTTCAGTGCTTGGCTACAACGCGATTAGGCGCTCCAACAAGGGCGTCGTGACGAAGCTGAACCGCTTCGCACACGGGCTGCTTACGTATTTTGTGACGGGCTCGTCACTGGACCGGTAGCACACGCTGATATGGAGGTGGCGGCATCCCCGACAGAAGGCGGTGAGGTCACATGGCAGTAAGTCTGCGTTTCTATCGGCAGGACGTTTGTGGATGAGTGGCAATTGCGTATCGTAGTTGTCTGCCTCGCAAAGTGGGATCGGACGAGTCTCTCGTAGGCTCGCACCTGGTTGGATGACAACTAGGCGCCGACTCGGGCGTTTTGTCCGAATGCATTTTCCGGGGGGATCGGGCGTGGCGCGGACACATCGCGTCGCTGATAGCGGCGGAGCGAACAGGCAATCAGGCTGACTACAAGATGATCCGAATGGAGAGGCACCAGGACAACCATTTCGCAGTGCGCTTTCAGCGCATTCTTTCGACGTCTTCGTTGATCGTTGGTGTCTGCGCCGCAATTGCGATGGTCATGGTAGGTCTGTGCGGGATTGTCCTGTACCAGGGGCGGCAAGATGCAATGGAGCACACACGCGATACTCTGCGTGATATCTCCCTGATTGCGCAGCGGGACATCGAACGCAATTTTGAGTTTTACGCACTCTCCCTGCAGGCAGTCGTTGACGTCCTCAGCGATCCAAACGTGATGGCGTTGCCGCCCCGTTTGCGACGGCTGGTGCTGTTTGACCGCGCAGCGAGCGCCAGATATCTCGGTGCGATGCTTGTCCTGGATGCTGCTGGCAACATCATTCTAGACTCAGCGCACGATATCCCTCGCAAGGGTAATTTCGCCGACCAGACTTATTTTGTCGTCCACCGGGATCATCCTGATTTCGGCCTCTATATCAGTGACCCCGTGCAATCAGGAGACGGACCAAGCATCGTCCTGACGAGACGGCTTTCCCATGCCGATGGATCGTTTGCCGGGATCGTGTTGCTATCGATCAATCTCGAGTACTTTCATAACCTGTTCGCTGGGTTGTCTCTTGGCCCTCACGGCACGATGTCACTCACTGGTCGTAATGGTGTAATGATCATGCGGCAGCCATATGACACCAGGAACATTGGTCGGAACGTTAAAGGTGCGAGTACATTCGCCCATTTTCAGACTGCGGTGCAGGGGAGTTTCATTGAAACGTCGTCGATTGACGGTACGCGGCGTCTCTACTGGTTTTCCAATTTTCCCCGCTATCCACTGATTATCACGGTCGCAGCCGCCGAGCAGGACATCTATGCCGCCTGGTGGCACCGTACGCTGCTCATCGGTTCGCTAATGCTCATATTTGGCTCTGCTTTTGTGGCGTTATCGATATTGCTTGGCATCCAGTTGCGCCGGCGTATGCGTGCAGAATCCGAACTGCAGTTACTGGCGAGGACCGATGGGCTGACTGGCCTGAACAATCGGCGTAGTCTCGGCGAAATACTTGAACGAGAATGGCGCCGCGCGAGACGAAACCGTAGCGTGATGTCATTGCTGTTTGTTGATATTGATCGCTTCAAGGCCTTCAACGATACCTATGGCCACCAGGCTGGCGACGATGCACTAGCAGCCGTCGCCCGTTGCATTAGCGCAAGCATCCGGCGCCCTGCAGATTCTGCGGCACGTTATGGCGGTGAGGAATTTGTGGTGGTGTTGCCTGAAACGTCGGCGATGGGTGCTACCGAGATAGCGGAACGAATTCGAGGAGCGATTTCGGGCTGTGGCATCGAGCATGCGACTAGCGAATACGGGCGCGTGACAGCAAGTATTGGTGTGGTCAGCCGGGTGCCGGGTACGGACGATGATTTAAGTGCAGCAATCAAGGCCGCCGATGAGGCGCTATATTACGCAAAATCGCGCGGCCGCAACCGAGTATCACTTTCGGAAACGACCTGACACGTGGAAGCTGTTGCGAAATTAAATTTTCGTGAGGGGCGCGTCGAGGCGATACTTGACCTGCGGCAGCTCGCCGCGGACCTCCAAAAGCCGGCAAGGAAAGGGCAAGCCGGCCTGGACAGGCTTGAGGCGCAACAGCGCAGGTGCTGCCTGGGCTGATCTGCGGACGATGCGGAAAGTTCTGAAAGGTCGGCGGACGTAGGGCCCGTATGGTGGGCGAACTCGACTATCTGTTCCAGTAAACACAAAAAACATGCCTATCAAACAGAAAAGTCTTTTTCTGCTTCTCTTACTTTCGCAGGCTGCTTTCGCGGAAACCAGTGTTCAAGCGTTGGGCGTTCCGGCCATACAGGCTCAAACGCCCTACTCGAAGGTCAGGCAGATCATGCTCAGACATGGATGGGCACCTTTCCATGGGAATAATGCGTCGACATGCAGTCCGGGAGATCCGGGAGAGCGAAAGTGTCAGGGACGGCCGGAAATGCAAGCTTGCTCCGACGTGGGGGTTGGCCAATGTACGTGGCTTTGGAAAAAAAATGGCAAGATCATCGTTATAAATACACAAGACGATGATCTGTTTCAAGGGGCCACACCGTTTTACGGGAAATAAATTATTACAGTGGTCTACTGGCTCCGGCGTTTGAGCTTTCCCGCGCCAACAGAGGAGGATGCTTCGTTGATAAAAAAAACCGCAGAGGCGACTCCGCGGTTTTGAAGTTTCACGTCGCGGCTAGGGATATCGCGAGCCGCCTGAAAAGTGTAGGTGAGCCATTGACGCTTTTCCATAGGATTATCCCTGGACACCAACGTAAGTATGGATTCCTCATCAGCTTACTCAGTCACTCTCAATCTTGGATTACCAAAGAGTGTTTTCCGGACTTATAGGTCGGCTTTCGCTCACAACGGGAAGGTAAAGCATCTCCTGTCGGTTCAGCGGCAGAAGCATCGGCATGATGGATATCAAGCGACGTTGTTGGCTGAAATTGTCGTTTGCATATGTTCTAGCCAGATAGGGCGGCGACTAGCGATCGACATGAGACGAAGGTAATTCGACGTGGTGCGTTTAGACTATAGCTATGGGTAAACCGTCAATGCGATGATAGGCAAGCTATGCTTGCGAGCGTCGCTCAAGCATATGTCGGTACTCGATTCTCTGAATTGAATGGCATTGCTGGATTGTCCGGTGAGAGAACGGGGGCTGGGCGTTGACGAAAAAATGCCCGCTCCATGGCGGGCAGGAGGTAAGGAGACCGAGGGCTGTTGGGGACTGCCCTCAATAGGAACTCTAGCGCACCACCAATTGACGCGCACCTACCCAAATGGACAGGGTGGTGGGTCTATACCCGTCCGTTGACGAGTAGCCAAAAGCGACCCATGAGCCATGCTATTGCCAGCACCTGCATTGTCGGCGTAACGTCTGTATCGGCGCCAGCTACGCTTCCGTGCGTTAAAGCCTTCGCGGGCATTACAAACTGAGGTCGACGTGCGTTTAGCTTTTTTGCGGTCGGGGGCTGCTAGCATGCAGTGCAGTATCACCAATGGGCGCAACGGACACGACTCGTGAACTTGCCATTCGTTGAGCCTTCGTCTCTGATAGACGGCCTGACCACGTGCGATTGCACGAATAAAGGCGAATCTGCCAGCGAGCCGCATTAATACTACGCCGATCAAGATCGCGAAGGTTGCACACACATGAAACCGTGCCGTTTCAAACTCGGTGATTGGAGCGTCAAAGGCTAAAATAGCGATGATGGCAGCCGCTTGCAGCGCGACAGCGATCATTGATGCGATGACAAGATGCGCTCGCCACTGCTTAAAGATGCTTATATTTTCGACCATTAAATCCCCAAAAAAGTAAAAATGCAGTGTTGCCTTCTCGCAAAGCCGCACCCTCAGTAAGGCAACGCGACGCATTGAAAGGCGATGGTGCACATACTCTCCATGGCGGCAGGGTTAGAGGGCCGCCAGCGAAAACCGCCGGCCCTCTTGTACACAGAGTTACTGGTCCTTCGCGTCCTTTACTCGTGCGTCTGCACGTTCCTTGTCTGCATCGGCTTGCGCATCAGTCTTTTTCTTGTCCGCTTTAGCCTGAGCGACTGTGGCTTTCTTGTCAGCCTTTGCTTGCTCTTTCTCTGCTTTTTTGTCCGCGTGCGTGACGGGGGCAGTTGTTGAATCGAGGCTTGTCTGTGAGAAGGCGTTCGGTGAGATCGCTAAGACGCTAGCGACGACAGCTGCGCATATGCAATTCGTAGGTTTAAGGGTCGTCATGGATTCTCCGTTTTGAGAAAGTCGGAGGCTTGTCGAGCAATCGCCGTACCACCTGTCCAGGAGAGAGGCGATTCTTCAGCCCCTATTTGACTGTCGCAGTAACATAGGGGAATCGCAACAGACGCGTGTCTTGTCGAGTTACCCGCACAGGAAAAAACTCTCACCATTCTGCGCATGCGGTTTGCTGCATTCTTGCCACGAGTCATGGATTGCTGGAAAAGGAACTCAGGGGGGCGAGGATCTTTCCGATGAACCTGTACCGCGAATTTTTTCGTCGCCGCGCGTTTCGCACCTCCGAAGAGTCCGGGTGGAATTCTCGATGATGATGTTTCAACGCCGCGGGGTCTCGCCATCATGATCTCGGACATCCAGGGTCCACGGCTACCGGTATTTCGACCCATAATACTCAGCGCTTTGTGGTGTTGAATGCGCCGTGTTTCACGGCGCGACGCCCAAAGATTTTGCGAGCAACCCTAAGTTGCGTGCGTAGACCATTAGCCCCCGAAGCCCCAAGGGCGCTCTCCAGCATATTGGGTGGGAGCCGAACGTATCTTGCCCGCGCGTGATCGGTTCAAAAATGTGCGCCAACCTAATACTTTGGATGGCTGCCCCGAGACTGCTAACCTCAATCGAGACGTGGGTCTCGTCCCTACGACGCTCACGCGGACCGGGGTACATGCCCTTCATTATTTGAGCTTTTTACGATGGGCTGAGACATCGCGACGTGTAATATTGACTGTGTTGCCGGCGAGATTACTAGCCGAAAGCTTGGTAACATACGCGCCATGTTCTCCCTTCGCCGTTTCCTGCTGCGAGGTGGCACGGCGAGCCGGGTATTGTTTCTTGCTGCTTTTGCCATCCTTCTTGCGCGCGCGCTCCTGCCGGGCGCCGTCATGCTTGACCCGGATCCGGGGGCGCAGGGCGGTTTCGCACTCGTGATGTGTTCCGGCCATGGCCCGATGTTTGCCAAAAATTCTGGCGTGATGCCGGATATGGCCGACATGATGCCCGACATGGACATGAGCCACATGGCGGGCATGATGCACGACGGCATCAGCATGCACGGCTCAGCGGCTCACGACACGATGGCGGGAGACAACAGCGTCTGTCCGTTCAGTGCCGCGCTGGTCGTTGCCTGCGTGAGCATCGCGCTTGCCGTGGTGCTCTTCACGCTGACACGCGTCACCCAGTTGTGGAGTGCAAGTCTTGCACGCCCGCTGGTACGCATCTCACTGCATTTCCGGCCGCTGTCGCGGGCGCCTCCTCTTTTCGGCTGAAATCCGTCTCCATGCTGCGCGCGCCGTGAGGGTGCCGCGCACGCACGACTATTTCTTTTCGCTGAATCGATAACATGAAGACCAGACAACGACCGCTGCGCGCGGGCGGCGTCGGCACGCGCGCGCTCGTGACGTGCGGTGCCAGCCAGGATTTTTTGGGGGCGCAGACGCGCTTTAAGGCTCTGCCGTTGGGCGTGGCGGTGGCCATTTTGTGCGCGGGTTTCGTGGCCGAAGCTCACGCACAAACAGCCGATCCGGCGACGTCCTCAACGACCACAAAAACCGATGCACAGACGCCCCAGTCGGGTGCTACGGCATCGGCAACAGGTCATGAGCCGGTCGCAGCAGACAGTCAGTTGCCCTCAATCAAGGTCACGGCCACGGCGGACTCGAGCTATAGCACCGACACGGCCACGAGCACGACCAGGACCGATACGCCGATCAAGGACTATGCGGCCTCCATTCAGGTCGTGCCATCGGAAACGTTGCAGGACCGCGGCGTGACGAGCATCGACCAGATCGCCGATAACGTCAGCGGCGTGCACGCTGAGGCGAGCTACGGCGGCAATGGCGCGACGTTCTTCAATATCCGCGGCTTCAGCGAAAGCAACGGCTTGCGCGACGGTTTCCGCAACTACGGCTACTACGCCTTTCGCGACGTTCAGAACATTGACGAGGTCGAGGTATTCAAGGGTCCGGCCGGCGCCCTGTACGGTGGCATCGGTGCGGTAGGCGGCTATATCAACACCGTGTCCAAACGGCCGGAGTGGGAGAACTTCGGCGAAGTCAGCGCGACGGCAGGTAGCTACGGCCTCGGCCGCACGACGGTCGATGTCAATCGCGTCCTGAACGACGACCTGAGCATCCGGCTCAATGCGTCGGCCGAGACCAACTCGACGTTCCAGGACAACGGCGGCTACAAATCGTGGTCGATTGCACCGGCTATCACCTGGGACAATCATCACGGCACCTCGGTGACGCTCTTGAGCGAGTTCAACCACCTGAACCGGGATGGCTTTGACTTCGGTGTGCCTGCCGTCGCCAACTATCAGCAGCTTTCGCGCTCCCGCTATTACGGATTCCGCGACGGCGATTACGGCCGAAACGATACCGTTTCCGAGACGCTGTTATTCGAGCATGCGCTTTCCGAGAACTGGAAACTGCGCCTGGCAGGGCAGTATTCGTACGCGCGCCAGCACTCGACGCAGTCGTTCCCTGACAGCACGAGCGCTACGGACAATCTCCTCGAATACTCTGTCTACAGTGATGCTAACGAAGTCTCGCGCCAATACTCGGCCCGAGCCGAACTGGTGGGCAACTTCTTCACCGGTAGCCTGAAGCATTCGTTACTGGCGGGCGTCGACTACGGCTATCTGGAAGTTGGCAGTGGGGGTTCGCAGGTTTCTACGATGACAGTGGATCTCTTCAATCCCAGCTATGTCTCCGGGCTGACGCCAGCCGGTTCGTTGGCAGGGCATGAGGGGCGGGGCGCCGACTACGGTGTCTATGTGCAGGACCTGATTGATCTGACGCGACAGGTCAAGCTGCAGGTCGGGTTGCGGGCGGACCGGTTCATCAACAGCGCTGATGAAGCCGGTGAGCCGACGGGCCACGGTCAGCAGACGGCCTTCTCGCCACGCGTCGGTCTGGTCTGGCAGCCGACGGCCAGTACGTCGTTCTTCACCGACTGGAGCCGCAGCTACGCGCCGAATGTGAGTCATAGCGGCAGCAACGTCACCTACGCTGCGGAAGTCGCGGAGCAGTACGAAATAGGCGTGAAGCAGGAACTCATCAAAAACCGGCTGAATGCCAACCTCGCGTTGTTCAATATCAACCGGAACCATATCCTGACCACGGATCCCACCAACCCTTTGCTGGAAGTGCTGACGGGCAAGCAGAGGAGCCAGGGCGTGGAGCTTGACATTACTGGCAACATCACGCCGCAATGGAAGGCCATCGTCACGTACGCGTACACGCTTGCGAAAGTCACGAGTGATACGACATATCCGGTGGGCGACAGCCTTAGCAATGTTCCACGCAACAGCGCAAGCGTGTGGACCGTCTATCAGTTGCAGTCGGTTCCGGGCTTGCAGGTCGGGGCGGGCATTTATTACGTTGGCCCGCGCGAAGCGACGCTACCCAATACCTTCAAGCTTGCTGGCTATGTGCGCACCGATGCGATGGCTTCATATCAGCGTGGCCCATGGAAGGCGCAGTTGAACGTTTTCAATCTGTTCAATCGCAAATACTACACCGGGGGCTCGGCCGCGACCTTCGACTACACGCTGACGCCTAGCCCTCCCTTGTCGGCACAGGTGACTCTTTCGTACCGGTTTTAAACTAGGGAACGGAGCGTCGCTCTGGCGCGCGACGCTCCGTCCATATTGTCGGGTTATCATCGGCGACTTTTTTCGCCTTCTAACTCGATGAAATCCGTCCTTCTCTACAATGTCCACGTCTTGAAGGCGTTGGCCGCCGGGACGGGGCGCGTCAGATACTGGCGCGCTTCTTCAACCGCATTGTGCTGAAGATGCAGCCGAGGAGTGCACAGGCACCGCCAAGACACAACGCCATGCGGGCCCCCGAGACGGGCCACAAATGAAAGCACTGGGCGACCAGCCCAGCCCCGAGGGTCTGCCCCATCAGCCGGGAGATCGCGACGACGGCGCTGGCTCCGCCGCTGCGCGCCCCGGTCGCTCCGTTCATGATTTCGCGCATGTTCGGCGACTGAAACAGCCCGAATCCAATTCCGCAAACACCGAGTCGTACGGCGATACCCAGGCTCGACGCGCCGCTGCCCATCGTCGCCAGCAACACCATACCCAGCGTCAGGAGAATGAGCCCAACGCTGCAAAGGAGACCGGATGGATACCGGTCGCTAAGCGGCGCGACGACCACGGCCATGACCGCCACGAGCAGCGGCCATGCGGCAATGACGAAACCGGTTTCGGTCACCGGCATGCTGAAGGCGCCTTGAAGCAGAAACGGCAGGGAAACGAGTGCGAGCGATTGCGTAGCGAAAGCGCAGATCGACGTTGGCCAGCGTTTTAGGGTGTTGGGCATCGGCGTCGCGGAAACGACGCAGCGAACAAGGGAGTATCGCGCTGTCAATCGCATAGTGACGGGCTGGCCGGATCACTCGCGGATACGAAACAGGCTGCCCTCGAAGTATTTTCAAATATTTCAAAAGTATCCAAATATCATTTGGATATCGAAAAATATTCTATTGATTGTCTTTGACAATCCGAGGGGTGGTGAGCAATCATCATACAAATACGCAAATAAAAATATCTAATCTGTATCGAAAGTTAACTATAGAAAATCAAAGTATGGAGACTAAGATGAGCGAGAGTATTTATTCTAGAAGAAATAGACCGACCAATGCCGCCCGTGTATCTGCATTGCGAGATGCAATTAATAAGAATAAATGCGTGAGAATTATTGAGGCATTCAGCCCTCTCACAGCATTGATGATCGAATCCATCAAAAATGGTCGCGACGACGGATTCGATGGATTTTGGTCTAGCTCATTGACGGACTCCACTATTCGCGGTAAGCCTGATATTGAGTTATTGAATTTAAGAAATAGACTCGAAAATATCAACGAGATATTTGAGAACACGACACTGCCATTGGTAATGGATGGCGATACTGGCGGCCAGGCTGAACATCTTGCGATCAATATACCGTTGATAGAGGCAGCCGGTGTTTCATCGATAATTATTGAAGATAAAATTGGATTGAAAAGAAATTCCTTGTTTGGAAATGAAGTTTTTCAAGAGCAAGACGATCCAGATTTTTTTGTTGATAAGATAAAAGTTGCAAAATTGGTGAAAATAAGCTCCGATTTTATGGTTATCGCCAGAATAGAAAGTCTTATTCTTGAAAAGGGGATGACCGATGCTCTGCATCGAGCATACAAGTATACTGAATCTGGAGCAGATGGGATTATGATTCATAGTCGAAAAGAATCCGCAGATGAGGTTTTCGAATTCGCACGGCGTTATCGAAAAGCTTTTCCGAATATCCCGCTCGTCTGTGTGCCGACGAGCTACAACTCGGTGCGCTTCCATGAATTCTCAGAAGCTGGATTCAATATTGTGATTTATGCGAATCAGCTTCTTCGCGCTGCATTTCCCGCAATGGAAAAAGTCGCAAAGTCAATCCTAGAAAATGGGCGCTCTCTCGAGATTGAGCCCACCCTACAGCCGGTCAAAGAAGTGATTTCCTTGGTGCCGAGCCCCGTCTGACGTGTCTATGTCAAATTGATTTTGCGCAGGCGTAATCAGAGAGTGCAAGTTGTTAAATTTCCCCCAACCCAACTGGAAGATAAGGTGATTTCAAATCCAAGCAATATTGGAGAGAGCTATGCCGAAATGAGGTATAGCAGTGCTCATAACATTCTTCGTTCTGAATCAATTTATGGTGACGGATTTCAAAGCCCGGGAGGACTGTCCGGATTTATATCTGAATTAGGCGATAAGATAAAAATCGAATCGGGGAATAAGATTATTGATGTTGGTTCCGGATTAGGTGGTGCGGCATTCTACTTTGCGAATGAATTTGATGTGGAGATCGTAGGGTTGGATACCTCTCCGATCATGACGGACATCGCGATTTCGCGCCAGAAAGTGCGAGATCCATTTCAAAGGGTTACGTTTCTTAATACTGATATCCATTCTGCTGATATCAAGGAGAAGTCAGTCGATATTATTTATTCAAGAGACACGCTGATGTATGAAAAAAATAAACAATCGTTCTTCGAACGGTGCTTTTCAATTTTGAGGCCCGGAGGTTTGATATATATTACCGATTTTTGTAAAAATGACAAATCGAAGGATTTCGATAATTTCGAATCCTCCTCTGGCTATGATCTGAAAACGATTGCGGAGTATTCCGAGATAATATCGAATTCGGGATTTGATTGTTTGGCTTCCGATGATATCAGTCAGAGTACAATTGAGAAGCTATCTTCCGATTTGCGCGAATATAAAAATAAGACTCAAAAGAATAGTGACTTAATAAAGAAGCAGGATGCTGATCATATCGTTGGGCGATGGGTGGAGAAAATTAATCTGCTAAAAAGTAGGTGTTTGGCCCAGGGATTCTTCATTGGTGTGAAATCTTAATATAGGCAAATTGAGTAAATGTCATGCTAAAGAAAAATAGTGATCATCTAGAATTGTCTTGGCCAGACGGGGAAATTTTCAGATTTCATTGGCTGTGGCTGCGTCAAGCATGTGAATGTTCTGACTGCTTTAACAGTTATGCTCGGCAGCGATACTTTGATCCCAGCATCTACTTCTCCGACGCAGATCCTGAATTTGTAGTCGAAAAAGGTGACGTTTTATCTATTATTTGGAAAGATGGACATGTAAGCGAGTATCAATTGGACTCGCTTCGTCGAAATTCGTATTCAGGAAAAAGCACAGCGCCGTTAGGTAATAAAAGAATAACGTGGGCTCGTTGGCCACAAGATGAATTGCCTCATTCGATTCATTTTAAATTAAATGAGGCATTGGAGAGTGATCTTGTTATTCATAAAGCATTAAGTTCGCTTTTCGAGTTTGGACTGATTGTATTTAAAGCGGACGAAAATTCAGTGGTTGATTCGACCAGAATATGCGATCGACTTGGCGGGTTGCTAGATCGTTCTTATTTTGGTGATTATTTCGATATAGAGGCGAAAGATGAAAGTACTACTGATAGCGTCGCCTTCAGTACACGAGAACTTCCGTTGCATACAGATGTTCCATATTATTCTCCGCCACCAGAATACCAATTTTTGTATGGGCTGGAGGTCAATAATCTTGCAACATCGTCAAAATCCGGAAGTACTCGATTCATTGACGGTCTGACGACTGCACTAGAGATGAAAGAGTCAAATTTTGAAGATTTTCGGATTTTGTCCGAAATTCCGGTTGTGAATAGGGCGGCGTTTCCCACAGCAGATAGGATCTACGAAAATAGAACTTCGATTATTAAGATCGGTAGGGATGGTGAAGTCGAACGACTGATGAACAATCCATCAAAAATGTTTTTCGACGATGTTGGGTATGACGATATGCTTCCACTTTTTAATGCATATAAGAATTTTAAAGAAAGACTTTCACGTTCAAAAAATTCATACTCGCACACATGGTCAACAGCAGATATGGTTGTATGGGATAACCGTCGGATCTTCCACGGGCGCGAAGAATTTAGTGCCCCAGGTGTAAAGAGATTTCTTCGTGGCGGTTATTTTAAAGAGGTGGAGTTATATTCTAGGGCGCGTTATCTCACTAAGAAATTTAGAGCCGATGATATGATGAAGTTCCCGTCCTGATTCGCAGTATTTAATAAATTAATTAAAGATATTTGTGATTCTTGGCAATTGGAAGTAGGTCGGTTGTCCAAGTAATTAGAATTTTGGCATGACTTCCATATTGCCATTTTTGCTTCTAAATTATATCTAGATAATTAATTTATTTGATTTTTTCTATTGATGAAAAACTAAAAGTAACATGGTGTTTATTGTCACACTATTTTATAGTCCGCGAACATGCAAAAATTCGATAATCTGATTGCAGGCCATTGGTGTGCTGGTGTGAAATACCGGCCGAACGTGAATCCGAGTGATTTATCAGATATAGTTGGTCAGTATACGCAAGGAGATGTTGCCCATGTAGACGCCGCAGTGGAAGCCGCCAATTTGGCATTTCCAGCGTGGTCTGCTGGCAGTATTCAGGACAGAGCCGATGTGCTGGATAAAATTGGTAATGAAATTCTTGCGCGCAAGGAAGCTCTTGGCGTGTTGCTGGCGCGTGAGGAAGGTAAGACCAAATCAGAAGCTATTGCGGAAGCGAATCGGGCCGGGCAAATCTTTAAATTCTTCGCGGGCGAATGTCTGCGCTTGGCTGGAGAGACGTTGCCTTCGGTGCGATCAAATATTGGGATTGAGATTACGCGTGAACCCGTAGGCGTGGTTGGGCTAATTACTCCTTGGAACTATCCGCTTGCCATTCCCGCGTGGAAGATTGCTCCCGCGCTGGCCTTCGGAAACTGCGTGGTATTGAAGCCGGCAGAATTGGTTCCCGGGAGTGCTTGGGCGCTCAGTGAGATCATTAGTCGCTCCGGAATTTCTGCAGGGGTGTTCAACCTCGTGATGGGCAGCGGCAGCGTGATCGGGGATGCACTCGTTAATCACCCTGGGGTTGACGCCATTAGTTTTACGGGTTCGGAAACTGTGGGTCGACGCGTTGCGACTCAGTGTGCTACTCATCATAAGACGGTACAGCTGGAAATGGGTGGGAAGAATCCCCAGGTGATCCTTGACGACGCGGACTTAACCGTAGCAGTCGAACTTAGTGTGAAGAGCGCTTTCTATTCAACGGGCCAACGCTGTACAGCAGCTAGTCGACTCATCGTGACAGAAGGTGTCTACTCAAAATTCGTCGAAATGATGAAGCGGCGCATGGCTGAGATCAACGTTGGTGATGCTCTGGCCGAGGGAACCGATGTCGGTCCCGTTTCTTCTCAGCAGCAACTCGAACAAGATCTTGACTATATAAGGATTGGTCTAGACGAAGGAGCCACCTTGGCCATTGGAGGCGAAAGGATTAAAAGGGAAGCGGACGGATACTATCTATCGCCGGCGCTCTTTACTGATTCCTCCGCCACTATGCGTATAAATAGGGAGGAAATTTTCGGTCCCGTTGCTAGTGTAATTCGCGTAAAAGACTACGAGGAAGCCCTGTTCACGGCAAACGATAGTGAATATGGCCTATCGGCAGGAATCGCTACCACTTCCTTGAAATATGCGATGCATTTTAAACGTCACAGTCAAGCGGGAATTGTGATGGTTAACCTGCCGACTGCGGGATCCGACTATCACGTGCCATTCGGTGGCCGTAAGAGATCAAGCTATGGCCCACGGGAGCAAGGCCAGTATGCTAAAGAATTCTTTACTTCCGTGAAGACAGCATATATAGCAACTTGATCCGTGATGACTTCGCTTGGATCGGAGTATTTTTTTGTTAGTCAATTTTAATTAATATTCGAATGTAATTTATTTAGCAAAATAACCATTGGGGATTTTATCCGGTTTTTGTGTGGTCGATGTGTGGACGTGTTATATCGAGATAAATTTGATTATTGATCAAGAAGTATTTTAAAAAATGACTATAACGATTATTGGGTTGGTGATGTTTGCAGCACTACTGCATGCTGTATGGAATGCAATATTACGAAGTGGTGAGGATCCGCTCTGGTCGGTCACAGTTAAAAGCTTCGCCACTACTATTGGCGCAGCAATTTTTGCTCTATTTATTCCGATTCCGCATAAAGAAAGCTGGAATTATTTGATTATTTCGTCCGCGTTGCAGTTGGGTTGCTCGATATTTTTGGCATATGCGTATAAAAGCGGTCAACTGTGGCAAGTTTACCCAGTAGTAAGAGGCAGCATTCCTCTATTGGTTACTCTTGGTGGCATTCTATTTATGAGGCAATATCCGAGTGCGACTTCTTTGATGGGCGTGCTTCTGATTGTGGCCGGAATCGCGAGTCTCATTTATGGACGAGGAGGTTCTTCGATACTATCGGTTCTATATGCGATAGTTGCGGGCCTGTTCGTTGCTAGCTACGTCTCAATCGATTCGATTGGCGTTCGTTTAGCAGGAAATCCGCTTTCCTACGCCGCGTGGATGTTTTTGATTTACGGGATCATGACGCCAGTTGCATTTATTGGATTGCGTAGAAAATCAATAAAGAATGTTGTCACACAAGAGGCACTAAAGGCGATGTCTGGTGGGGTAGTGTCGCTGACGGGATACGCAGCCTTTACGGTTGCCTTGTCACTTGGTCCCGTCGGGCCTATATCTGCTCTTCGAGAAACCAGTGTCGTTTTTTCCGCAATTATATCTTGGCTATTCCTCGGAGAAGCGCTAACAATTCTTAGAGTTCTATCTTGTGTTGTGGTCTCGATTGGCGCGGCGTGCGTGGCGTTGAAATTATAGATTGCACGGCGATTGAAAAAATCGGGCGCAGTGTGTGAGCTGCTCCCCTAGAGCAGCACGCTGAAGGTGTAGAGTCCGTTCCAGAAAGAGCTGCGATGAAGAAGTGATTCATCGAAGAGCAGATATTGGTATGCTGAGAGAGCGATGCGCTGACAGGTTTCACTGCCCTTAAAAACCGAATCGATACGTCTGTCGAATCCGACGTTACGCTTTTCCAACTCACGTAACTGATCCATCAGATCGGCTAGCATCTCGCGCGCGAGCAGCGTCAAGGCATTCGAGGTGTCGGTGACGACGACAGGAATCTCCCGACGCGCACGGGTAATCGATTGCGCGAACACGATACCTCGCTCAGCGAGAATACGCCGCATCTGACTCACAAGTCCTGTGCGATTGCTGACAAGGCGTTTACAGGCGTGGTGAAGACTTTGGACATCCTGTTGCTCAACTGACTTAATCGGCACAAAGCGTATTGACGGTCGTTGCAACGCCTCACAGTTCGCCTCTGCATCCTTGCTGTCAGTCTTGTTTCCCTTCACAAAGGGCTTCACAAGTTGAGGGCCGATGAGTTTGACCAAATGACCTTGCTGCTGGAACTGTCGCGCCCAGTGATGAGTACTTGAGCGCGCCTCCATCCCCATAGTGCATGGCGCAAGCCGGGGAACCCGCTCTGTCAGTTGTGCGCGGCCGACGCGGCGTCACAGCACAGGTTGCCAGTGGCATCAACACCGTACACCTGAAAGACATTTTTCGCTAAATCCATGGCAAGGAATCGAATGGTGTCCATGACAACACTCCTGTAAGCGAGAGCACCTGCAGCGCAGTTCGCGCAGGCGCAAGCAACAAAGGAATTTTCAACCTCGGATTCCAATTACGCTTCGTACTAAAATTGGGGGACAGGTTACGCTTCCCAAACGTCCAGCCGCCGCCTCGGTCGCTGCTCTTTGCTCGATCGCTCAGGTCGTGCATACGCCGCACGAAATTCTCGCGCTGATATTCATCTCGATCACAGCGCTGAGAGGGACGTTCGATACACGGCGCCAAGCGCAAACTAATAGCTAGGTGCAGGTACCATGGATGGGGCCTGTATCTCTGGCAAATCTAATCAAACAAGGCGGTTCGAGGTGTCGTCGTCTGCCCAATTTCATTGGTATGGGCTGAGTCCTGTATCCCAGGCCCGCCGTCGAGCGCGGGAGTACGTTTTGCACAACTGCGCTAATCGCCGCGTCAGAAGACATTTGAGCGGCACGACCGCGTTACAACCGGGCGACCGATTACTAAGGCCACCGTGCAGTCAACGTGCTACGGCGTGGTTGCTAACGCAACAATGATCGTGCCGCACGCAGATACTACAAACTTCCACAACAATCGAGATACCCGCAAGCGCCAGAGCCGACTATGTCCATTGCTTTGGAAACGATCGTAATATTTCCGCTCTTCGGCCAGTATCGAGTCAGCAGAGCACGACATTCACGGCGAGCCCACCGAGTGCTGTCTCCTTGTATTTCGCCTTCATGTCCGCGCCGGTTTGTGCCATTGTGCGAATCACCGAGTCGAGCGAAACGTGATGACGGCCATCGCCATTTAGCGCCATACGTGCGGCATTCACGGCCTTGACCGCACCGATCGCATTGCGCTCGATGCACGGAATCTGGACCGATCCGTCCACAGTATCGCAAGTGAGTCCGAGGTTGTGTTCCATGCCGATCTCAGCAGCGTGCTCGACCTGCCCCGGTGTGCCGCCCAACACCGCAGCCAGCGCACCCGCAGCCATCGACGTTGCGACCCCGACTTCGCCCTGACAACCGACCTCGGCGCCGGATATCGACGCATTTAGCTTGTACAGCATGCCGATCGCTCCTGCCGTTAGCAGGAACTCGCAGATGCCGTCGTCGTTGGCACGTTCGATAAAGCGCACATAGTAATTCAGTACGGCCGGCACAATGCCGCTGGCGCCATTGGTCGGTGCTGTCACGACGCGCCCGCCTGCTGCGTTCTCCTCGTTGACTGCCATCGCGAACAGATTCAACCAGTCCATCCTGTCGAACATTGCGTCGGCGGTCGTGCTGAGCGAGGCAAGCGCGCGATACAGCGTTGGGGCGCGACGTACAATGCCCGACTTCGGCAGCGCGAAACTATCTGGATCGTTCGGCCCCTCGCAACCGCGCTGTACACACTGCCTCATCGGTTCCCAGATAAGCAGCAAATCGGAGCGTACTGTAGCAGGGTCGGCACGAGCACATTCGTTTGCTAAGGCAAGCTCGGCGATTGACAGACCGCTTTCGCTGCATCGTGCTAATAATGTGTCGCCCGCGGCGTCCGTCCTCTCGACCGGACTAATCTCCGGGGCTTCCCGACATCTGGTGGTAGCTTTACTGCGTCCTCTGGCGGCCTAAGTTCCTCGGCGCGCTACTACGACCCACTTATAGCCGTATCGCCTGCTGCAGCAGTTCCAGGGCTTTCAGTTCGTCGAGGCGACCGGTGCGTGCCTTGCCGGCCAGCGTCTTGATTAATGCTTCCGCTATCGGCGCGATACCGTGAAGATTGTCCAGGCTCGTTACCAAAGCGACGGGGAGCGCCGCCTGGTTTAGCTGCGGTACTGCGGAGGCCGCAAACGACTCTGGGCTCGCCGGTGTGGCTACCGGGGCACCGTCACCACTGTCTTCAAGGATGTGATCGAACGAGTTTTCTTGCGAGTCATTTACGTGATCTTGCGGGTCGGTAGCGATCGCCTCTTTCGCTGCTGCAACAACCGCCTGAACAACTGGGGGATTTTCTGGCTCGACCACCGGTGTGCGTCGCGCACGCGCCTTTGCGACGGCGGTCTTCGTCGGTACGGCATCCTTTGTTACGGACGCAAGCGATTCGTGCTGTTGAGCGGATGCGCGTGCGCGCGACGCAGGCGCAAGCATACGCGACACAGACTCCGGAATTTCCTCTTCGGAGCGGGGGGTGTCCAGCCAGCCACTTGGCAAACCCAGCCGCTCCGTGAACCGGTTCGCTTCGACAGTGTCCAGGCGTTTTTTGCCATGCAGTCGGTGGGCCATGTTGGACCCACTCAATTCCATAACGACACCAAGTCTTGCTTTCGATCCGTTGCGACTCGTGAGAACGTGAAGGTTGGCGCGTCGGACGTTCTCTATGTCGGCGCCGTCGTTTAGTGCCAGCGATTGCTGCAGGGTCGCTTCAGGGGCCGCGCCATTTTTCGAACGCGGGCTTTTTTTCGGCATCTGTGCCTTCGGCTGTCCGGCTGGTTCGCCCAGACTCGTCTTGACGGCCTTGGGGCTACCGCCAGTTGCTTTTCTGGGCATTTGCGCTTCCTCGGACAAACTGTCTTTAAGAGATGGTTGCTGGTCGACGGGCAGGGCGGAAGCCAGCCTGAATGCTTCGTGCTCCGCGTCAGGTTGGTCGTCTGTTTGAATAAAGTCGAGTGGTGATTTGAGCCGAGCGATGGTCTCGGCTGTGAGCCCAGGATTGGGCTGGTCAAAAAAACCTTGCGGCAACCCGAGTGTAGTTTCCATATGAAAGGCTGTCTCAGGTGTGAACCTCTCGCCCTTCAACAGTTCGGCTACGCGCGACATGCTGGACTCAAGCGCGATTGCGATGTTTTCTGCGCCCACTGCATCGACGAGAAACTGAAAAGCTCGTGTCTTGAAAATGGAAGCCGTCTGGGCGGGCTCCTGGGCAGGAGCCTTCACATACGGCGATTTCTGTCGATTGGGCTGAGGCTTTTTTTCGTGGCGAGGATGGCGTTGGCCGCTGTCGCGGGATCCCGCATATCGCCCGCGGGCTTGATTCATAAGGTAGGGCTCCATGCGAGCGTTAATTTCCTGAAGGTCTTCATTATAGACGCAGCGATGTTGACATTCGTTGCGTTATTAGCGTCTGGAGTGAAGCTGTACGCCAGGATGCAGATAGCGGGATTTTGGAAGTACTTGATCCCCATGAGCAGATGACAGACGACAAGGATACCGAACGAAATTGCAATAGGATCTAGCCAGTCATCGAGCCGCGATGAGATGGGGGTCTTCCGACGCTGACGACAGCAATCCGACTTTCCTTTCAAGGCGGTGCGAGGTTTTTCGCGTACTACCGCGAACCTGTGCTCCAACAAAAAGGCCGGCCCGGCCGGACCCACCTACGGCGCAAGCGATAGTCTACCGGTTGCTCGATAAGTCTCGCGTTTTGCCTGAAGACGGTCAATGCGCCTCCGACGCACCACCGCCGTCAGTTGCGCCCGTTGCTCCAAGAATGAAGCCGCACCGTTCACGCTAACTACGACCCTTTAGCGTGAACGGTGCGAGAAGCGACTGAACGTCCACCTGCTGTCCTTGCAGTAGGAGCAGTCGCGCGTGCAGGACGGTATTTTCCAGAACAAGCTTGGCCGTGCTGAGAAGGTACAGTGCATGGATGTCGGAGGCCGGCATGCCCTCTTCGACGACGTGGTGTCGCTCGACGAGCGAAATCATCACGAGACGCCTGAGTTCGTCCTCCCCAAATGGTAAGTCGGCATAGTCAATGGGGTCCTCTGCTTCGACTTCGCGCAGCATTTCAACCAGGGTGTCGGTGCTCACCTGCATGTGTGGCTCCTTAACATCGGGTCGCGAAACACTTTCAGGCTAACGGCTTCCTCGGCGAGTGTCCAGCGGGCAAACTAAACCGGCCAAGCTCGCGCGGCCTGCAGTTCGTGGGCAGCGAGCGCGGCGCGAACTCTGGTAGGTGTCGAGGCTCAATGGCTATCCGTGCTGGTCGACCCAAGCAAGAGCCCACTCTAAACCGGCACTCTGAGCATCATCCTCTGAGACAAACGTCCCTATGACGCCAGAGGACTCAATGAGCCGATTATCCCGGGTGATAGTACCGCTCGCAGCATAGCGGTCGGGGGCAAGAAGTTCGTCTTGTTGAGCAATTGCATGCCCCCATAGCACGTAACCTTTATGGGTAGCCTGTTGCATCGTCTTCATGTTCCTGTAAGGGTAATGTTATCACCATAAGCTAGCACTCTTGGTGGGGATTCACCAGATGACCGTCAGCGCCCGGGCGCCATATTCGACCACGTGGCGCTAAATTTCCTAAAATTTGGTTTTCCTGCTCGGATGGTGGCTACTCGAAGGAGGAACATGCGTCATGAGCAAGTCCTGAGCTGGACAAACATTATGGATGTGCGAGGTGGGACGTTTGCCTCGCAGTTGTCTGCCATTACAAGTTCTATAAGCACTATGCAGGATACAACCATAAATGTCTTTGTTGGCGGGAGACGTACCCGGTCGTGACAGTTGGTGAGTCTAGGCAGGGGGCAATCCTCCAGGATGGATGGCGGCGTGGTTTGTGCTACTCCGTCGGAAAGCGGCATTTCGGGAGATTGCGCAATGGTCACTCCTCGCGATACGACATCGTTACCTTTCTCGCGCTACCGAAAGCGGAGGGATTTCACAATCACGCCCGAGCCGGAGCCTGCCAATTCGAGCGCAGCCGTAAATCAGAGCGGCTTGCGCTTCGTTATCCAAAAGCACTGGGCGAGCCGGCTGCACTACGATTTCCGCCTCGAACTGAATGGAGTGCTTGTGTCCTGGGCGGTGCCCAAAGGCCCTTGCTATGACCCGAAGGCCAAACGGATGGCTGTACATGTTGAGGACCATCCTGTTGAATACGCGGGCTTCGAAGGCACGATTCCGGCGAAGCAATATGGCGCAGGCGATGTGATCGTCTGGGACCGTGGAACCTGGGAAGCAGTGGGTGACGCTCAGAAGGGCATGGAGGCAGGCAAGCTGGTTTTTCGGCTCCATGGCGAAAAGCTGGCTGGGTTATGGGAACTGGTGCGTATCTCGAAGCCTGATGATAGGCAAAGCCAGTGGATGTTATTCAAGAAGCGAGACGAGTGGGCGCGCTCACTTGTCGAATACGACGTCATCAAGGCGCTGCCGGACAGCGTCGTTGGCCATCCGCTGGGACTCGTCGAAGAGCGCGAGCCGAGGGCACCGCGGGCGGTGCCGGCCCCGCACCGCGATGAATTAGAAATCGACTGGTCGGCAGCCGTGCGTGTGCCGATGCCAACGATGCTCGAACCCCAGCTCGCGACTCTCGCGACTTCGCTGCCGACGAGTGGCGACTGGATAACGGAAGCGAAACTTGATGGCTATAGACTTTTGGCACGTGTCGAGAAAGGGCGCGTGCAGATCATCACTCGCGGTGGTAATGACTGGACAGCGAAGTTTCCAGCGCTCGCGAAGGAGATTAAAGATCTGACCGACAAAAGCGCATGGCTGGACGGTGAAATTGTTGTGCTAAAAGACGGGATACCAAGCTTTGCTGCGCTCCAGGATGCGATAGCCGGGCGCGCTAATCAGGACATCGTTTATTTCCTTTTCGACCTGATGTACTTCGACGGGGAAGACTTAAGGAACGTGCCGTTGTGGGCGCGTCGTGCGCGGCTCGCGCAACTGATCGAAAGCGCTGGAGAACAGCTTCGTTTCAGTCAGGATTTCAAGGCACCGCCGGCACAGGTGTTCGAAGCCGCGTCGGGGCTGGGTCTCGAAGGGTTGATGCTTAAGAAGCGCAATGCCCCCTACGAATCTGGGCGGACGCAGACCTGGTTGAAGGCGAAATCGCGGCTTCGTCAGGAACTGGTCATTTGTGGCTTCACGGCGCGCGGCGGCAAGGACGGAGAGATTGGCAGTCTGTTGCTTGGATACTACGCCGGCGACGAACTGCACGACGCCGGCAGCGTTGGCACAGGTTGGGGCTCGCGAACCGCGCAGGAAATCTGGAAACGCCTTGTTCCACTGGAGGTGGATAAGGAACCGTTTGACGTCGCACACACCAAACCGCGCCGTTGGTCTCGACGCGCAGCGGGCAGCGAGCGCTGGGTTAAGCCGATCCTGGTCGCGGAAGTCGAGTTCGCACAATGGACGACGGACGGGGTCATCCGGCAGGCGTCGTTCAAGGGACTGCGCATGGACAAGCCCGCGAAGAGCGTCGTGCGGGAAGGCGGCAAGACGCAGGAACCAAAACTGCTCTCGCAACTCAACATTACGCATCCGATGCGGGTCATCGATGCGGCGAGCGGCATCATGAAGGTCGACGTTGTTCGCTACTACGCGAGCGTCGCAGAGCGGATGCTGCCGCATTTGAGAGGCCGCCCCGTTGCCCTGGTTCGCGCGCCTTCGGGAGTCGCTGGCGAGCTGTTCTTCCAGAAACATTCTGAGCGCACCGGCATGCCTAGTCTGACGATTCACGAGCGCGACCTGTGGCCGAATCATCCGCCGTTACTAAGCATTGATACCGTCGATGCGCTGTTATCGGCTGCGCAGATGAATGCGGTCGAATTGCATACGTGGAATTCGACGGTGCGTTGTCTGGACAAGCCCGACAGAGTCATATTCGACTTGGACCCAGGCGAGGGCGTGAAATGGGGACATGTACAGGAGGCGGCATTGTTGGTTCGAACGCTTCTGTCGGAACTGAAGCTGAATGCCTGGATAAAGACAAGCGGGGGGAAAGGTCTTCATGTCGTTGTTCCGCTGACGCCGCGGTTGGGGTACGAGCAAGTGAAGGCATTCTCGCAGGCGTTTGTTCGACACATTGTGAAGATGATTCCCGATCGGTTCTCTGGTAAGTCGGGGCCGTCGAACCGTATCGGCAAGGTGTACGTCGACTATCTGCGTAACGGGATGGGGCAGACAACGGCGGCGGCTTTCTCGGCTCGCGCTCGCCCTCACATGGGCGTCTCGATGCCAGTTTTCTGGGAGGAGCTTGGTGATTTGAAAAGCGGGGCGCAATGGACCGTGCAAACAGCGCGCGAGTATCTAAGCTTCCAGACTCAGGATCCGTGGGCGGATTACTGGTCATCCCGACAGACGTTGTCCGTCGCAATAAAGCTACTAAAATGATTTGATCACAGGGCTGCCGAGGCACGGAGCTTGCACCGAGCTGTGCGATAGCGTTCCCGCGAGGAGATAGTCATGCCTGCCCGTTCAATCGCTTCCCTCTCGCTCTCCTTCGGGCTTGTATCCATACCGGTGAAGCTTTACACGGCAACAGAGAGTTCGTCCGACGTCCGCTTTCACATGCTTGCGCCTGACGGCTCACGCGTGAAGCAGCAATATGTATCCGAGAAGACAGGGGGCGTTGTTGAGCGCTCAAGCATGAACAAGGGCTACGAGTTCGAAAAGGATCGGTTCGTTGTTTTCACCCCCGATGAGCTTAAGGCACTAGAGGATGGCGCTAGCCATGTTGTCGAAATCATGGCGTTCATTCCTGAGAAGGCTATCAATCCAGTGTTCTACGACAAGGCCTATTTCATCGCGCCGGACAAGCGCGGAGGCAAGCCCTATAGCCTGCTTCAGAAAGCGCTGGCCGTAAGCGGGCGCTGCGCACTCGCCAAATGGGCGTCGAAGGGTCGCACGCGAATCGTGCAGGTGCGTCCGGAAGAAGACGGTCTTGTGTTTCAGCAACTTCTCTATGCAGACGAGGTTCGTTCGTTGAGTGATCTGCATATTGAACATATTGAGGTCTCTGCTTCGGAACTCAAGCTCGCCCTGCAGATAATTGAGCAGGGAGCTGAGGAAAATTACGACCCAGCCGCGTACGAGGATGAAGAGAAGAAGCGCGTTCTCGCGGCCATCGACGAAAAGATCGAAGGCAAGCAGGTTGTGACGCACGAGCCGGCAGAAGCGACTGCGGCTGGCGGCCAGGTCATCGACCTCATGGACGCACTGCGCGCGAGTCTGAAGGGCACGGCAAAGGCGAAGGCCGCTGCGACACCCGCGTCGAAGCGCAAGGCGGCAGAGCCCGTCGCTGACATTTCGGCAGTGACAACACGAACTCGCAAGCCAGCCGCTCGCGCTGCGAAGACGCCTGTAGACGCGCCAGCAAAGGTCCGGGCTCGCAAGTGATATCCAAAGCAGTCCCTCGGGAGATATCGACGCGCGAGCTGCAGACTATGCTTGGCGTTTCCAGGCGCGTTGTATCGGGTCTTGTCGCCGCGGGATTCGTGACACCCTCGCGCGGGCCGCGCGGGGAATATCGGTTCACTTTCCAGGAAGTGGTGCTGTTGCGCACGGCGCTGCAGCTGCGCGTTGCACGCATACCGCCGCGCAAAGTGATCCAGGCACTCTTACGGCTGAGGGACGAACTGCCTGACGAATTGCCCCTGAGTGGCATTCGCGTGTCGGCCGTCGGCAATGACGTCGCTGTTAGAACTGGCCCGTCGCAATGGGATGCCATTACGGGCCAGATGCTGCTTGACTTCGAGGTTGCGGAAATCAAGGGCGATGTCGCGTTTCTCGACACGGCGCCAGCACCACAGGACCTCGCTCATCAGGCAGAGGAATGGTACGACCTCGGCGAGCAGCTCAGGGCCTCCGACCTCGATGGTGCCGAGCGGGCCTATAGACGCGCAATCGATTTATCTCCGCAGCCGTTCTATGCGGCTTACGTCGATCTAGGCGCATTGTTGTGCGAACGAGAACATCGCTGCGCGGATGCGCTACAGGTTTTCGACGTCGCGTTGGAGCATTTCCCCGAGGACGCTGCACTTCACTTCAATCGTGCAATTGCGTACGAAGATCTGGGCCAGCTAGGTGCTGCAGAAGAGAGTTATCGACGCTGTCTCGAGCTTGAGCCGTCCTATGCCGATGCTCATCACAATCTGGCGATGCTGCTCGAAAAGCGCGGTGACCAGAAGGGTCTCGTGCGACATTTCAACGCCTACAGGCGACTAACGACTTAAACAGATTGCGCCGCGCTCTCCCGGCAGTAAGTCTAGGGATGCACGGCACAGTCCGCTGCAGTTAAACCGGCTGGATGTTCGAAGCCTGCTTGCCTTTGGGGCCTTGTTTCACTTCAAAAGTGACCTTCTGTCCTTCCTGAAGCGACTTAAATCCTTTGCCTTGCACTTCGGAGAAATGAGCGAAGAGGTCCTCGCCACCATCGTCCGGGGTGATGAAGCCAAAGCCCTTCGCGTCATTGAACCACTTCACAATACCCGTTGCCATTTTCTTGGAGCCCCTGAAGTTAGCCGGGTTTGGCGCGCTTCTCGCCAAACCCGGAAGTCGTTAGATCGCAAAATTTAGCGCAAACATGTGTCATGAGCAACCCTCAGGCTTAATTCTCAGGTGTGAGCGCGAAATGTGAGTTGCCACCTCCGAATTTGGCTGTGTGGACATACTGACGCTCCCGCCGCGGAACTGTGCTCAGATGACCACGCTGGTCCGTGATATGCGTCATGCATGAACCGAGATGCCTTGACTCTTCGACGTGGCGGCTTTGGTCAGCTTAATCTCGGCAACCCGACCACTATGGGGCCGGAGGTCGGGATTCGTTGGGGCGGGCAGGCGCGGGGAGTGTCGAAGTCCACGATCGGGGTGAATGCAACCTTGGTACCCGTCTATGGGAGATCATAAAAATTGTCTGATTTTTTGCTAAATTCGGTATTCTTTTAATTCGTTGTTTATTGCGCGAGTGCGATCGCTTTTGTGGGCGATTGTCAAGTCAGTCGTTTGCGATCAGCGCACTGGGCACCACATCAAAGGCGAGCGAGTCAAGTGCGTACGTGAGCGCCGCCGATACCCTCGGTCTGACCGCGACTCACTTTGTGACCGACCATATTGCAATCGAAGGCGCATTCCTCCGCGCATGAAACTGACGGGCACCGGCATGGTCGGGGATAGGCCAGTTAAGCAAGGCGTATGAGTCGAGCCCGACGCTGCTCGCAAAATACTACTTCAGTGACGCGAAAATTCGCTTTCGCCACTATGTAAGGGGCTGGCGGTGCATATGTGTGCTACAGCGGCGTCAAACTGAGCGGTGCCATGTCCAGTAGCAGCTTTCTTTGTTCGCCCAAATACCAATCGGCGCTTGAGGGTCCCACCACTGCGAAGCTCAGCAGTTGATTCGCTCTCGTGCTGAATGCGCGTTTGGTCTACAACATTAACGATCACTGGTCGCTGAATGCATTCGGTTTCGTATATGTGGTTGTCGGCGCGTGTCATCTTGACTATTACGAAAAACCTGACGTCAATTTCGTTTCCTCGCGCAATTCTGTGGTTGCATGCTTGTGAGCCGCTTGTCTGGACACCGCTGTTGCCTTCTGATGCACACCCGCAGCTATGACGCCGGAATGATAGGCCGGAGGAACCGGAGGCGTGATCACGCAGCGATGCGTGTCAGGGTTTCACGGTATGCCACATTCCTTTGAAGCCATCGCCGTTCATCTGCCCAGGCTGTTTGTCCTGCGCGAAGCGATACAGAGGATGGCCCTTGTAGGTCCATTGATTTTTTCCGTCACTGGTTGCGATAAAACCCCAATCGCCGTTTGCCTTGTCATATGAATCCGCAATGGCGGCGGGCCACATTGCGGCACAGGCTCCTGCGCAAGCGCTTTTTCCGGGAACGGTGTCCTTGTCAAAGGCATACAGCGTCATGCCGTCTTCGTCGACCATCATTCCATGCGAAAGCTTTGGGGTTTCCGCGAACGACGCGACGGGCAAGGCGAAAGCAATAAGGCATATCAGGGCGCTTTTCATGGTCTTTGTCCTTTTAGGGAGAAGGCTGCAACGTGACCGCATGGCTGGACGACGTGCAGAACCGACCAGACCCTGTAACGTATCCTGGCTGTAGGGATCCACACGGCCTTATCGACTAAACGATCGACCTGGAAGTCTTATTCCATAATTCATAAGAATTCTATCGTCACTGGCCGACTGCCTTCCGAGAATGAATTCGATTCAGCGCTTTGTAGCGCCAGTGATAGTCGCGCCAGCACCGTACCGGCTTGCTCAGTACGATTGCATATCTTCCACACGATGCCAAAGTCACGTCCACACGTATATAAATGCTTCCTGCTTGCGTAGTTCTGCCGTGCAGGGAGATTTCCGGCTATCAACGGATATCTGAATTCCGCGAAGGGCAGGCATGAGGCTTGCCGCGTCGACAAATGAACTATCAGCTGGATGTGATTGCAGCGTGTTCGCTTGCACGTGGCGTAATCGTTTGTGCAACGAGGGGGAAATGTTGACAGGGGGAATTGAGGTCGAGCACGAGTCCGACTTCTCGGTCAAGAGATCACCTGAGCGAGCGACTGTAGTTGAAGGCATATCACACGTGTATGGCGCGATGCGGTGTCGATGATGCCAGGAGAGCTCGTTGGCTGCTTGAAGCTAAGCCCGGCGCCAGCGCATGCCGCATCCTTATTGCCGGCAACGAAACAATACACATGGATGAGAAAGGTAGATGAAGTTTGCTAGCGAACACAACTATGCTTCGCAGAGGAATTTTCGGTGTCACGACATCAGTTGTACATGGCATTCGACCGTGTTCGATTCTCGTTGATAAACGCGATGAAGCCCAACTCAAAGTTCTATCTTCGTTCGATACAAAAACCGCAGGATGAGATGTTCTGAAATGTGCGGAATCGAATAGAGTGACTAATTAATCGTATTAGAATTCGTATGTGCGAAACGTATACATCATGTTATTGTCAATCTTCATTCAGAATACGCTCATTGAACGCGGTGGAAAATTGTGACAAGTGGCACGTAAAAGATACGTTTTTGCCATGTTCAAATAACTCGGTTTTTTATCGGTCTGAAACGGTCAAGTATGGCAAGAGATAGTGCTGGTGAGGCTCTCGGGGCAAGAGGTTGAACCTGTTAATAAACGAATAGGCCCAGACGCTATTTTTTGTGCATCAGACTAGTTACGTTTTAAAAATTCTCGAATCTGCATTAGGAAAAGTGTGTATCAATTTGAATTCAAATAACTTCTACTGCTGAGTCGTCTTCTGAAGCGGCTGCAACGCCATTTTCGATGTTGCATTTGAGAAACATTAGGCGCAGGTGAAAGCGTTTACAGATGCGAACGCATGCCCATCGATAAAAAATTTCCTTTTTAATTCAATGCATTGTGTGCGTGGCACTGCCTATGCATCTGGGGCGGCGGATTGGCGCACGTTGCCAACCCACCCCCCAGGCTCAACAGGAGGTTCCTATGCGCAAGACAATACTGGCGTCCGCTGCGATCCTCGTCTTTGGCTTCAGCGGCTACGCAATGGCAAACCCATGCCAGGACGGCTCTTCGTCCTGTAATCAAAGCACCGATATCGGATCAAATTCGTCGAGCATTAGCGCGTCGTCAGCGCAGCAGAGCACCACAGGGAGCAACGCGAATGAAGGTGGAATCGCGGACGCTTACAACAGCACGAAGGTTGTTGCACTCAGCAGGCTCGACGGTGCAGTGTCCGGCGTCTCGGTTTCTGGCATTGGTAACGTCGCCCAAAATTGGGGCAATGCCAACGGTGGTAAGGGCGGTCGTGGCGGAGACGGCTACGGCTTAGGCGGCACGGGCGGCAATGGTGGCTCCGGCACCGGCGGCAGTGGCGGCAGCGGTGGCAGCGCGAGAAACGGCAGCGCGACTGCAGGTGCCTCCACGAATGGCAGCGCTACGGCAGGTTCCGGCTACGCTGCTACGGGTGCCGATGGCGGTAATGCTTACGCTCATACCAAGGGCGGCTCTGCCGACTCCTCTGGCGGCAACGCAACAGGCAAGGGTGGTGGCGCAACTTCTTACTCGGTCGGTATGGGTGGCGGTGCCAGCGGTCGCGGTACGGGCAGTGGTTCGGGTTCTGGTTCGGGTACTGGTGGTGCAGGTAGCTCATCAGCGAGCTCTGGCACGGCTGGCCTTGGCGCGAGCACGGCTACCAACACAGGGGCAGGCAGTGGTGGCGCCGGGTCCGGTTCCGGCACGGCCCTCGGTAGTGGGAGCGGTAGTGGAACCGGTGGGGCAGGCTCGGCCGGCACAGCGACGGCTTCCGGCGGAGCAGGCTCGGGGACCGGCGGAGCAAGTTCGTCCACCGGTGGTGGTGGTGGCACGGCAACGGCTAATGCCGGCAACGGCGGTGCAGGCGGTTCTGCAGTTGGCGGCAGCGCCTCGAACGGCAGCTCGTCGACGTCCGCCAGCAACGGCAGCGCAACCGCTGGCAGTGGCGCGCTCGGTGCAGCAGGCACAGGCGGCGCGGGCGGAACCGGCAACGGTGGCACTGGCAACGGTGCAGTTGGCGGCGCAGGTGGCGCAGGCGGAGCTGTAACTGTCGATGCAGGCACGTTCAATATGTCGAACACTATGGGTAGTGCTGCGTCAGGAGCAGCAGGCATCACGGTGATGAGCCAGAACAGCGGTATGGCATCTCTGATCCAGCAGGCCGTGACCGTTCAGGCTAATCTGACTGTCGGCCACTAGACGGTGTCGAGCCTGTTGAAGTAGGTCGTGCGATTTGCCGTGAGGTACGCAGTTTTTCCTCACGGCAGTCGCTCCGTTGCCATGCGGATGCGGTTAGCCTGAATTCGCCGAAACTGGCGATATAGTTCGCATGACGAAGCACTCAACCATCAAACCTTCTGTGCTGCTTTCATTGCATCGCACAGAGGGCAAGGAGCCCGCCATGCAAGCGCAAAAATGGTTTGCGCAGCTGGTCACGCCTTTTGCTGTTGTATTGTCCGGTCTGATTCCTCAATTGGCCGCCGCCGAGACGCCCGAATCCCAGTCACCGCCTGTAGCCTCGAATTCCCATACGCCGAGCGCAGTGCTTGTTGGCGCGGCCAGCGCAAATCTTGCGGCTGTGGATAGTTCCTCACCGATTGATCAATCGGCGCAGACGACGTCATCGACGCCTACGCAGCCTTCCGATGCACGCTTTGGCGTTGCGTTGAATTCCGATCGGTTAGACGACCTGCGAGGCGGTGATGCGCTGATTGGACAGAACTTTCTGAACGGCACGGTTGCGGATAACGTGGCGAACCGTGTGGTGACGGGATCGAACACGATTAGCGACGGATCGTTCTCGAGTTCAAGCGGCTTGCCGACTGTCATCCAGAACACGGGTTCGAACGTGCTGATCCAGAACGCGACAGTGCTGAATGTGCGCTTCGGGAACTAGGCGATGAAGAACGCTGCTGCGCTTCTCGGCATCGCATTGAGCAGTTGTTTGCTGGTTGCCCGTGCCGACCCCATTGACGTCACTGACCCGTCGGGCGGGTATTACTCGTTGCATGTGACGAGCCTGAAAGAAGCCCGATTCAAGCGGACCATCAGGCAACAATATGACTTCAGTTGCGGTTCCGCTGCAGTGGCAACGCTGCTGACATATCAATACAATTATCCGGTGACCGAGCAGCAGGCGTTCATTGAAATGTTCCAGCGCGGCAATCAGGACAAGATTCGCCGGGAAGGTTTCTCGCTGCTTGATATCCGTACTTTCCTGATGTCGCGCGGCTTTGAAGCCGATGGCTATGAAGTGCCACTTGAAAAGCTCAACCAGACGAAGACGCCCGCGATCGTCCTGATCGTGGAACACGGCTATCATCACTTCGTCGTCGTCAAGGGAGTACGCAACGGCCGCGTGCTGGTCGGTGATCCCGCCACCGGCACTCGCGCGATGTCGCGGGAAAGTTTCGAGCAAAAGTGGCAGGACCACATAGTATTCGTCATTCACAACAGGCATCAAATGGCGAGCTTCAACGATGCTCGTGACTGGCATGTCGCGCCCGAGGCGCCGCTTTATACCGGCATTCCGCATGACAGCCTGTTCAACGTAGTCGTACCGAAACTCGGCCCAGGCGAATTCTGAGGATAACGATGAAATCCGGACACCTCAAACTGGCCGGCGTTGTCACAGTATTCTGTGGCAGCATGTCTTCGCTCGATACATGGGCCGCTGCAGGCGATTCGCCGACAATCGCGACTGGTGAGGTCACGACAATACAGAGCGAGCCGAAAGACTCGGCGTATGTGTATGTAATAGATGACGAGGTCCGGCCACAGCAAAACGTCGTGGCAACGGAGTCCCAAAACCCGCCAGACGCGATGCAAGTGGATGAGGCGGATGTTGTGACGCCAGCCCGTGAATCCCGCGCGGAGGCTGCCGATTCGTCGTGGGGGGCTGCGGATCTCGTCGCGGTGAGCGAGAGCAGGCTGGACGACATGCGCGGCGGCTTCGACTTGCCGTCCGGTCTGGTTGTATCTTTCGGCGTATCGCGGGCCGCGTTCGTGAACGGGAATCTCGTCGCGCAGACAAGCTTCAACATTCCGGATATCGCCAACATGACGGCTCAGCAGGCGCAAATGCTCGCGAGTGCGAACACCGGAGCACTTCTTCAGGTCGGACCGCATAACTCCGTGCAACAAGGGGCGCTGCCGGCTTTGACTGGCTCGGTGATACAGAACTCTTTGAGCGACCAGCAGATACAGGCGCTCACAACGATTAATGCGGGCGTCAACTCGCTTGGCGCGTTCAAAGCGATGAACTTCCTGTCGACAATGAATAGTGCGCTCGCCGGCGCAGTCCGTCCTCGCTAGTCGTGGTGGCGTGAGTGTCGAATAGGTTAGAAGGACATCGGCACACGCAGCGTGAGCGTGAGGTCCGGTGTGTCGCGTGTGAGGCCGGCGCCGATCGAGAAGTTGAGCGTGGTCTTCGGTGACAAGCGGTATGAATAGCCGATCAGAAGCGTAGCGAGTACGACGCGCACGGAGCCGGGAACAGTTTGGCCGTTCTGGGAGGTTGGCAACACGATGCTCTGGTCGTAGCCGATGCTCACCGATGCCTTCTCGTTCAAGGAGAGGCCCATGCCAATATTGAATCCCCAGATATCGCCCGGCTGGATCTTTCCAAGGGCCTCGGTCACTCCGTTGAGCAGCGTGAGACTTTCGTCCTTCCCGAAACTGTGCAGGTAGCTGAAATTGCCGAAGAACACGACCGGATCGGTGGGGAATAGCCAGGTGAGGCCTGGTTGGACCGCAAGGAAACCCGAGCCGGTCGGTTGCTGCAGCGGCAAGCCTGTATTGGCAGTCGTGCTTGCAACACACGACGCGACACAATCCGTTACGACGTCGAACGGGCTCTTGCCGGTAGCCGTCTTGAAGCGTAGCCAGCCAACGTAGTAGAACTTGTCCGGACCACCTTGATTGAACTGATAACGCAGCGTCATTTCGACGTCGCCGATGTCGTGCCCGCTGCTGCTGATTGTGGTGTTTGCAGCCGTGCCAGCGAAGGGCTCGCGCGTTACAACGTCGTTGGTCTGATACACGTACGGGACACGGACTTCGAACTCCAGGCGGTTTGTAATCCCGTAGCGGAATGCGACGCCGCCGGTCAGCGTCGTAGTCTTCACCTCATTGACGTTGATTAGCCCGATCAGGAGCGCAGGAATGATCGTGTACCCAACGAGCGAGATCTGGTTTTGCGACGCATAGCCAAATTGGAAGTACGGCTCGACGACGAACGAATGACGTGGCGTGAGCACGCCGGGCTGGTCGAAGATTGGCGCAACTGCAGGCGGGTGCGTGTCCGCGATGGGGGCCTGGCCGACCGGCGTGGTCGGGGTGGCTTGCTGGGCTGAGTTGTTGGCATTGGAGCTTGGATTCGGGTCGCTTTGTGCTGCGGAATCGGCCTGCGCAGCCTGCACGGCGGCGGTCGCGCCCCCCTCAGCAGCAACGCCCACTGGCATACCGTTGGCATCTGTGCCGCCTGTGGCGCGCTGGGTGTCAAGCTGGCCAGCATTTAGTCGGCGGCTGAGTTGCTGGAAGTTTGCCTCTTCGTCGGCAAGCTTCTGCTTGAGTGCTTCGAGTTCCTTGAGGCGCTGATTGACTTCGTTGCGTAGTGCTTTAATGTTTGCCTGGTCAGTGTCTGCGGCCTGTGCTTCAAGCGACTGTCCATATGATTCGACGCTGCACGCCAAAAGCGCAGCGTAACTAATGGCGCGTACCTGTCGAAATCGCATGCACTTCATGGGGATCTCCATGTCAGGCTTGCAGTTCTACTTCTAATCACCTTGAAAACAGGCCAATGCCAGCGACCAAGTACGCTATGCGCCAAGCGTGGGGCAGATGCAAGAATCCTGAACGGATGTCGCTATGTACCGACGTCCAGGAACGCTCAACCTGGCGTGCGAATCCAGCGTCAAATAACCCGTATCTCGCTAACAGGATGCTAGTGCAGGAGCGATCCAATTTCCAGCATCCTCTTTCCCTTAAGGTATCAGCAATTCTCCTGTTCGCGAAGCTGCTGACACTCGTCGCCACGGCGTACAAAGATTCAGCCAAGAGCAAGGCCAAGGAACCATTTAGCGCATTGTTGGCAGGTATCTGTATTGTTCTTATGCGTCTGGTGGTGCAACTGTTGCCGGCGTGCTAGGAATGATAGTGCCATGATGGCGCAGAACAAGCGTGGTCTTTACATGTGAGGGTTGGCCCGCAGTTTCGCGGATCAGACGATGCTTCAACCCTGATGGCCACATTCGTTAGGAGCTTCTGTGGTGAGTGTCTGAAGAAAAGGGATTGGTAAATCGCACCAACTATGTGAAACATGGCGAATGAAAGCGAACCTTCGAAGTGTGCCGCACTCTGCTATACGGTCAAAAGCAAGCCATTTGCGACGCGTTCAGGATAATTTTTCGGTAACCTGGGTCGAACAATTTTTGATATGGATAGGATCACTTATTCTGAAGACAAATAGGTAAGTCTGGAGAAATCTATTGGACTAGGTGTTTTTTCATCCAATTTTGCTTATTTTAAGTGGCATACTTTGTCTGGAGATTCTGAGGCGATCCAATGTCGGGATGCCGGATTCGAGGACTGTTGCGTTGTTAGTGGTCTATGTCTTTTCTAGAAACAACATGATGTTGAGTGCCCACGAAATCTTCACCTCGGCGACGCGCGGCTGGGTGCAATCGGACGTGCACACTGAGTGTGGCCACGTTCAGGGATACGTGGTTTGCATGCCGGCTATATTTGTGCTTTGCGCTGCCCGCGGTGGCGGGCAGGGTCAGTGCTGCAGCGGAGGCTAGTGTGGATGAGACCTGGATGGGAATAGCAGTGGGCTCCATCGTGTTTGTCGCCGTAGTGGTTAGCGTCACAACACACTATCGGCGAGAAAAGCGCCGAGCGGAACTCCTTCGCAATCTCGACCACCATGAGTGGTGGCAATGGAGTCGCCCGCGCCGCTGAATCCTGATACAGCAAGTCGCCCTGTGGGGATCGCAGGCTAGCCAGCAATCGCAGACTGATTGCAAGAACTTGCTGAGTCACCGTCTGCGCGAACGCATTCCGGTTCACGAATGAGCCTTTGTCTCCGGCGCGGAAGCAGGTCGCGTTTGCGATGTTTCAGGTCGGCTAAAGCGCGACATCGGGGTCTTTGACTGACACAACTTGAGCGTTTCTAAGAGCGCCTCGGGCAAGATAATTAGGCTAGACGATGAGACGACGTTGACGACAAAGCCGTTTCCCGTCCTGTATTAAGCGCCCCTTTGAAACCGCATCCCTATTTGGCCTAATTGAAGCCCGTGACACACATCATCGAAACGTCTTTCTCGGTGAAAGTGAGAAGCGGATCATTGCGTATCCAGATTGCATACCTCGCGATGATGTCAAGGCCGCCCGCAACGCCGACGGTCCCTCCGACCGTATTGAAAATCGTTTCGAGTTCGGCAACTTTAACACCTCAGTTTGCGCAGAACGCCATTGGCGCACACCAAGTGCAACGCACACGTTGATTGCCAAAAGACGCCGACGCAAG
>NZ_CAJMZG010000034.1:0-52867 GCF_905220255.1 Paraburkholderia sp. J69-1 | reverse complement strand
CCGCCCATATTTCTTCACTTTCCAGCAATTGCCGTCAGCGGAACGGCGTTCGCCATCGCAGCGTAGCCCGCGTCGCTCGGATGAATGTGGTCGCCACTGTCGTAGTCGCGACGCAGACGCAGCGGATCGGCCGGATCACGCAGCGCCGCATCGAAGTCCACCACCCCATCGAACTGCCCGCTCGTGCGAATCCATTGATTCACCTTCGTGCGGATCGCCTCGCGCTCAGGCGGCAAGGCCGCCGGCGTGATGGTCGCGCCGAGCAGACGCACGCCGCGCGCATGCGCCGCCGCAATCACGCGCTTGTAGCCGCCGATCAGATCGTCGGCGTTCACCTGCGTGTGCGGGAAATCGCAGTCGAGCCCCGAACGCGGCGGCATCGCCTGGAAGTTGATGTCGTTGATGCCAATCAGCAGCACCGCGGTGCGCACGCCGGCATGTCCCAGCCCGTCGCGCTGGAAGCGGCGTTCGAGCGCCTCGCCGTAACACGGCGAATCGCTCAGCAGCCGGTTGCCGCTAATGCCGAGATCGATCACCGCCAGATCCGTGCGCTCGTGCGCCAGACGCCGCGCCAGCGCATCCGGCCAGCGATGGTTCTCATTGAGCGACGAACGCATGCCATCCGTGATCGAATCGCCGATCGCGGCAATCGTCTGCGCACCCGGCGCCTCGACCGCCAGCCCCGTCACCCACGCGTACTGCGTGAAGCGAACCGGAAACGCGCCAACCGAGGGATCGGCAACATGATCGCCCGGGCGCGACACGTAATTCACCTGGCTCGCCACACGGTGCCACGCCACCATCGTCTGCCCCGCGCCCATATAGCTGCTGATGGCGTATGGCGCCCACTGCTTCAGGCCGATATGCACCGGATCACTATCGAGCTCGGCACCCGGAGCCAGCGAAACTGACTGGCGCCCGCCAAACGTCACGCGCACGCTTTCGGCCTGCTTCACCGCCGAGCCGCCAGCCGAAGGCGCAATCGCCATCGATTCGATCACCAGCGGCGTGCGCCCATAGAGATTGCTGATGTGCACGCGCGCCACTTCGCCGCCCAGCGTCGGATAGACGATCTGACGCACGGTGCGCCCCGCCACCTCGGGCGCACGATAAAGCGGCGGCAATGCCTCGCGCTGCGGAATGGACTGGAGCGCGGTGGCCCAGCTCGTCACCCAATGGCCGCCGGCGGGCTGCTGGGCAAAAGCCGGCGTGGCCGCGCCGATAGAAACGAGCAAAGCGGCGCCGGCCGCGGTAGTAGCAAAGGAAATCTTCATGCGGTCGGATGCGCGCGTGATTGCGCGGAGTCGGGCAAAGCGACCATTGTGCCCCATGGCCCGGATCACGACCTTCCATCCTCCTGACAGCCCGCCTGGCGCAAGCGCTCCACCAACGCGCCTCGCGCACCTCAAAAAATTTCCTCCAGATCACCGGTTCGATCCACTAAAACTCAAACAGTGGAACGGCGCGCCCCAACACCGCTTCGCGCCCTTTTGACCCAGCTCAAAATATTCATTTACCGACCGGTCGGTTGGTTTATACTGCACCCCACACCCAACATCGACGAGAGCGTCCCCATGTACACGCAATCCCTCGACATTCCCGGCAATGTCGCACCGCTGGATACGGCGGCGGCGTCGCCCGAGCAGGTCCAGTTCGACGCGATCATGGCAGCCGACGGCAAGATCGAGCCGCAGGACTGGATGCCCGACGCCTACCGCAAGACGCTGGTGCGCCAGATTTCGCAGCACGCGCATTCGGAAATCGTGGGCATGCTGCCGGAGGGCAACTGGATCAGCCGCGCGCCCAGTCTCAAGCGCAAGGCGATCCTGCTCGCCAAGGTGCAGGACGAAGCGGGCCACGGCCTCTATCTCTATAGCGCGGCGGAAACGCTGGGCGTCTCGCGCGACAAGCTGGTCGACGCGCTGCACGCTGGCAAAGCCAAATATTCGAGCATCTTCAATTACCCGACGCCGACCTGGGCGGATGTCGGCGTAATCGGCTGGCTGGTCGACGGCGCGGCGATCATGAACCAGATCCCGCTGTGCCGATGCACCTACGGCCCGTATGCGCGCGCCATGATCCGCATCTGCAAGGAAGAGTCGTTCCACCAGCGTCAGGGTTTCGACGCCCTGCTCGCGATGATGAGCGGCACCGACGCGCAGCGCGAACTGGTCCAGCAGGCCGTGAACCGCTGGTGGTGGCCGGTGCTGATGATGTTCGGCCCGAGCGACGCCGATTCCGTGCACAGCAATCAATCGGCGAAATGGGGCATCAAGCGCATCTCGAACGACGATCTGCGCCAGAAGTTCGTCGATGCCACGGTCGAGCAGGCCAAGGTGCTCGGCGTCACGCTGCCCGACGCCGATCTCAAATGGAACGAAGCGCGCGGCCACTACGACTACGGCACGATCGACTGGGAAGAATTCTGGCGCGTCGTCAACGGCGACGGCCCGTGTAACCGCGAACGCCTCGGCACCCGCGTGAAGGCGCATAACGAAGGCGCCTGGGTGCGCGAAGCCGCCCTCGCCCACGCCGAAAAGCAGCGTCAGCGCGCCGACAAGCACGCCGCCTGATCGCAACCCACACTGGAAGGAGACAGCAAGATGAACAAGGAATGGCCGATCTGGGAAGTGTTCGTGCGCAGCAAGCAGGGCCTCGACCACAAACATTGCGGCAGCCTGCACGCGAGCGACGCGTCGATGGCGCTGCGCATGGCGCGCGACGTCTACACGCGGCGCCAGGAAGGCGTGAGCATCTGGGTGGTGCCGTCCGCGGCGATCACGGCGTCGGACCCGAGCGAAAAGGCCGAGCTGTTCGAACCGGCCGGCGACAAGATCTATCGGCATCCGACGTTCTACACGCTGCCCGACGAAGTCAACCACATGTAAGAGCGCGACCATGACGACGCCCACGCCCGAACATCTCGCCTACGTGCTGCGCCTTGCCGATACCGCACTGATCCTCGGTCAGCGCAACTCGGAATGGTGCGGCCACGGCCCGATCCTCGAAGAAGACATCGCGCTCGCCAACATGAGCCTCGACCTGATCGGCCAGGCGCGCCTGCTCTACACGCACGCCGCGACGCTCGACAAGTCGCTCAACGGCCGCGAGCGCACCGAGGACGATTACGCCTACTTCCGCGCCGAGCGTGAGTTCGCCAACTACACGCTCGCGGAGCTGCCGCACTTCGGCCCGCTCGCCGGTACGACGCATTCGGCCAACGATTACGCCGTGACGATCGTGCGCAACTTCCTCTACGCGTCGCTGATGGCGCATCTGTGGACCGCGCTGCTGCGCTCGGCCGACCCGCAACTGGCCGCGATTGCCGAACGCTCGATCAAGGAAACGCGCTACCACGTGCATCACGCGCGCGAATGGCTGATCCGCTTCGGCGACGGCACCGAGGAATCGCACCGCCGCGCGCAAACCGCGCTCGACTGGCTGATGCCCTACACGCGCGAATTCTTCAGCACGGATGCGGTGGAAGCCGCCGTCGCCGAAGCCGGCATTGCGCCGCTCGCCGCGCAACTGGAAGCCGCCTGGCGCGCCGATGTCGAAGCCGCGCTGGAAGAAGCCACGCTCACCGCGCCTGCGCCGGTGAAGCACGTGACGACCGGCAAGCTCGGCGAGCATTCGGAACACATGGGCTTCGTGCTCGCCGAAATGCAGAGCCTCGCGCGCCAGCATCCCGGCGCACGCTGGTAAGCACGTAGCAACGACGCGAAACAAAGAGGAAGTCACGACGATGCAAGCGACTGCCGATCAAACACTCGAACGCGCCTGGCAAGTGCTCGAATCGGTGCCCGATCCGGAGATTCCGGTGGTGTCGATCCGCGAACTCGGCATTCTGCGCGGCGTGCGCCGCGCCGATGACGGCCAGCTCGAAGTGGTCATCACGCCCACCTACTCGGGTTGCCCGGCGATGTCGCAGATCGCCGAGGATGTCGCGCACGCGCTCGACGCCGCGCAGATCGCCCCGCATCGCATCGTGACGACGCTCACGCCCGCCTGGACCACCGACTGGATCACCGCAGCCGCGCGCGAAAAGCTGCGCGCCTACGGCATCGCGCCGCCCGCGGGCAACTGCGGCCCGGCCGCGCAACCAGGCGAGCAGCCGATCACCTTCATGCCGAAACTGCCCGCGCCCGTCTGCCCGCGCTGCGGCTCGAAGCACACGGAACGCCTCGCGCAGTTCGGCTCGACCGCGTGCAAGGCGCTCTACCGCTGCATCGACTGCCGCGAACCCTTCGACTACTTCAAACCGTACTGATATGGCCACTCCGCAATTCCATTCGCTGCGCATCCGCGAAGTGCGGCCCGAAACCGCGGACGCGGTCTCCGTCGCTTTCGAAGTTCCGCCCGAGCTGCGCGACGCGTATCGCTTCACGCAAGGGCAGTTCGTCACGCTCAAGACCCACATCGACGGTGAAGAAACGCGTCGCTCGTACTCGATCTGCGTCGGTGTGACCGATTACGACCGCGACGGCGAATTGCGCATCGGCATCAAGCGCGTGCGCGGCGGGCGTTTCTCGAATTTCGCCTTCGACCAGCTGGCGCCGGGCCACGAAATCGACGTGATGACGCCCGACGGACGCTTCTTCACGCACCTGAACGCGGAGCACGGCAAGCATTACGTGGCGTTCTCGGGCGGTTCGGGCATCACGCCGGTGCTGGCGATCATCAAGACGACGCTCGAAGGCGAGCCGCGCAGCGCCTTCACGCTGGTCTACGGCAACCGCAGCGTCGACGCGATCATGTTCGCCGAGGAGCTGGAAGACCTGAAGAACCGCTTCATGGACCGCTTCCGCCTCTATCACGTGCTGTCCGACGATCTGCAGGACGTCGAGCTGTTCAACGGCGTGCTCGATCAGGAGAAGTGCGCGGCCTTCATCGAGTCGCTGCTGCCGGCCGAGGAAATCGACGAAGCCTTTATCTGCGGTCCCGGCCCGATGATGGATGCCGCCGAAGCCGCGCTCAAGGACGCAGGCGTGGCGCAGCAGAAAGTGCATGTCGAGCGCTTCGGTTCGCCGTTGCCGCAGGCGGGCGTGCCCATCGTCGAAATCACCGAAAGCACGCCGGCCGCCGAGCTGGAAATCGTCATCGACGGCAAGAAGCGCAAGCTGCGTCTGCCTTATGAGGGCGTGAGCCTGCTCGACGTCGGCCTGAAGGCGGGTCTGGCGCTGCCGTATGCGTGCAAGGGCGGCGTGTGCTGCACCTGTCGCGCGAGGGTGCTCGAAGGCGAAGTGAAGATGGACAAGAACTACACGCTCGAGGAGCAGGAAGTGAAGGACGGCTTTGTGCTGACCTGCCAGTGCCATCCGGTGAGCGAGCGCGTAGTGGTGAGTTTCGACGAACGCTAACCGAGCACTCATCACAAACACTCATCAGCGCGACGCCGCGAGCGTGCGGTTTTTTCGTCCAGCAATATGTGTGACGAATAGACCTTAGAGCAACAGCACGCTTTCGGCGCTCCAGCGATCCGCTTACACTAGGGGCCGCCCGCGAGTGGTGCAGCGCAGCGCTGCATCGGTGCGGTCGGTCCCTTTTGTCGTTGTGCGCATCGGCGCGCTTCTGGCACTTATTCAGTCGTTCAAGGCGTTCATGGTGAACGCAACGAGTTGTCGATGACCACGATTCACCTCATCCACGGCGAGCCGGCAGCGGCCGCGCTGCGTCAGGCTCTGCTGGCCCGCGAGGCCGCATGCCCGGCAGCCGCCCAATCGGCGAGCCAAGTGATCGCGCTAGCCGACGACCTCACGGTCGGGCCGCTGCGCGATATCGACGAGGCAGCCGACCCGGGTGCGGCGCAACGCGCGGCGTTCTGGCAGCGCGTGGATGGCGAGTGCAACGAAGCGGGCGTGCTGCACACGCTGGCGCAGCAGGACTGCACGGCGCTCGCTGCGCTGGAAGCCGGCAACGCCAACGTGGTGATCTGGCACACGCCCGACGCCGCCGACCAGCTCGCGCTGCGCCGCGCCTGCTACCGCCTGCGCAATGCGCCGCAACGCCTGAACGAAGTGCGCCTCACGGCCGCCGATCTGGCCGGCTCGCAGGACGAAGCCGCCGCGCGCCTGCAGGCTCGCGTGCCGGATGCCGCGCCGATCTCGGTGCTGCGCATCACGCGCCTCGCGCTCGAATGGCAGGAAGCCAAGTTCGCCAACGGCGAAACGCGGCGCTGGCGCGACAACACCTTCACGAGCGGCACGCTGGCCGATCTCGACACGCAGATTCTCGACATCCTCGGCGAAGCCGCGCCGCCCGCTGCGGCCAGCGCGCCGTGGCTCGCCTGCGACACGCTGGGCGCGGCACTCGTGCGCGGCGGCGCGGGCTTTAGGGTCGGCGAGCCGGTCGTGCTGTGGCGCCTGCGCGAACTGGCCGCCGCCGGCGAACTGCGCCTGCGCGACGACCTGTGCGCCTCGCGCAACGACAGCGCCAGCGGCTGCACGCAGAACACCCGCGCGGAGCGCGCCTCGCGCCCCATTCCGGTGCACGCAGCCGCGCATCTTTCCCTTTCCCGCTGATCCTTCGCTGAATCCCTGCCGATAGACCATGGCCCGCACCCGAGCGCCCGACCACGAAACCCAGCGCGACCAGATCCTCGAACTCGCCGCTGCCAAGTTCGCCCAGACGAGCTATCCGAGCACATCGATGTCCGATCTCGCGGCCGCGAGCGGCACCTCGAAGGCGCGCCTCTATCACTACTACGAGAGCAAGGAAGCGATCCTGTTCGATCTGCTCGACCGCTACACCAAGCGCCTGATGTTGATCATCGCCGAGGTGGAAGGCGCGAGCCAGCGACGCGGCCTCGACGAACGCGAATGTTTCGCCGAGCTGATCCGCGCGTTTCTCGCCGAATACGAGACCTCGCACAGCCGCCATGTGGCCCTGCTCAACGACGTGAAATACCTTGTCGACGCCCAGCGCGAAATCATCCTGAACCGCCAGCGCGATGTGGTCGCCGCGTTCACGCGCCAGCTCGCGCGCGCCTACCCGGGCCAGGTGACGGCGGACAACCAGACTTCGCTGACCATGATGCTGTTTGGCATGATCAACTGGACCTTCACCTGGCTCAAGCCGGGCGGCCGCATGGGCTACCGCGACTTCGCCCAGCAGGTGATCGACGTCATGGATCACGGTCTGCAAAGCCCCTGAGCACGCCTCGCCGAATTTTGCGAACGCTCGATCAATTCGGGCCAGATTGATGCAGCGCAACATGATGTGCAGTCACAACAGTTGACGCGTCAAGCTATTCAGCACACATACCCATTAAAAATCAACGAATTACGTGCTGAAATTTATTAATTAGGCGCAACACTCAAATCCGTAATCCGGGTTTTCCCTAGATCGACCCCGGGGTTTCCGCTAGAATTCGTTTTGCGGCGCATCATCCATGCGCCGCGTTTCGTATTCAGGGAGGACCCCACATGACCACGATTTCGACCCAAGCCAAGGAGCCGATCCTCGCATCCGGCCGCCCGCTCGCGTCCGGACATTCGCCGGCCATGGTGCGCGTCCTCACCTCGGCAGACCGCGAACGCCTGCTCACGCACTTTCTCGCGCTCGATAGCGACGACCGCCTGCTGCGTTTCGGCCAGGCCGCGCCCGACCACGTGCTCGAAAACTACGTGCGCTCGATGGACTTCACGCGCGACACCGTGTTCGGCGTGTTCGACCATCAGCTGCAACTCGTGGGCGTCGGCCATCTGGCCTATCTGCCGGCGGACGGCAACGGCCGCACGGCTGAGTTCGGCGTGTCGGTACTCGAAAGCGCGCGCGGCCAGGGCATCGGCTCGAAGCTGTTCGAGCGCGCCGCCATCCGCAGCCGCAACACGCACGTCACCACGCTGTACATGCACTGCCTGTCGCGCAACTCGACGATGATGCACATCGCCAAGAAGTCGGGCATGAAGATCGAGTACGCCTATGGCGAAGCCGACGCGTATCTCTCGCTGGAACCGGCCGACCAGAGCAGCATCATCGCGGAAATGCTCCAGGAGCAGGCTGCGGTGTTCGACTACGCGCTCAAGCGTCAGGCGCGCCAGGCATCGAAGCTGATCGAAACGATCCTGCCGCAGGCTATCGCGGCTTGACTTCTGCCCGGCCTGGGTTGAACGAGCAAGAATGAAAAAAGCGGCTTCGGCCGCTTTTTTTACGTCTGCGGCTTTCAAAACCGCTTTACGTTTGCGAGATCGGCAGCGCCGTCGTCTCCTTGAACGTCTGCAGCGAAAAGCTCGACTTCACGTCGATTACGGAGGGATGGTGCAGCAACTGGTCCTGCACGAAGCGCGAAAAGTGCGCCATATCCTCCACCTGCACGCGCAGCAGGAAATCCATATCGCCGGTCATGGCGTGACACGCCACGACTTCGGGCCAGGTCTGCACCGCCGCGCGAAACAGCTCCGCGTGCGTCACGCCCTCGCGCCCCGAAGCGGTCGGCCCGCGCTTCTCCAGCCGCACGTTCACATAGGCCAGCAGATCCAGGCCGAGCTTTTGCGCGTCGAGCAACGCCACATACGTGCGGATCACCCCGCTCTCCTCCAGCCGGCGGATGCGCCGCAGACACGGACTGGGCGAAAGATTCACCCGATCGGCGATCTCCTGATTCGAGAGCCGGCCATTTTCCTGAAGAATCGCCAGAATTCGCCGGTCGATCGCGTCCAGTTCGATGCTCGCCATTTTCTGCCTTCGATGTATCCAATGAAGGCAGTTTATAGCTCAAATCAACGCGCACGCGATTAAGTTCGCAAGTTTTCGCCCAGACCGCACGGCTACACTTTGTCGCACGAAATCACTCATTGAAGCGCGAATCAGGAGACAAGCATGCAGGTTCCCACCTGGGAGAACCCCGTCGGCACCGACGGCTTCGAATTCATCGAATACACCGCGCCGGACCCCAAGGCGCTCGGCAAGCTGTTCGAGCGCATGGGCTTCACGGCTGTCGCGCGCCATCGCCATAAGGATGTGACGCTCTACCGCCAGGGCGACATCAACTTCATCGTCAACGGCGAGCCGGATTCATTCGCCCAGCGCTTCGCGCGCCTGCACGGCCCGTCGATCTGCGCGATCGCCTTCCGCGTCGACGACGCCGCCAAGGCCTACAAGCACGCGCTCGATCTGGGCGCCTGGGGCTTCGACAACAAGACCGGCCCGATGGAGCTGAACATCCCGGCGATCAAGGGTATCGGCGATTCGCTGATCTATTTCGTCGACCGCTGGCGCGGCAAGAACGGCGCGCAGCCGGGCAGCATCGGCGACATCAGCATTTATGACGTCGATTTCGTGCCGATCGAGGGTGCGGACCAGAGCCCGGCCGGCCACGGCCTGACCTACATCGACCACCTGACGCACAACGTCCACCGCGGCCGCATGAACGAATGGGCGGAGTTCTACGAGCGCCTTTTCAATTTCCGCGAAATCCGCTACTTCGATATCGAAGGCAAGGTGACGGGCGTGAAGTCGAAGGCGATGACTTCGCCGTGCGGCAAGATCCGCATTCCGATCAACGAGGAAGGCGGCGAGACGGCCGGCCAGATCCAGGAATATCTGGACGCGTATCACGGCGAAGGCATCCAGCACATCGCGCTCGGCACCAACGACATCTATGGCACGGTCGATGGCCTGCGCGCTTCGCAGATCGCGCTGCTCGACACCATCGACACGTACTACGAGCTGGTGAACCGCCGCATTCCGGGCCACACCGAACCGCTGGACGAGTTGAAGAAGCGCAAGATCCTGATCGACGGGCTGCCCGAAGACCTGCTGCTGCAGATCTTCACGGAAAACCAGATCGGCCCGATCTTCTTCGAGATCATCCAGCGCAAGGGCAATCAGGGCTTTGGCGAGGGCAACTTCAAGGCGCTGTTCGAATCGATCGAACTCGATCAGATTCGCCGCGGCGTGGTGCAGGACAAGGCTTGAACCTCGGGCAAGCCAAGCGGCGATAAATGCAAAAAGGGCGAAGATCACGCGATCTTCGCCCTTTTTAGTTTTTGAACCGCCGCCGCACACCTACGGCCGCGAATTCAGGTGAATGGGATGCGGCGCGGATCAGCGCAACATCGTCGAAATCCTGGTTTGAACGGCTTAACGCCCGACCTTGGGGGCCGGCAGCGGGTTCGAGTCAGCCTTCGCGCACAGCGTAATCTGCGCGCACGACGTTGCTGCGTTCGCGCCCTGGGTACGGGCATTCGAATGCAGGGGCGCGCTCATGGCGAAGAACGCTGCCGATACCGTCAAGAAGGTCTGGATATGTCGATTGTTCATCTTGTGTACTCCTTTTTTCAGACTTGCCTCTCACTGAGCAATCAGCGCTTGCGCCCCAATATCTGGATGGCGCTACGCAGTTCGCTCAAGTGAGGGAGTTAGACAGGATATTCAAGAGCGGTTCCTGGTAAGTGCAACATTTACACGTTGTTACGTGGCACTCAATCTCGACACATCCTTTGTTACAAGGGATTTGCGGGCTTCAGAAGCGCCGTCGCGTCGCGAGCGCAAAAAATCGGGAAAGATCGGAAAAATGCTGCAAAGCGGCAAATTTCGCCGTGTTTATGATGCAAAGCGGCGGGTTTGTCCGAGTGCTACTATCGAAAAAAAGACGCCAATATGGCGAGCCCGGCCAAAGCATTCACAAGATGCCGCGGCCACCGAAAGTTCTGGCGATCCCAAAACGGATTGGTTGGATGGAGGAAGACAAATAATGAATGCCCCGCTCGACGCAGGTCAGCGCGCTTCGCTTGAAGCCGCACTCGCTTCCGTCACGCTCGACGATAAATACACCCTCGAACGCGGCCGCGCGTACATGAGTGGCATCCAGGCGCTGGTTCGTCTGCCGATGCTGCAGCAGGAACGCGACAAGGCCGCCGGTCTCAATACCGCGGGGTTCATCTCAGGCTATCGCGGCTCGCCTCTGGGCGGTCTCGATCAGTCGCTCTGGAAAGCGAAGCAGCACCTCGCCGCCCATCAAATCGTTTTTCAGCCCGGCGTCAATGAAGACCTGGCCGCGACCGCCGTGTGGGGTTCGCAGCAGGTGAACCTGTATCCGTCGGCGAAACACGATGGCGTGTTTTCGATGTGGTACGGCAAAGGGCCGGGCGTCGACCGTTGCGGCGACGTCTTCAAGCACGGCAATTCCGCCGGTTCGTCGCGTCACGGCGGCGTGCTGGTGCTGGCCGGCGACGATCACGCGGCCAAGTCCTCCACACTCGCGCACCAGTCCGAACATATCTTCAAGGCCTGCGGCCTGCCGGTGCTGTTCCCCTCGAACGTGCAGGAATATCTCGATTTCGGCCTGCACGGCTGGGCGATGAGCCGCTATTCCGGCCTCTGGGTGGCGATGAAGTGCGTGACCGACGTGGTGGAATCGTCGGCATCGGTCGAAATCGATCCGTATCGCACGCGCATCGTGCTGCCGGAAGATTTCCTCGTGCCCGAAGGCGGGCTGAATATCCGCTGGCCCGATCCGCCGCTCGTGCAGGAAGCGCGTCTGCTCGACTACAAGTGGTATGCGGGCCTCGCCTACGTGCGCGCCAACAAGCTCGACCGCATCGAGATCGATTCGCCGCATGCGCGCTTCGGCATCATGACCGCCGGCAAGGCGTATCTGGACGTGCGCCAGGCGCTCACCGACCTGGGTCTCGACGACGAAACCTGCTCGCGCATCGGCATTCGTCTCTATAAGGTGGGCTGCGTGTGGCCGCTCGAAGCGCAAGGCGCTCAGGCCTTCGCGCGCGGGCTGGAAGAGATTCTCGTGGTCGAGGAAAAGCGCCAGATCCTCGAATACGCGATCAAGGAAGAGCTGTACAACTGGCCGGATGCGCAGCGTCCGCGCGTGTACGGCAAATTCGACGAAAAAGACGGCGCAGGCGGCGAATGGTCGGTGCCGATGGGCAACTGGCTGCTGCCCGCGCACTACGAACTCTCGCCCGCGATCATCGCCAAGGCGATCGCCACGCGTCTGGACAAGCTCGATCTGCCTTCCGACGTGCGCGCGCGCATTGCGGCGCGCATCGCCGTGATCGAGGCGAAGGAAAAGGCGCTGGCGAAGCCGCGCGTGCAGGTCGAACGCAAGCCGTGGTTCTGCTCGGGCTGCCCGCACAACACGTCGACCAACGTGCCGGAAGGCTCGCGCGCGATGGCCGGCATCGGCTGCCACTACATGACCGTGTGGATGGACCGCAGCACCAGCACCTTCAGCCAGATGGGCGGCGAAGGCGTGGCGTGGGTCGGCCAGGCGCCGTTCACCAACGACACGCACATCTTCGCGAATCTCGGCGACGGCACCTACTTCCACTCGGGCCTGTTGGCGATTCGCGCGGCCATCGCCTCGAAGGCGAACATCACCTACAAGATCCTCTACAACGACGCGGTCGCGATGACGGGCGGCCAGCCCGTCGACGGCGTGCTGACCGTGCCGCAGATCACGCATCAGCTCGCGGCGGAAGGCGCGAAGAAGATCGTGATCGTCACCGACGATCCTGAAAAATACGACGGCGAAGCCGCCGCAAAGCTCGCACCGGGCGTGACGATTCATCATCGCGACCAGCTCGACGCCATGCAGCGCGAACTGCGCGAGATCGCCGGCACGACGATCCTGATCTACGACCAGACCTGCGCCACGGAAAAGCGCCGCCGCCGCAAACGCGGCACCTATCCCGATCCGGCAAAGCGCGTGGTCATCAACGAGGCCGTCTGCGAAGGTTGCGGCGATTGCTCGGTGCAGTCGAATTGCCTCTCGGTCGAACCGCTCGACACCGAATACGGCACGAAGCGCCAGATCAACCAGTCGACCTGCAACAAGGATTACTCGTGCGTGAAGGGTTTCTGCCCGAGCTTCGTGACCGTCGAAGGCGGCCAGCTACGCAAGCCGAAGACCGACCGCGTCGCCAATGAAGCGATGCCGCCGGTGCCGACGCCCGACGTGCCCGCAATCGGCCGCCCCTACGGCGTGCTGGTGACGGGCGTGGGCGGCACGGGCGTGGTGACGATCGGCGCGCTGCTCGGCATGGCCGCGCACCTGGAAGCCAAGGGCGTCACCGTGCTCGACGTGACCGGCCTCGCGCAGAAAGGCGGCGCGGTGATGAGCCACGTGCAGATCGCCAACCGTCCCGACGATATCCACGCCACGCGCATCGCCATGGGCGAAGCGAGTCTCGTGATCGGCTGCGATGCGATCGTGACCGCCGGCGACGACTGCGTTTCGCGCATGCAGGCCGGGCAAACGCATGTGGTGCTCAACAGCGCCGCCACGCCGACCGCCGAGTTCATCAAGAACCCGCAGTGGCAGTTCCCGGGCTCGAATACCGAAGCCGATGTGCGTGCGGCAGCGGGCGTCGACAACGTCGCGACCGTCGATGCCAACCGTTACGCGCTCGCGCTGCTGGGCGACGCGATCTACACGAACCCGTTCGTGCTCGGTTATGCGTGGCAAAAGGGCTGGCTGCCGCTCACGCACGAATCGCTCACGCGCGCGATCGAGTTGAACGCCGTGCAGGTGGAGAAGAATCTCGCGGCGTTCGAATGGGGCCGCCGCGTCGCGCACGATCGCGCGGCCGTCGATGCCCTCGCGAAGAAACCGGCGGGCGAGCAGAACGCCGCGGGCGCCAGGATCGTCTCGCTGCATTCGCCCAAGGCGCTCGACGCGCTGATCGACAAGCGCGCGCAATACCTCGCCGATTACCAGAACGATGCCTATGCGCAGCGCTATCGCGCCTTCGTCGACGAGGTGCGCCGCGCGGAAGCGAAGCTCGATCACGTCGATGGCCAGCAAGCGCTCACCGAAGCCGTCGCGAAGAACCTGCACAAGCTGATGGCCTACAAGGACGAGTACGAAGTCGCGCGCCTTTACGCCGATCCGGCTTTCGTCGAGAAGATCAAGGCGAGTTTCGAAGGCGACTGGAAGATCCACTTCCATCTCGCGCCGCCTTCGTTCGCGAAGCACGACGACAAGGGCCATCTGCAGAAGAAGCAATACGGCCCGCGCATGCTCACCGCGATGCGCGTGCTCGCGAAGCTCAAGTTCCTGCGCGGCACGGCGCTCGATCCGTTCGGCCGCACCGAGGAACGCCGCCACGAACGCGCGCTGATCGGCGAATATGAAACGCTGATGCGCGAAGTGATCGGCGGGCTGAGCGAGGCGAACCTGCCGCTCGCGCTGGAACTGGCGATGCTGCCCGACGCGATTCGCGGCTACGGCCACGTGAAGGAAAACAACCTCAAGGCCACGCGCGCGAAGTGGACGACGCTGCTCGCGAAGTGGCGCGCGCCGGAGAATGGCGCGGCGCGCCACGCGGCTTGATGGCGTGTTGAAGCCAGCGTTTTGAGGCGGTAAAAAAACAAAGGGCGCTCCGTGTTGAACGGAGCGCCCTTTTTCACATCAAGCCTTTAAGCCTGGCGCGATTTACTTCTCTGCAGCCTTGTTCACAGCCGCGTTAGCCGAAGCCACCGCCGTCATGTTGATGATGCGTCGCACCGTCGCCGCCGGCGTGAGGATGTGCACCGGCTTCGATGCGCCCAGCAGGAACGGACCGACCGTCACGCCTTCGCCGCCGATCATCTTCAGCAGGTTGTACGTGATGTTCGCCGCTTCCACGTTCGGCATGATCAGCAGGTTCGCTTCGCCCGCGAGCGTGGTGCCCGGGAACGACTGCTTGCGGATCATTTCCGAGAGCGCCGCGTCACCGTGCATTTCGCCATCGACTTCCAGTTGCGGCGCGCGTTCTGCGAGCAGCTGGCGCGCAGCCTGCATGCGCTGCGAGGTCGACGAACGCACGCTGCCGAAATTCGACGACGACAGCAGCGCGACCTTCGGCGTAATGCCGAATTTCTCGATTTCGCGCGCGGCGAGAATCGTCATGTCGGCGAGCTGTTCGGCGCTCGGCACTTCGTTCACGTAGGTGTCGCTGATGAACAGGTTGCGGCCCGGCAGCATCAGCAGGTTCATCGCCGCGTAGTTCTCGGCTTCCTTCGCCTTGCCGAACACCTGCTCGACAAACTTCAGGTGATAGTCGTAGCTGTTGAGCAGACCGCAGATCATGCCGTCGGCGTCGCCCAGATGGACGAGAATCGCGCCGATCAGCGTGTTGAACTTGCGCATCGAGGCCTTCGCCACTTCCGGCGTGATGCCCTGGCGCGCGCCCAGTTCGTGGTACGCCTGCCAGCTCTTCTGGAAGCGCGGATCGTCTTCCGGATCGACGATTTCGAAGTCGGTGCCCGCACGCAGCTTCGAGCCCATCTTCTTCAGACGCATTTCCACGACCGACGGACGGCCAACGATGATCGGCTTGGCGATCTTCTCGGTCAGCACGAATTGCGCCGCGCGCAGCACGCGCTCGTCTTCGCCTTCCGCGAACACGATGCGCGCCTGGCTCGCCTTCGCCGCCGCGAACACCGGACGCATCACCATGCCCGTGCGGTAGACGGTTGCGCCCAGCTCTTCGCGGTACGCATCCATGTCGGCGATCGGACGCGTGGCCACGCCCGAATCCATCGCGGCTTGCGCCACGGCCGGCGCGATCTTGATGATCAGGCGCGGATCGAAAGGCTTCGGAATCAGGTATTCCGGGCCGAATTCGAGCGTATGGCCTTCATAGGCCTTCGCGACTTCGTCGCCCTGATCGGTTTCTTCGGCGAGTTCCGCAATCGCCCGCACGCACGCGAGCTTCATCTCTTCCGTGATGGTGGTCGCGCCCACATCCAGCGCGCCGCGGAAGATGAACGGGAAGCACAGCACGTTGTTGACCTGGTTCGGATAGTCCGAACGGCCGGTGGCGATGATCGCGTCCGGGCGCACGCGCCTGGCTTCTTCCGGGCGGATTTCCGGCTCCGGGTTGGCCAGCGCGAGGATCAGCGGCGTGGTGCCCATTTCGACGACCATTTCGGCCTTCAGGACGCCTGCGCTCGAGCAGCCGAGGAACACGTCCGCGCCCTTGATGGCGTCGGCCAGCGTGCGCGCTTCGGTGTGCGCCGCGTAGCGCTGCTTCGACGGATCGAGGTTGCCGCGACCTTCATAGATCACGCCCTTCGAGTCGGTAACGAGGATGTTTTCCTTCTTCGCGCCGAGCTTGACCAGCAGATCCAGACAGGCGATCGCTGCCGCGCCCGCACCCGAGCACACCAGCTTGATGCTGCCCAGATCCTTGCCCACGACCTTCAGGCCGTTGAGGATGGCGGCCGAAGCGATGATCGCCGTGCCGTGCTGGTCGTCGTGGAAGACGGGAATCTTCATGCGCTCGCGCAGCTTCTGCTCGATGTAGAAGCACTCCGGCGCCTTGATGTCTTCGAGGTTGATGCCGCCGAGCGTCGGCTCGAGCATGGCGATCGCTTCGACGAGCTTGTCCGGGTCGCTTTCCGCGAGTTCGATGTCGAACACGTCGATACCGGCGAACTTCTTGAACAGGCAACCCTTGCCTTCCATCACCGGCTTGGCCGCGAGCGGGCCGATATTGCCGAGACCGAGCACAGCCGTGCCGTTGGTCACGACGCCGACGAGGTTGCCGCGCGAGGTGTACTTCTGCGCATCGAGCGGATCGGCGTGGATCGCTTCGCACGCATACGCCACGCCCGGCGAATACGCGAGCGAGAGGTCGAGCTGGTTCGAGAGCGGTTTGGTCGGCGTGACCGAGATCTTGCCGGGCTTCGGATTCTGGTGATAAGCGAGCGCGCTTTGCTTCAGTTGTTCATCCATTTTCGGGCCTGCCAGACGTGAGAGACGAGAGAGGAATGTTTATGTTCGCGTTGTGACCGCGTTGTGTTCACAGTCCCGCCGATTTGCTCGACTCGCGCTCAACGTGTACGGCAGCGGCGACGGACCGGTTCATGGACGAAACGGCACCGGCAAAAAAGCGGGGCAATTAGTGTACACCTGGCGATGTTCGAGACTACTTGGGTCAAAGACTGATACCGGAGATTTGTGCTGGATGGCATTGCGCCGGGATGAAGGTCGCCGCGGCGCGCGGCTTGGCGCGCGCAGACGCCCTGCGGGCGGGGCGTAGGGGACATTTCGGCGCCGTACGACGCTTTTATCGGATCGCCAGATCAGGATGCATGCGGTTCGCGACACGGGCGGCGCGCCGCAGTGCGCGATGCGCCGGACACTTTTCGCAGGATTGTTGCGCCGTCGTGGCAGCCTTGTTGCGCGTTTGCGGCACACCATGCGGATTGACTTGCCATGCAGTGCGGCGTTGCGCCGCACCTTTGCGCGTGGAACACACCGCGTTCCGTACGCCGCGTGATGCCGATTAACACCGATATGCGCTTATTCGAGCGCGGCGCCGCGCCGTTCGGGGATCAGAAACAGCGTGGCGAGGATGTCGAGCACGTAGATCGCGGCCAGCATGCCGAGCGCTGCGGTGAAGGAATACCGCGCGGCCAGCGCACCCACGGCAAGCGGCCCGAAACCGCCCACCGCCCGGCCGATGTTGAACAGCACGTTCTGCGCGGTCGCGCGCGCGGCGGTCGGATAAAGCTCGGAAATCAGCGCGCCATAACCGCCGATCATGCCGTTGACGAACACGCCCATCGCCGCGCCGCCGATGAGCAGCGCGAACGGCGTGCTCAGATGCGCGTAGACGAACACCATCACCACGGCGCCCACCTGATACACCAGAAACGCGGGGCGGCGGCCGAAGCGGTCCGCAGCCACGCCGAACAGCCAGATGCCGCACGCCATGCCCGCCACGGTCGCCGCCGTCCAGAGGCCGGATTTCGTCAGCGAATAGCCGAAGGACTTCGACAGATACGCGGGCAGCCAGATCATCAGCCCGTAATAGCCGAAGTTCTGCACCGAACACAGCACCGCCACGCCCAGACTCGCACGCGCGGTGCGGCCATCGGCGACCAGCAGGCGCAGTGCGCGCGGCTTGTCCTGCGGCGCGGCCTGCGCGGCGCGCTCGCGATGCGCGACGAACAGTTCCGGCTCCTCCACTTGCCGCCGCACGAAAAACGACGCCACGGCCGGCAGCAGACCCACCGCAAACATGCCGCGCCAGCCGATCAAGGGCAGCAGCATCGGCGTGAGCAGGGCCGCCGCGAGCACGCCCGCCTGCCAGCCCAGCCCGACATAGGACGAGGCCCGCGCGCGCAGCCGCGCCGGCCAGGCTTCGGCCACCAGCGCCATGCCGATGCCGAACTCGCCGCCCAGACCAATCCCGGCGATCGTGCGGTAGACGAGCAGATCGGTGTATCCGCGCGACAAGGCGCACAGCCCCGTGAACACGGCGAACAGCAGGATCGTCCAGGTCAGCACGCGCACGCGCCCGAAACGGTCGGACAGCAGGCCGAACACGATGCCGCCCACCACCGCGCCCACCAGCGTCCAGGTGACGAGCGAACCGGCCTGCGCGCCGCTCAGATGCAGATCCGCGCCGATGGCGGGCAGCATGAAGCCGAGCATCAGCAGATCGAAGCCGTCCATCGCGTAGCCGAGCACGGAGGCGACGAGCGCGCGCACGGCATGAGCGCGCGGGGACGTGGCGCTGCCCGGATGCGCGATCGCGGCGGGCGCGAAGGCGGTATCGGCAGGCGCGTCATCGGGCGGCGGAGCGGAGTGGGAACCTGGAGACATGGCGAAAATCCTGTGCTGGGGCGCGAGCCCGACGAAAACCGGCGAGAGTTTACTGGCGCGATAAATCGCCCACAACCGGATCGCCGCAGCATGACCGCCGGATTGACGCCGGATCGCCGTCGATTCACCCGCTCCGATCGCGCCCTACAAAGCGCTAACCCGTTTCAGGCGCGGCGCTGTCAGCGCGACTCGTCGGCAACCGTCAAGTCGGGTAAAATACCGGCCTACGCGCGCAAGAGAAGCCGTCCGGACCGAGCGGGTCGTTTGAAGCCAGGCCAAAGCCAAACCTCAGACAATCGACGCCATCCAGACCGCGCACCGTGGGTTCCGATGCACCACATCCGGACTCGCCGTGCCAGCGCCACCGGGCCCAGCGCCCACCCTCCTCCGCACTCATATCCAAGGATTCGCCCATGACAGGCTACGATCGCCAGACGATCTCGGACGCAACCGCGAAAATGCTGCTCGAAGTGAAGGCCGTGCACTTCAATGCCGAAAAGCCCTTCATCTTCACTTCCGGCTGGGCGAGCCCGGTCTATATCGACTGCCGCAAGCTGATCTCGTACCCGCGCGTGCGCCGCGGCCTGATGGAAATGGCCGAAGCGACGATCCTGCGCGACGTCGGCTACGAACAGATCGACGCCGTCGCCGGCGGCGAAACCGCGGGCATCCCGTTCGCGGCATGGCTCTCGGACCGCCTGATGGTGCCGATGCAGTACGTGCGCAAGAAGCCGAAGGGTTTCGGCCGCAATGCGCAGATCGAAGGTCTGCTCACCGAAGGCCAGCGCGTCCTGCTCGTCGAAGACCTGACCACGGACAGCCGCAGCAAGATCAACTTCATCAACGCGCTGCGTACCGCAGGCGCTGAAGTGAACCATTGCTTCGTGCTGTTCCACTACAACATCTTCAAGGAAAGCGTTTCGGTCCTGAAGGACATCGACGTCGACCTGCACGCACTGGCTACGTGGTGGGACGTGCTGCGCGTCGCCAAGCAGTCGGGCTACTTCGAAACGAAGACGCTCGACGAAGTCGAGAAGTTCCTGCACGCACCGGCCGAATGGTCCGCGGCGCACGGCGGCGCGACCTCCGCACCGCAGTAAGTATGCGAACGGCGGGCGACGCATCGCGTGGCTCGCCGATACAGCAAAAAGGCCATCTGCCGCACAGGCAGATGGCCTTTTTCTTTATGCGCCGATGTCCCGGCGCCTGAGCGCCGAGACCCTGGCCTTAGACCCTGGCGTTAAAACTCATGGCGTCACTTCGCTGCCCAGCCCTTCGTCGGGCGCATGCGAGGAGAGATTGAGCAGACCGTTGCTCTGCGCATACTGGAACAGTTCCGAATCGCGATCGAGACCGAGCTTGCGCATCGCCGTGTTCTTCTGCGTGCTGATCGTCTTGATGCTGCGGTTGAGCTTCTCGGAAATTTCCTTGATCGTCATACCCGACACGAACAGCCGCACGACTTCGAGTTCGCGCTTCGAGAGAATCACTTCGTCGTTCTTGCCGCCGCTATTGATCCGCAGCGATTCGAGCGCGAGCTTCACCTGCGGACTCATGTATTCGAGATTGCGGCTCACGTGCTGCACCGCCAGGCCGATATGACTGAGATCGTCGGATTTGTGGACGACGGCAATCACGCCCAGTTCGCCGAGACGCTTCAGTAGCGCGGCGTTCTCGAGCATCGTCAGGACTACGATGGGAACGTCCGGAAAATTGCGGCGCAGATAACCGATTAGCGGCAAGCCATCGCCGTATTGTCCGCCTGGCATCGCGAGATCCGTCACGAGCACATCGCAGGGCGTCGACTGCAGCGCCTTGATCAGTTCGGTGGACTGACGAGCGCGAGCGACCACCTGAATGCCCGGAAACTTCAGAAGCGCATGCTCCGCGCCGAACAAGATCACCGGATGATCGTCCGCGACTACGACCCTGATTGGCTGCTGCTGCATCACCCCTCCGTGGAGACAGTCCTGCTCGTCGTTGATTTTTGATCGCCCCGTGCATCCCCGGAACCCCGCATTTCCACGTACTGAGGAAAGCTCGCGACTATAGCCGATTTCCTCGTCCGCACCGCCGCTATATGCCCAGAACTTATCCTTTTATTACCGATATATTGAACGATATCCGATCTGGCGCACAAATCGGCGCTCGCCGTCAGAAGTATGTTAGACATCTTTAACAAACACTCAGGAGAACGGCGCAATGCGAGCTGCCAACATGATGCTCTATTGTACAGCGCAAGCACACAACGGTTCTACTGCCAGGACACGAACGCGCAGCATCGTGGCCGCTACCCTGCTGATCTTCGCATCGATGCCGCTGGCCGCCCATGCGCAGGATGCCTTTGCGATCGGCAGCGCGAACTTTCACGACGGCGGCAAGGTCGCTGTCGCGCAGGTGTTTAATCAGGATAGCTGCAAAGGCGGCAATCGATCGCCGCAATTGACCTGGCGCAATGCGCCGGCCGGCACGCGCAGTTACGCCGTGACAATCTTCGATCCCGATGCGTCGAGCCGCGGCTGGTGGCATTGGGCCGTCGCGGATATTCCGGCACACGTGAAGACGCTGCCCGAGAACGCGAGCGCGTCGGGCGCGATCGGCAAGATGGGCGCGATCGAGGCGCGCAACGACTTCGCCGGTGACGGCTATGGCGGCCCGTGTCCACCGGCTGGCAAACCGCATCGCTATATCGTGACCGTCTACGCGCTCAAGGTGGACAAACTCGCGCTCGCACCGGGCCGCCCAGCGACGATGTTCGACCACGAAATCGAAGACGCCACGCTCGGCAGTGCGAAACTCACGGTGACTTACGGCCGCTGAGGCGCGTCTCACGCAACACGTTCAGGCAACACGTTCAGGCGACACGTTTGCAATCGACATAGACACCGGTCGCATTACATCGGCGAACGAAATACTGTCATCTCGACACACCTGCGCATCTGTCAGGAAAAGTGCGCACGACAGCGGCTACCATGTCAGGCGCAGCCAGCCTGCCGCTGCGTCCTTTCATCCGACCTGCAACTGGAGTGCCTCATGTCCCGAATCGTCGTTGCGTATCACAGTGGCTACGGCCACACGAAGAAGCTCGCCGAAGCCGTGTTCACCGGTCTGCAGGATGCGGGCGCGCAGGCGACCCTGCTCGCCGTCGCCGACATCGACGATGCCGGCTGGGCCGCGCTCGACGCCGCCGACGCCATCGTGTTCGGCGCGCCGACCTACATGGGCGGCCCGTCCGCCGACTTCAAGAAGTTCGCCGATGCCAGCTCGAAAGCCTGGTTCACGCAGAAGTGGAAAGACAAGATCGCCGCGGGCTTCACCAACTCGGCGACCATGAACGGCGACAAGTTCTCGACGATCCAGTACTTCGTCACGCTGGCGATGCAGCACAGCATGATCTGGACGGGCACCGGCATGATGCCGTCGAACACCAAGGCAGCGACGCGCAACGACCTGAACTTCGTGGGCGGCTTCACCGGCCTGCTCGCCCAGTCGCCCGCCGATGCCACGCCCGAAGAAGCGCCGCCTCCCGGCGATCTCGCTACCGCGAAGGCCTTCGGCGCGCGCGTGGCGGCCGTCACGGCGCGCTGGCTGGCCGGGCGCGCAGCCGAGGCCTGATGGGTCTTGAGTCGCGGGCGCGAACGCCTCTCGCGCGTTTGCGCCCCGAACCGCACGCGGCGCGCCGGGTCTTATCCGAACGGCCAGCGGTAGCGGCCGCCACCAGGGTAAGCCCGATTTTTTTCCCGCACGCGTCACACGTGTGGCGGCATACGGTCTTAAAATACCGTTCCCGCGCCGTATCGGTGATCGCCGCACATTTTCCCTGTGCGGCGGGCGGCGCCCGCAATCCCCGCGTTTCAGAGGAAGCGAGATGAGCACGAAAGTTTTTGTCGACGGACAGGAAGGCACGACCGGCCTGAAGATTTTCGAATACCTGTCGCAGCGCGCCGACGTCGAGATCCTGCGGATCGACGAGGCGAAGCGCAAGGACGTCGAGGAACGCCGTCGTCTCATCAACGCGTCGGACGTCACGTTCCTGTGCCTGCCGGACGTCGCTTCGCGCGAATCGGCATCGCTCGTCGAGAACGACCGCACGGTCCTGATCGACGCCAGCACGGCGTTCCGCACCCACGCAGACTGGGCCTACGGCCTGCCCGAACTCACCAAGGCGCAGCGCGAGAAGGTTCGTAACGCGAAGCGCATCGCGGTGCCGGGCTGCCACGCCTCGGCGTTCGTGCTGGCAATGCGCCCGCTCGTCGAAGCCGGCCTTGTCGCGCCCGAATTCGCCGCACACAGCTACTCGCTGACCGGCTATAGCGGCGGCGGCAAGTCGATGATCGCCGAGTACGAAGCCGGCGGTAACCCGAAGCTGATGAGCCCGCGCCCCTACGCGCTCGGCCTCAAGCACAAGCATCTGCCGGAAATGGCCTTCCACGGCGGCCTCAAGAGCCCGCCCGTGTTCACGCCGATCGTCGGCCCGTTCTACAAGGGCCTCGCGGTCACGACCTATTTCACGCCGTCGCAGCTCACGCGCGCGACGAAGCCTGAAGACGTGGTGGCGCTGTTCGCCGAGTACTACGCGGGCGAGCAGTTCGTGCGCGTGATGCCGTTCAACGCCGAGGCCAACCTCGACAACAACGCGTTCGACGTGCAGGCCAACAACGACACGAACCGCGTCGACCTGTTCGTGTTCGGCAACGAAGAGCAGTTCGTGACGGTTGCGCGCCTGGACAACCTGGGCAAGGGCGCATCGGGCGCCGCGGTCCAGTGTATGAATCTGGCGATTGGCGCGGCGGAAGACACGGGTCTGAAGGCCTGACGCCGCCAGAAGCGTCGCGAATATCAAAAAGCCCGGCACTGCAAAGTGTCGGGCTTTTTCTTTGTGCGCCGCGCCGGTGTGGCGCCGCGAGCAGGCATGCGGATCGTACAGACGAAAAAAAGCCCGCCAATGGTAGGCGGGCTGAATCCATATCAGAGGAGACATGGAGGAGACAAGAACCATTGTATCGGACTACTTGGTGCGTCGCAACATGTAAAGTAGTACGCACCCTTGTTGTCTCGTAAAAACAACGAAATGGCGATCAGGATTACCCCGATGGATGTCGGACTGAATGAGCGCCACGACCGGATGGAGCGTCAGGCCACCATCGAAAGAATGAAGGTCAGTTGATCGAGCCCCACTGGGCGCACCAGATGAACGTCGAAGCCTGCGGCCAGCGCTTCGTCGCGGTGCTGCGATTCGCCCCATCCGCTCAAAGCGATCAGCATCGGGCTGCGCGCGCCGCAGGCTGCGCGCAGATCGCGCGCGAGCGCGGCGAAATCGTCGTTCGGCGCGAGGGACAGCGCGACCAGCAGCACGTCCGGCACGAAGCGCGTGGCGGCTTCGGTGGCATCGGCGAACGTGGTGGCGATGGCCGTCGCGTATTGCAGATCGGCCAGCAAGTTGCTGAGACCTGCCAGCGATTTTTCGTCATCGTCGGCGATCAGGATGCGCGTGTCCATCGCCGTCTCCCTTCCTGCTGTAGCCGCGCACGCATTGCGCGGCAAGGTGTTCAGATTGTCGACGACCGCCCGGCTGGACAGCGTACGTCAGCACGCGGTCGTCTGAAGAATTTGACCAGAACGCGCGCGCAGAAGTCCCGCGCTTGCGCCCTGATTCGCTCAAATTCACCAGGAGCCGCTTAACCGCGGCCCGCGCGGCGTGCGGCGACCTTGCCGAGCACGGCAAAATCGCGTTCGCCGTCGCCGTGGGCGATGGCTTCGATCAGGCTGTCGCGCACCACGCTGGCGACGGGCAACGGCGTCGATACCGCCTCGGCGGCGGCCAGTGCGAGCCGGACATCCTTCAGGCCCAGACGCGCCTTAAAAAGCGCCGGTTCGTAGCGATCCTCGGCGATCATGCCGCCATAACCCGCATAAACCGGACCCGGAAAGATGCCGCCGGTAATCACGTCGAGGAAGTCGCGCATCGCTACGCCGTGGCCGCCGAGCAGCGCCGACGCCTCGCCCAGCGTCTCCACCGCCGAAGCCAGCATGAAATTCGCCGCGAGCTTCATCACGTTGGCCTGCTGCGCCAGCGCGCCGATCCGCCAGGTTTTCTGGCCGATGGCGTCGAGGAGCGGCTGCACGCGATCGATCGCTTCGGCAGCGCCCGCCGCGACTATCGTGAGCTTGCCCGCCGCCGCCACGTCGGGGCGTCCGAGCACCGGCGCGGCCACGTAATGCAGACCGCGTTCGGCGTGCTCGCGCGCGAGCGTTTCGGCCAGCGCCACTGAAATCGTCGCCATGTTCACGTGCACGAGGCCGCGCGGCGCGTGTTCGAGCAGCGTGGCGTCGATCACGACGCGCAGCGCCGTATCGTCGGCGAGCATGGACAGCACGGCATCGCCCGCAAAAGCTTCGGCGGGCGTCGCAACGACGCGCGCACCGGCCGCGGCCAGTGCCTGCGCCTTCTCGGGCGAGCGGTTCCACACGCGCACCGTATGGCCCGCCTTCAGCAGATTGGCGACCATCGCGCCGCCCATTTCGCCCAGGCCGATAAAACCGATATCCATCACATGCTCCAGAAAGTGAGACCTCGAAGTAAAGCATAGTGCGGCGACCTCTGCAGTCGAGCCGGAGCTGCCGCAGCCGTGGCGTGTCACGGGCCGTCGCGCAGTGCCATACTGCTTTGCATGGTCACCGCCACTTTTCGCTTCTACGAGGAGCTGAACGACTTTCTCGCGCGGGCGCAGCGTCGCCGCGCGTTCAGCTGCGCGTGCGCGGCGAACGCCACGACCAAGCACATGATCGAGTCGCTGGGCGTGCCGCACACCGAGGTCGAGCTGATCCTCGTGAACGACGAATCGGTGGGTTTCGAGCATCCGCTCGCGGATGGCGACCGCGTCGCCGTGTATCCGAAGTTCGAGGCGCTCGATATCCGGCCGCTGCTGCGCGTGCGCACGAATCCGCTGCGCGAACTGCGCTTTATCGCCGATGCGCACTTAGGCGGCGTCGCGCAACTGCTGCGGCTTGCCGGTTTCGACACGCTCTACGACAACCATTTCGCCGACGAAGCCATCGAGTCGATCGCCGCGGCCGAACATCGCATCGTGCTCACGCGCGACCGCGAACTGCTCAAGCGGCGCACCATCACGCACGGCTGCTACGTGCGCGCGATCAAGCCGCGCGCGCAACTCGACGAACTGTTCGAGCGGCTCGATCTGGCGGCCAGCGTGCGCCCCTTCCGGCTATGCCTGACCTGCAACGCGCCGCTGCGCCGCATCGCGCGCGAAGACGTGCAAACGCGCGTGCCGGCAGGCGTGTTCGAACGGCATACGCGCTTCGTGACTTGCGATGTCTGCGCACGCGTGTTCTGGGAAGGCACGCACTGGCGCCGCATGCGCGCGCTGATCGACGATGTATCGGGCGCCGGCACCACGCAAGCACCTGAAGACGGCAACGCTTCACCCTGACCCCAATCACTTCGATGGACGCGGGCGGGCGTTTGCGTACAATGCGCGCCACTGCCCAAATACCGGAGCCGAATCCATGGCCATGAAGAAGTTCGACCTTGAGAAAAACAAGGCGCTGAAGCTGATGCAAGCAACCCACAAAGCCGGCCCCGACCGCTTCGGCAAAAGCTCGACGCCCGCTGAACTCGATCGTCGCGAACAGCGCAAGCTCGACCAGGCTGCGGGCCTCGTGCCGTTCGCCTGCAAGCTGAACGCCGATCTGGTCGCGCAGCTCAAGACGCGCGCGGAAAGCCACCCGGAAGGCCTGACCGGCCTGCTGACCGAGTTGCTGAAAGCGGGCCTCGCGAAAGACGCCTGATCGGCGCCCTCGATAAGGGATAAAAAAAGCCAGAGCGAATTGCTTCGCTCTGGCTTTTTCCTTTGCGCCTCGCGGAACGAGGCGCAGGCGCGCTTTAGTTCTGCATGCCCTTGTCGTTCGTGCCGGCGGCCGAAGCTGCATCCGAAACCGGAGCGCGCTTGCCGTGGTGCTTGAGCTTCTTGTGCTGCTTCTTGGCCTTGGCCGGTGCGCTGGCTGCCGGAGCGGTCGCGGCTGCGCCCGATGCGTCCTGAGCCATGGCCTGAACCGAAATCAGTGCGACGGATGCTGCGATAAGCGAGGCGAGAATCTTGTTCATCTGTTGTTCCCCAAACCTGACAAATATGACCGGCACGTTGTGAATTGAATAAGCGAGAAGTCGCGAAAAGGTCCGCTGGCCGATCTGGGCAGCCGTTTCGCGCGAAGCAGTATCACGCAGCGTAGGCGCTTTGTCATCCGCAATCGGACTGGTGTATTTTCCGGGAGACAACCGGCTTTCAATTCGGATACGATCGGGAATCCGCACGGTTGTTCGCCCCGCAGATCCCGCATTTTTGCCCCGGATTCGCTCGATTTCACCCGATTTCGCGCGAATCGCACGACGATCACGCAAACCTGCCGCGCAATCCTGCATTACCCCGATTTTTGCCGTTGCCGTTTCTATCCGGTCTGACTTCCTTGAAATCGTCTTCCCGCCAACACCTGCGCGCCAATCTGCTGATGCTGCTGGCCGCCATCATCTGGGGCTCGGCTTTCGTTGCCCAGCGGCTGAGCCTCGACGCCATCGGCCCGTTCCTTTTCACCGGCCTGCGCTTTTTGCTGGGCGCGGGCATCGTGTCGGCGTTCGTATTCGCCACGCGGCGCGGCGCGCGAAACACAGCGAACGCTGCGGCTGGGCACGGCTTCGACGCCGCGCTGATTCGCGACGGCGTGGTGCTCGGCCTCGTGCTTTCAGTGGCGATTTCGCTGCAGCAAGTCGGCCTGCGCTACACGAAAATCGCCAATGCGGGCTTCATCAGCTCGCTTTATGTCGTTATCGTGCCGATGCTCGGCGTGCTGCTGCGCCATCGCACCGGTCCCGGCACGTGGATCGGCGCCGCGCTGGCTGCCGCCGGTCTCTATCTCCTGAGCATCAACGAGCACTTTTCGATCATGTACGGCGACTGGTATCAGCTCGGCTGCGCGATCGTGATTTCGATCCAGGTGATGCTTGTGGGTCACTACGCGCCGCGCCACGATCCGCTCGCGCTGTCGATTGTGCAGTTTGTTGCCTGCGGCGTGGCGTGCCTCGCGATCGCGATTGGCTTCGAACCGCTGCGGCTGGCCGATATCCAACGCGCCGCGCCCGCGATTCTTTACGGCGGCGCGCTTTCCGTGGGCGTCGGCTACACGATTCAGGTGGTCGCGCAGCGCGATGCGGCGCCTGCGCACGCCGCGGTGATCTTCAGCATGGAAGGCGTGTTCGCGGCCATCGCAGGCTGGGCCGCGCTGGGCGAAACGCTATCGACACGCGCGCTCGTGGGCCGCGCGCTGATGCTCGCGGGGCTACTGGCTTGTCAGTTGCTGCCGGCTTCGTTCGGCCGTAACGAAGACCGCACGGTGGATGCGAAACAACCGGTTGAATCGGCGTGAGACCAGCAAAACGCAGTGGGGCGATTTTCCGCCGCTGATCGCACACACACGAAATGAAATGGCGTCGCCTGCGGGCGACGCCATTTTTTTTGCCCGGCGTTTGAGCACCGTGGATACGTGCAGCGTAGTGAGGGACTTATCCACGCCAACCTCTGAATAAGCTGGGGAATACCGCACGGACGAACTGTGGATCAGTTCTTGATAACTCCTGCCCTGCGACGGCCGAGGCAAAAGTTATCCTCGAAGCCCAATCTGGATACAGCAATTGTCCGCATGGCTGTCCGGCGCGCAGTGGATTGATGTCATTGAGAAATACCCTGTTATCCACAGATTGCCCCAGGGCTTGTTAACTACTATTACGTTTACATATAAATACTTGTAAACCCAAATGGATAACTCACGCGCCGTGCTGCTTCGCGCAGATCCAGCGCGCTAACGCGCGAGAACAGAATCGACGAAACGTGGCAGGCCAAGCAACGCGCGTCGTGCGATCGAACGCCTGACCTCCCCGCGCCTTCCCGAAAAAAGCACGGTCTCGCTCGCACTCACCACGGCATCGCGATTCCGGCACGCCCATGCGAACACGTGCGCGATGGGTTCGCAACTCCCCTCTTCCGCCGTGAACCACCCGAGACTGACCAGCGCCACATTCGCGCGCGCTTCGCGCTGCGCAAGCAAAGCCTCGGCCAGCTTCCTGCCGCACGCCTCATCGGCTGTATCGAACTCCGTCGAGAAGCCCGGCCACTGTGCCAGTGCGCGCTCCGTATGCGCGACGATGCCGATATCGAGACACGCGGACGCGCCCGGCAAATCCGCGAGCGCCGCGCCCAGCGTCCCGGCGGTACAGGTTTCGATGCTCGCAAGCACAAGCTCGCGCGACTTCAGATAACCGACGATCTGTCTGGAAATATTCATCTGCTCAAGACGTAAGACGTAAAAAAGGCGTGCGGCTAGTGCGCCAGCACGCCTGCAAGGCTAGTTCAGCGGTTCCGGCGCGGCTTGCTCAGCCGCCTGCCATCATCCGCTCGATCTCGGGCTCGAGCTTGCGCAGGCCGACCGTCGCCGGTTCCGGCTCGATGACGCCGAAGCATTCCGTGCGGCTCGGCGCCGGGTCCACAAGCACGTTGCGCGCGTGGCGGCCATAACGCGACGGCGGCAGCAGACGCTCGGGCGGAATCACCTCGAACGACGTGCCGATGGCGATGAAAATGTCGTCGTCGCTCATGGCCTGCTGGATACGCCAGAGCGTTTCGTATTCGGGCGCGGCTTCGTTGAAGAACACCACGCCAGGCTTGACGCTTTCCACCACGCCGCACGACGGGCATGCGGCGTTGGCGTCCATGCCGGCGTTGCTGGTCGGAAAGCGGTAGTCGCAATCGGTGCAGAGCAACGAAATCATGTCGCCGTGCAGATGCGTGACCTGGCGCGCGCCCGCTTCTTCCAGCAGACCGTCGATGTTTTGCGTGATCAGGTGCACACGTTCCGTGCCCCAGGTGTCCTGCCACCGGGCCAGCAGGCGGTGCGCGTCGTTCGGCGTTGCGCCCGCGCATTCGGCGATGCGCTGGTTATAGAAGCGGAACACCGCAGGCCGGTTACGACGCCACGTGTGGTAGTTGCAGACTTCGTCGATGCTCGTGTGCGTCCAGATGCCGTCGCCGGTCCGAAACGTCGAAATGCCGCTTTCTGCAGACAATCCGGCGCCGGAAAACACGTAAAGGCGTGGCAGCTTCGCGGAGACGGTTCGCTGTTGTTCGGTTAGTTGCATAATGTGCGCCTGAATAGCGGTGGGATGCTGTCATGAGTCGATTCGACCGACGCCATTATGACGCTGCGCTTCGGCGTGCGGCAGGGGCGCGAGGCACGCTGGGCGGCTTACACCCGGTTACAGCCGTATGCAGACCGTATCACCCTTGAACGATTCCATTGCCTACGATGCCGGCCATCAAAGCAATCAGAGGGGATCATCATGGGAATCACGGAAATCACATTCAAGCGCGCCCTGCGGGTGTCGGCGCTGTCGATGGCGGCGCTTGCCTGTGCGCTCGCGGCCGGCGAAGCGTCGGCGCATACCGACGTCAGCGTCATGCTGGGCGTGCCCGCACCTGTCTACGCCGCGCCGCCGCCGGTGGTCTATCAGGAAGCGCCGGTGACCTACGTGGCGCCCGCCTACGGTTATGCCTACGGCTACCGCGACGAAGGCGATGACGACCGTCGCTGGCACGATCACGGCCATCATCGCGGCTGGTACAAGCATCATCACGACGACGATGACGAGCAATAAGCGCTCGCCGCTTCTGCCTACTGCGCAGCCGTGCCCGCTTTCTGCGGCGTGAAGTCCAGCGTCGGCGCCTTCGAGATCGCCGCTTCGTCCGTCACGCTGAAATTCGGCCGCGGCTGATAGCCGAACGCCTTCGCCACCAGCACGCCGGGAAACTGCCGGATCTGCACGTTGTACTGCTGCACCGTGCGGATATAGCGGCCCCGCGCGACCGCGATACGGTTCTCGGTGCCCTCCAGCTGCACCTGGAGGTCCCTGAAGACGCCGTCGGCCTTCAGTTGCGGATAGCTCTCGGATACCACCATCAAACGGCTCAGCGCGCTCGTGAGCTCGCCTTGACGCGCATCGAATGCCGCCAGCGCGTTCGGGTCCTTCGCCATCTCCGGCGTCATCTGCACGCTGCCGACGCGTGCGCGCGCCTCGGTCACCTGCGTGAGCACACTCGCTTCATGCGCGGCGTAGCCCTTCACGGCCGCCGCGAGATTCGGCACGAGATCGGCGCGGCGCTGATACTGGTTCAGCACCTCGGACCAGGCGGCGTTCACGTCCTCGTCGGATGACTGGATCGCGTTGTAGCCGCAGCCCGTCAGCGGCGCAAAAATCAGACAAGCCAGCACGATGCGAAGCCACTTCATGGTGTGCATTCCTGTTCGTTGAGTTGAAAAATACGCGGCGTCACCAGCTATCGGACGCGCCGCCACCGCCACTGTCGCCGCCATCGCCGCCGGACCAGCCGGAATCGGACGATCCGCCCGAATCGGAGCTCGAACTGGAAAACCAGCCCGAACCCGAATCCGACGAAGAGGAACTGGACGTGGGAATGTAAGTGGAATCAGACGAAGACCGGGTGCCGCCGGTGCCGCGCGCGCTGCGGATAGCCTGCTCGATCCAGGCGGCGACCAGCGCGAGTGCGGTCCAGAGGAGCGACATCAGCATCAGCACATCGCTGAACGCGTAGCCCATCACGCAGCCCGTCACGACGGAGACGATCAGCAACGCGCACCCAAGCACCATGTACTTGCGGATGGACTTCGAGTTGTACAGGCCGCAGCCGATCGCGAAGAGTGGCCAACTGGCGATCGCCGGGAACATCAGCATGCCTTGCAGCGCCTTGATGCCATGCTCGAGTTCGAACTGGCCGGTGGCAAGACAGCCCAGTCCGACGATCGCCGCCGCCGCGTAGGCGCTGCCCAGCGCCACGCCGAGGTGAATCTTGCGCCAGGCCGCGATGGTGCCGAACGCCATGTTGGCGAGGATAAACGCGGTCCAGAACAGCGTGACGCCGAGATGCTCGACGAGCGGCAACGCCGGCGGTCTGGCGCTGGTGTCGCCCAGGCGCAGCGCCAGATCGTCCACCGCGGCGCTGACGCCGGCTTCGTAATTCCACATCCTGAACTCCGGCACGATGCGCTGACGGATGATGCGGCTGGCCGTCAGATCGGTGATCGTGCCTTCCAGCCCGTAACCCACTTCGATGCGCACGTGCCGGTCGTTCAGCGAGACCAGCAGCAGCATGCCGTTGTCGATGATCTGCTGGCCGAGCCGCCATTGCTCGAAGATTTTGGTGGCGTATTGCTCGATCGTGTCGTTGTCGGTGCTGGGCACGAGCAGCACGGCGAGCTGCACGCCAGTGCGCTGTTCGAGCCTGGCGAGGCGCGCGATGAGATCGGCTTTGCAGACGTCGGAGAGCGCGCCGGTCAGGTCGGTGACGCGGTCTTGCGGATGCTGGAGCGCGCTCGCGTCTACTGCGGGTCTGGGATCGGCGCCCAGATCGGCGTGGTTGCAGACGTTGGCGCTTGCCATGGCGTCCTGCGAGGTGACCTCGGTGCTACTGGTGTTAGTTGCGTTTTCGTTGATGCTCGACGCGTCCGCCACATCCGCCGCGTGCACGCCTGCGCAAACCAGCAGCGCTGCAAGCCATCCCCATCGATACATAAGACGTCGCTCCAGAATTCGTTCGCCTGATGCCGCTGCCTTGGTTGCTAGCTGGCCGCCGTTACTGTCAGACGAAAACAAACTGGCGCAAGTCTGCATCAATTGCGCGTATCTGAAAATCTTGTATGCACAATGCATTGCGCGGCGATATAAACGTGCGCGCAAAAGAAAAAGCGCCGGATTTTCATCCGACGCTTCGTCTTTCTGCACAACCGGCAAACAGTCTTAATCAGCCTCAATCAGGCTCAAGCAGCCTTATTCGACCGTCACTGATTTCGCCAGGTTACGCGGCTTGTCCACGTCCGTGCCACGCGCGCAGGCCGTGTGATACGCGAGCAACTGCAGCGGTACCACGTGCAGGATCGGCGAGAGCAGACCGTAGTGCTCCGGCATGCGGATCACGTGAATGCCCTCTTCGCTAGTGATGTGCGTATCGGCGTCGGCGAACACGTACAGCTGGCCGCCGCGCGCGCGCACTTCCTGCACGTTCGACTTGAGCTTTTCGAGCAGCGCGTCGTTCGGCGCGACCGTCACCACCGGCATGGCTTCCGTCACCAGCGCGAGCGGGCCGTGCTTCAGTTCGCCCGCCGGATAGGCTTCCGCGTGGATGTAGGAGATTTCCTTGAGCTTGAGCGCGCCTTCGAGCGCGATCGGGTAATGCAGCCCACGGCCGAGGAACAGCGCGTTTTCCTTGCGCGCGAACTCTTCCGACCACGCGATGATCTGCGGCTCCAGCGCCAGCACGCCATTGAGCGCCGCCGGCAGGTGGCGCAGCAGCTTCAGGTAAGCGGCTTCCTGCTGCGCGTTCACATGACCGCGCAGCTTGCCCAGCGTCACGGCCAGAATGAACAGGCCGACGAGCTGCGTCGTGAACGCCTTGGTCGACGCCACGCCGATTTCGCGGCCCGCGTGCGTGAGGAACTTGAATTCGGTCAGACGCACCATCGCGCTGGTCGCCACGTTGCACACGGCCAGCGTGTGCTGCATGCCGAGCGATTGCGCGTGCTTGAGCGCGGCGAGCGTGTCCGCCGTTTCGCCCGATTGCGAGATCGTCACGACCAGCGAACGCGGGTTCGGCACCGATTCGCGGTAACGGTATTCGCTGGCGATTTCGACATCGGTACGGATCTTCGCGACCGATTCGAGCCAGTACTTCGCCGTGAGGCCGGCGTAGTAGCTCGTGCCGCACGCGAGGATCAGGATGCTGTCGATGTCCTTGAACACGCCGGCGGCGTTGTCACCGAACAGCACGGGGTCGAAGGCTTCGTCGGCGGCGGGAATCGTGTCGGCGATTGCGCGCGGCTGCTCGAAGATTTCCTTCTGCATGTAATGGCGATACGGGCCGAGATCGACCGCGCCGCCGTAGGCCTGCACGTCGCGCGCTTCACGCGTCACGATGTTGCCCGCGCGGTCGGCGATACGCACGCCTTCGAGCGAAATCTCGCAGACGTCGCCTTCTTCCAGATAGCTGATGCGGCTCGCGCTGCCCGCGATCGCCAGCGCATCCGACGCGATGAAGTTCTCGCCTTCGCCATAACCGACCACGAGCGGCGAACCCGCGCGCGCGCCTACCACCACATGCGGCTGATCCTTGTGCACCACGCCGATCGCATACGCGCCCGCCAGTTGCTGCACGGCTTCGCGCACGGCGGCGAACAGATCGCCCTTGTAGCAGCTATGGATCAGGTGCGCGATGACTTCGGTGTCGGTCTGCGAGACGAACTCGTAGCCCTGCGCGCGCAGCGTTTCGCGCAGCGATTCGTAGTTTTCGATGATGCCGTTGTGCACGATCGCCATCGCGTCGCGCGAGAAGATCGGGTGCGCGTTGTTGACGGTCGGCGCGCCGTGGGTGGCCCAGCGCGTATGCGCGATACCGGTCACGCCTTCGAAATGGGCTTCGCGCACCTGTTCGTCGAGTTCGGCCACGCGCGAGACGCTGCGCACGCGCTGCGGACCTTGCGCCGTGACGGTGGCCACGCCGCACGAGTCGTAGCCGCGGTATTCGAGTCGCCGCAGTCCTTCGATAAGAACGGGGACGATATTACGTTGCGCTACTGCGCCGACGATGCCGCACATGGAGTTCGATCCTTTGCAATGAGAGGCGGGGCGGCGCGCAACGACTGCGCACATGCCGCCCGAAATGTCCTGCCGTTCAGCTTTTCTTTTTCACCGGCCGAACGTAGCCGGTTTTTTCGATCTGGGTCTTTTCGTTGAGGACGAGCGTGCCTTCCGGCACGTCCTTCCACACCGTCGTGCCCGCCGCGATCGTCACGCCGCGGCCTACGCGCACCGGCGCGACGAGCTGCGTGTCCGAGCCGACGAACACCTGATCCTCGATCACGGTGCGATGCTTGTTCGCGCCGTCGTAGTTGCAGGTGATGGTGCCCGCGCCGATATTCACGCCCGCGCCTACATCGGCATCGCCCACGTAACTCAGATGATTCGCCTTCGAGCCCACGCCGATGTTGGCGTTCTTCACCTCGACGAAATTGCCGATGTGCACGTCGTTCGCGAGCTGCGCGCCCGGGCGCAGACGCGCGTACGGACCGAGCACGGTGTTCTCGCCCACCTCCGCGCCTTCGATATGCGTGTAGGCGTCCACACGCGTGCCCGCGCCGATCACCGCATCGCGGATCACGCAGTTCGGGCCGATGCGCACGTTGTCGGCCAGCGTCACGCTGCCTTCGAACACGCAGTTCACGTCGATGAACACGTCGCGCCCGCAGCTGATCGAGCCGCGCAGATCGAAACGCGCCGGATCGGCGAGCGTCACGCCCGCGACGAGCAGCGAATCGGCGGCGTTGCGCTGATACACGCGCTCCAGTTCCGCGAGCTGCTGCTTGCTGTTCACGCCGAGCGTTTCCCATTCTTCGTCGGGCTGCGCCGTGACGACGGCGTGCCCCGAAGCGATGGCCGATTCGACCACATCGGTGAGGTAGTACTCGCCTTGCGCGTTGTCGTTGCCGAGCGCGTTGAGCCAGCCTTCCAGCGGCGCGGTCGGCGTAACGATGATGCCGGTGTTGATCTCGTCGATCAGGCGTTCGTCGTCGCTTGCGTCTTTCTGCTCGACGATGCGCACGACCGAGCCGGTTGCGCCGCGCACGATGCGCCCGTAACCGGTGGGGTTGTCGAGCGTCACCGTGAGGATGCCGTAGGCGTTCGCGCCGGCCGCGTCGGTCAGACGTTTGAGCGTGGAGGCGCGCGTGAGCGGCACATCGCCGTACAGCACCAGCGTGGGTACGGACGGGTCGAGCAGCGGCAGCGCCTGCGCCAGCGCATGGCCGGTGCCGAGCTGCTGCTCCTGCATGGCGAACTGGACGTCGGGCGCGCCGACGGCCGCACGCACGGCGTCGCCGCCATGGCCGATCACGACCACGAGCCGCGTAGGCGCGAGAGAACGTGCGGTGTGGATGACGTGCGAGAGAAGCGGCTGGCCCGCGAGGGGGTGAAGCACTTTCGGCAGCGCGGAGTGCATGCGTTTGCCCATGCCTGCCGCGAGGATCACGATGTTCATTGCATCGGTGACTTGAGAGGGAATGAAGCAATCGATTCTAGCATGGGGCCTATGCCTTAAACGCCCCGCCAGCAGGCTCTGTCGGCCGAATAGAACACTCTTTTACACACTTCCTTGCACGCCTCGCAGCGGCTTGAAAGCAGACGTAAAAAAGCGGTCAGGATGCCCTCGCATCCTGACCGCCTGGGGTCCGATTCGCTTTTTGGCGCTTCAGCCGGTCACAGCTCGTCGAACGGACGGAACTGGATCGTCGCGCCTTCGGCCGGCGGGGCCGTTTCGGTCGAGCACGGATCTTCGTCGAAGGCGATATCGCCGTTCGGATCGGCTTCGCCGGTCGTGCGCAGACCCTTGAAGTCGAACAGCGACGCGTCCATCAGATGCGAAGGCACCACCTTGCCGAGCGCATTGAACATGTTCTCGATGCGGCCCGGGAAACGCTTGTCCCATTCGCGGATCAGCGCCTTCATTTCCGCGCGCTTGAGGTTGGGCTGGCTGCCGCAGAGATTGCACGGAATGATCGGGAATTCGCGCAGTTCGGCGTACTTTTCCAGATCGGTTTCCTTCACGTAGGCGAGCGGGCGGATCACGATGTTCTTGCCGTCGTCCGACTGCAGCTTGGGCGGCATGCCCTTGAGCTTGCCGCCGTAGAACATGTTCAGCAGCAGCGTCTGCAGGATGTCGTCGCGATGGTGGCCGAGCGCGATCTTGGTCGCGCCCAGCTCGCCCGCCACGCGGTACAGAATGCCGCGGCGCAGACGCGAGCACAGCGAACACGTGGTCTTGCCCTCGGGCACGAGGCGCTTGACGATGCTGTAGGTGTCCTGATTCTCGATGTGATACGGCACGCCGATCTTGTCGAGATACGCGGGCAGAATGTGCTCCGGGAAGCCCGGCTGCTTCTGGTCGAGATTGACGGCGACGATCGAGAAGTCGATCGGCGCGCGCTCGCGCAGGCGCATCAGCACGTCGAGCATCGCGTAGCTGTCCTTGCCGCCCGACAGGCAGACCATCACCTTGTCGCCGTCCTCGATCATGTTGTAGTCGCCGATCGCCTGGCCGACCTGGCGCACGATGCGCTTGTACAGCTTGTTGTTCTCGTAGGCTTCCTTCTGCTCGCGCTTCGTCAGCGCGACGCGGCCGCCTTCTTCGGGCGCTTGCGCCTCGTTCTGGCCGACGTCCAGCGTTTCCGGTGCGTTCATGGCTCAGTCCTCCTTGATGCGAAAGACTTCGACACCCACGGCGTCGCAGTCCGGATAGACATCGGGCTTTTCCGTCGACACGCGCACCGCGCGCACCTGTTCGTGCTGCAGCAGCGCGTTGGCGAGTTCGTCGACCAGCGTTTCCTGCAGATGGATATGGCCCTGGCCGATACGTGCGGCGACGGTCGCGCGCATGTAGTCGTAATCGACGACTTCGCGCAGTTTGTCTTCGCGCGGCGTGGTCGAGGCGAGCGGCACATACAGATCGACGTTGATGACGACGCGCTGTTCGCCGCGTTTTTCGAAGTCATGCACGCCGATGTTGATGTGCACTTCGTAGTTGCGCAGGAAAAGCCGGCGGCAGTCGGCGAGCCGGGGATGCAGGAGTACGGCGGACATGTTCGTTCCAGTCGATAAAAGCGTGCGGGGTTCAGCACGTCTCGCGGGCGCGGGCGCCCGGCGGGTCATACGGTTGATCTTGCAAAAGCGCATGGGCGGCGAGGTGGCGCACCCGTGCATGGGTTCGGGCCGGCGCAATCGTTCCGGCGCCGCCGGTTTCGCTGAATGTCATCGAAACCGGCCTGCGCGGTGATCCGTTGGACCGGTCTGGCCGGCCGCCCCGCCCCTGCCGGCCCAGCCGCACGCGGAGCGTGCGCTTGGGTAGGGGCAGCGGTAACTGCATTTAGTTGCGTTTCGTGGCGAACTCACACGATCGGCGTAAAGTGGTTCCGGTTCTGTCCGGCCGCTCAGTGGTCGAGCGCCTGATCCGCACCACCGGTCAAAAACATCACATCGCGCGGCAGCGGCACCAGATGCTGGCCGCCATCGACCACCAGCGTCGTGCCCGTCACGCCCGCCGCCTGCGCGAGATACAGCGCGGCTTCGACCAGATCGTTCGGCCGCGACGCCCGCTTGAGCGGCGTCACCTTATGCGCGGCGGCAAAGCCGTCCGGCGTCTGGTCGCCCGATTGCAGCGTCAGACCGGGCGCGAGTCCCACCACGCGCAGCTTCGGCGCGAGCGCCTGGGCCAGTGCGACCGTCGCGTTCTGCAACGCGGCCTTGGTCAGCGTGTAGGACAGGTAATCCGGGTTCATGTTGTACAGCTTCTGGTCCAGCACGTTGATGACGCAGGTGCGCAGCGTTTCGTCTTCCTCGGCGGCCGCGGGCGTGGCGGCCCAGAGCGTGCGCGCGAGTACGAGCGGCGCGCCGACGTTGATTGCCATCAGATGCGCAAGCCGCGCGTAGCCCACATCGCGCGCCGTGTCTTCCTCGAAGCGCGACGCGTTGTTGAGCACGCAGCGCGGCAAACCCAGCGCCGCCGTGCAATCCGGCACGAGCCGCGCAACCTGCGCTTCGTTGGCCAGATCGGCATGCAGGGCGATCGCCCGGCGGCCCATCGCGCGGATTTCGGCGACGACTTCCTCGGCTTCATCGGCCGATTCGCCGTAATGCACGGCCACGTCCCAGCCTCGCGCCGCAAAACCCACCGACAACGCACGGCCGATGCGGCGCGCGCCGCCCGTGACCAGCACGACGCGTGCGGGGTCGGATGCTGATTTGCCATCACCCGAACTCGCGAGCGCGAAGTCTCGATCAGGTGCGCCGATGCCGGAAGATGCGCTCATTTACAATGCCGGGATGAATCCGAAAGCTCACGAACCCGCTAGTTTACCTGTTCCCGAGCCGATCGCGCTCGCGCAGTCCGAGGCGCTCGCCGCAACCCTGCGCGCGGAGATCGCCGCGGCCGGCGGCTGGCTGCCCTTCGACCGCTACATGGAGCGCACGCTCTACGCGCCGGGCCTCGGCTATTACAGCGGCGGCTCGCGCAAATTCGGCCTGCTCGCCGACGACGGCAGCGACTTCGTGACCGCGCCGGAGATGTCGCCGCTATTCGCCGCCACGCTTGCGCGCGCGGTGGGCGAAGCGCTCGCGGCCAGCGGCACGCACGCGCTGATGGAATTCGGCGCGGGCACCGGACGGCTCGCGGCGGGCGTGATGCTCGCGCTCGAAGCGTTGGGCGTGCGCTTCGATTCCTACGCCATCGTCGATCTTTCGGGCGAATTGCGCGAACGCCAGCGCGACACCATCGCGCAGCGCGCGCCGCATCTGCTCGATCGCGTGCAATGGCTCGACGCGCTGCCTGCGAGTTTCGAAGGCGTGGTGATCGGCAACGAGGTGCTCGATGCCATGCCGGTGCGCCTGTTCGCGCGCAAGGACGCCGTCTGGCACGAGCGCGGCGTGGCGATCGACAACAGCGGCAACAGCGATGACGGCAGCGCCTTCGTATTTTCCGACCGCCCCGCCATGAGCGGCCGCGACGCCGACTGGGCGCAGAGCGTGCCGGGCAGCGCGCTTTCGGCGGTGGAAGGCAGCGACGATTACCTGACCGAAACGCACGAAGCCGCCCTCGCTTTCACGCGTACGGTCTGCACCATGCTCACGCGCGGCGCGGCGTTTTTCATCGACTACGGGTTCCCTGAAGCCGAGTACTATCACGCGCAGCGCGTGCAGGGCACCCTGATGTGCCACTATCGCCATCGCGCGCACGGCGACCCGTTTCTCTATCCCGGTTTGCAGGACATCACCGCGCACGTCGAATTCAGCGGCATCGCGCAGGCGGGCGTGGAAACCGGCGCGGATCTGCTTGGCTACACCTCGCAGGCGCGCTTTCTGATGAACGCCGGCATCACCGAAGTCCTCAGCGAAATCGATCCGAGCGACGTCGCGCGCTTCATTCCCGCTGCGACCGCCGTGCAGAAACTGGTTTCCGAAGCCGAAATGGGCGAACTGTTCAAGGTGATCGCGTTCTCGCGCGGCATCGATTCGACCATCGCCGCGTTTGCGCGCGGTGACCGCAGCCACACGCTCTAAGCCGCACAAACGGAACCACAAACGGGACGCGCGACCATGATCCGCTGGTTTTTGACCACCTTCATCGCCGTTGCGATCCTCTCGGGCGCGCAGCCGTGGTTGCGCAAGCTCGGCATCGGCCGTCTGCCCGGCGACGTCACGCTGCGCCTCTTTGGCCGCGAATATCCGCTGCCCTTCATGTCGACGCTGGTGTTGTCGATGGCGCTGTCTTTTCTGGTGCGCGTGCTCTGATTCGCGAGGACCGCGCATAAAAAACGGCGCATGCGTCTGCACGCATGCGCCGTTTCTCTATCCGAAGCGGTGGTTTCAGTTCGCGTCGACCAACGCTGCCTCGACCGATTCCACCCGCGCGCGATGCACGGCTTCCTTGATCTTTTCGGCGACGTTTTTATCGGCGCTGGCTTCGGTCACTGAACGCGCGATGGCGCCCGCATCGACCGCGCGCGCCGCAATCAGCGCCACACGCAGGCGTTCGGCCTGCGGATAAGGTGCGTTCTCCCAATTCAGACGTCCGCGCAGATCGGCTTCGCACGCCTGCAAGGCTTCGGCGAAACGCGCGGGCTTGCGCAGCGCGTCGCTGCGTTCGAGCATGCGCACGAGCGCGGCCGCGCCCATGTCCATCACGCGATGCACGTTGCCATGCTCGCGCGCGACCAGCACCGCCAGATCGCGGCATTCGTTGGGCACGCGCAGGCGATCGCAAAGCGGCAACAGCAGATCGACGCTACGCCCTTCATGGCCGATGTGACGCGGCAGCACGTCCTCAGGCGTGGTGGCCTTGCCCAGATCGTGCGTGAGCGCGGCGAAGCGCACCGGCAAGGTGTAACCCTGCGCGGCCGCATGGTCGATCACCATCATCACGTGGATGCCGGTATCGACTTCCGGGTGATAGTCCGCGCGCTGCGGCACGCCGAACAGGCTGTCGACTTCGGGCATCACGCGCGCGAGCGCGCCGCATTCGCGCAACACCTCGAACATGCGCGAAGGCTTCGCTTCCATCAGCCCGCGCGAGACTTCCTGCCAGACGCGTTCGGGCACGAGCGCATCGACTTCGCCCGACTCCACCATCGCGCGCATCAGCGCCAGGGTTTCGGGCGCGACGGTGAAATCGGCGAAACGCGCGGCGAAGCGCGCCACACGCAGAATCCGCACCGGATCTTCGAGAAACGCATCGCTCACGTGACGGAACACGCGTGCGCCAAGGTCGTTGGCGCCGCCGAACGGATCGACGACCGGCCCGGTCAGCACGCCGCCGGGCTGCACTTCGCGCGCCATCGCGTTGATGGTGAGGTCGCGGCGCGCGAGATCTTCTTCCAGCGTCACATCGGGCGCGTAGAAAAACTGGAAGCCGTGATAACCGGCGGCGGTTTTGCGCTCGGTGCGCGCGAGCGCGTACTCCTCCTGGGTCTGCGGATGCAGAAACACCGGAAAATCCTTGCCGACCGGCCGATAACCTTGCGCGGCCATCTGCTCGGGCGTCGCGCCCACGACCACATAGTCGCGGTCGCGCACTGGCAGGCCGAGCATGTCATCGCGGATCGCGCCGCCTACGACGTAGATCTTCATGCTGCGCCGTCGCCCGATGCGTCGAGTTCGTCGTGCCCGATGCGATGCGTTTCGCGATGCGCAGCCTCGATCCACGCCGCCACGGCGGGCTGCGCCGTCACGCGCGCGGCGTACGCGGCGGCCTTGGCCGACAGCGGCGGCGCATAGCTGTTGAAGCGCATCACCACCGGCGCGAACATCGCATCGGCGATCGTGAATTCACCGAACAGGAACGGACCGCCGCTCGCATCGAGACACGCATTCCAGAGCGCGTCGATGCGCGCGATATCGGCCAGCGCGCCGGGCGTGGCGCCCGCGCCCGGCTTCGAGGTGCGGATCGCCATCGGCATCGAGGTGCGCAGCTCGCCAAAGCCCGAGTGCATTTCGGCGCTCACGCTGCGAGCCTGTGCGCGGGCGTTCGCGTCGCGCGGCCACATGGCGTGCTGCGGAAAACGCTCGGCGAGGGTTTCGGCGATAGCGAGCGAATCCCACACGGCCGCGCCATCTTCGCTGACAAGACACGGCACCTTGCCCGACGCCGAAAACGACAGGATCGCGGCCTTCGTGCCGGGCTGATCGAGCTCGATCAGCACTTCTTCGAACGGAATGCCGAAGTGCGTCAACAGCAGCCAGGGGCGCATCGACCACGACGAATAGTTCTTGTCTCCAATGACGAGCTTCATGTTGAGCGTTTGATGATGAGAGGTTGAGGGAAAGCGTCAGGGACTGCGTAAGCGAATGCGGGCGCGCGCCGGCCCGCGTGGCCCGTCGCGCGAACCGATAAAAACCGGTATCAGTCTAGCGGCCCGCGCTCGCCCGGAAGATATTCAGGCGCGAGCGCAGCGAGGCGTCGGCGAGATAGAGCGGCGCGATCGTCTCGATGCTCGCCGGATCGATCCCCAGTTCGGGCGCGAGCGGCCCGCTCAGCACGCTATCGACTTTCATCGAATCGAGATTGTCGCGCGTGAGCACCGGCTCGCCGGGCGCCATTTCGAACGAGAGCGCCTGCAGCCGCGCAAACGCATTGGGCAGGCGCACGATGCGCGCGTGCTTGCCGACGACTTCGCCGCAATACTGCACCAGCTGCTCCAGCGTATAGACCGTCGGGCCGCCGAGTTCGTAAGTGTGCCCGCTCGCGGCGTCGAGATCGAGCACATTGACGATCGCTTTTGACACGTCGCCCACGTACACGGGCTGAAACTTCGCATCCGGCATGCCCAGCGGGATCATCGGAAAGAGCTTTTGCAGCACGGCGAAGCGGTTCAGAAAATTGTCTTCCGGGCCGAACACCACCGAAGGCCGCAGGATCGTGGTGGCCACTGCCGTGGCCGCATGCACGGCCTTTTCGCCATCGCCTTTCGAGCGCAGATACATGCTCGGCCCGCGCGGATCGGCGCCAATCGCACTCAGATGAATGAGCCGATGCACGTTCTTGCTCTCGCAGGCGGCAACGATTTTCGTGGGCAGTTCGACGTGCAGTCTGGCGGAGCCCGCGCCGTACGGATTGCCGTGGCCGCCGTGCAGCGTGCCGATCAGGTTGATGACGGCGTCGGTGCCTTCGAGAAAGCTGGCGAGCGCGACCGGATCGGTCACGTCGGTTTCGATCACATCGATGGGAAGCAGCGTGAGGTGGCTGGCCGAGGCGCGCCGCCGGGCGGCGACGCGGACATCCTTGCCGGCCTCGACGAGCGCATTGACGAGGTGGCTGCCGATGAATCCCGAACCGCCGATGACCGCGATGGCTTGATGTCGCATCTCCGACCTCCTCGTAGCGTGCGCGGTGTCGCGCCCGGAGGTCCGTCGGCTCCGGCGGAGCGCCCCGCGAACTTCACGGAGCGCGCCGCGCGGCGCAAATCGGCTTATGGCGTGATATAGCCGAGACGCGCCTTGAGCGACTGCGGACGGCCTTCGAACAGTGCCGCGTAGTAGACCGTGTTCGACAACACGTTTTTCACGTAATCGCGGGTTTCCTGGAACGGAATGGTTTCCGCGAAGATGGCGCCCTCGACACCGCGCTGCAGGGTGGCGCGCCACGCGCGCGGGCGTCCCGGCCCGGCGTTGTAGCCTGCCGTGGCGAGCACGGCCGAACCATCGAACTGATTGTAGATCATCGACAAATAGTTCGTTCCCAGCAGGATGTTGGTGTCCAGATCGTTGAGCTGGTCGCGCGAGAGCGGGCCGAGGCCAATCTTCTTCGCCACCATCTGCGCCGTGGCCGGCATGATCTGCATCAGGCCGCTCGCGCCCACGCCCGACTTCGCGTTGAGAATAAAACGCGATTCCTGACGGATCAGACCATAGGCCCATTCGACATCCAGACCGTTGGTCTGCGCGTCGCGCTCCACCACGTCGCGGAACGGCGCGAGATAGCGCAGCGAGAAGTCATGCTCGCTGACGGTTTTATCGGCCGTATTGACGGTGCGGTCGAGCAACTGGATGCGCTTCGCGTATTCGGCGGCGGCCAGCAACTGACGGTCGCTCATGCCGCGCAGTGGCCAGTTCCATTCGCGGTTGCCTTCCAGACGCAGATTGAGCGCGTAGAAACGCTGCGCGAGTGCAAAGCCCGGCGTTTGCGCGGCCTGCGTGATGTCGGCGTCGCTGACGGTGGTTTTCGGCGGAATCGAAATCTTCTGGCCGAGTTCTTCGGTGGCCAGCTGGCCGTAGAAGTTATAACCCTGCGAGATCGACGCGAATTCCTGGTTGGCCTGAGCGTTTTCGCCCGCCTGCTTGAGCGCGCGGGCGTGCCAGTAGACCCACGACGGCTGCGCGCGCAGCGCCGCCGGCATCTGCTCGATCGACCAGCGCACCATGGTCCAGTCGCCGCCGAGCAGCGCGGCGCGCGTGCGCCATTCGTAAGCGGGATTCGACAGCGGCGCGTTAGCCGACAGACGATACCAGTCGAGCGAGCCCGGCAGACGCTTCTGCACCGCCTGATAGCCGATCGTGCCCCAGCCGATGCCGCGCTCCGGCGAGGTAAGCGAAGGCGCGACCGCCGCGAAGGTGGACGCGGTCGTGGCCGGATCGTTGCGCGCCATCACCGTGACGGCGAGCAGCGCCAGCTGATGCGATTGATCGTCCGCGCCGACACCGCGCGCGAGCGTGAGCGGCGGCGTGCTGACCGCCTGGCTGAACGCCGTGGGGTCCGGCCGCTGCGCGAGCGCGTCGAGCAGCTTTGCGCCCGTGGTGGTCTGGTTCTGTTCGTAAGCAAGACGGATCTGCTGCCAGACGTCGTTGCTCGTGAACTGGTTCTTGATCGCCAGCGCGGTGATCAGGTCGACGCAGCCGTCGCCGTAATAGCGCGGCTCGACCAGCAGCGCGCGCGCTTCGTCGGCGACGTTGTCGCCACGCGACGCGCGCGACTCCAGCGCATAGCACTTGACCTGCGTGTCGTCGTTGAGCACGAAGCGCGTGTACTGCTTGTCGAAATTCGCCCAGTCGTGGCGCGCGCCCAGCACGAGCAGATAGTCGTTGCGCAGACGGTCGCCGATCGCCTGGCCGTCGTAGCGCTGCAGGAACGACAGCACCGGCGCGTCGGGCGCGTCCACGCGTGCATGGCCCTGCGAGTCGAACAACTGCGGCTTGAGCTGGAAATATTCGAGATACGACGGCGCCGGGTAATCCGGGATCATCGCAGCGAGTTGCGCGGCGCGCGCCGGATCGTTGTTGCGCGCGGCTTCGCGAAGCTGGATAAAGGTCTGGTCGTCGGACGTGAGAGTGGCACCCACGGGCAGTGCGACGGGCCGCACAGCGTCGGCCGTACTGCACGCCACGAGTGCCGCGGCGGTCAGTGCGAGACCGACCACGCGATATACTCGGACAAGGCGTTTGGACATCGTTATTTCTGGAGCGCGAGGTGAACCCAAGCATAGCACGCAACCCCTTGGCAGAAGCCAAAAAGACGTGGCGTTTACGGCTTCGCGAAGCCCGTCTGGCGGCCTTTTCCGACGAGGTTGTCAATGCCGCGCTGACGGCTCGACTCGATGCATTGATCGCGCATATCGAGCCGCTTTCGATTGGCTTTTACTGGCCCTTGCCGGGCGAGTTCGATGCGCGCGAATGGATCGCTGGCTGGCTCGCCGCCGATCCGTCCCGGCGCGCCGCGTTGCCCGCCATTCCCGAACGTCACACACCCTTGCATTTCTACGACTGGGCACCGGGCGCGGCGCTGCGCGAGGGCCATCACGGCATTCCCGAACCGGCTGTGCAGGACGCGCACAGCGCCGCCGTGCCCGAGCTGCTGCTGGTGCCGTGCGTGGGCTTCGATCGCGCGGGCTATCGGCTCGGTTACGGCGGTGGCTACTACGACCGCACGCTCGCCGCCTGGCCGGGCGGCCAGCCGCCGCTGACGGTGGGCATCGCGTATGAAGCCTGCCGTATCGACGATGGCGTGCTCGAACCGGAAGCGCACGATCTGCCGCTCGACGCCGTGGTCACCGAAGCCGGCGCGCATCTCGCGGGGCGTCTGCGACCGGCATAGGCCGTTCGGCCTATTGCCCGCCTGCGGTAACGGCGCGGCATGATTTGCCGCGCCTGTCGTTTGCGCGCACAGACATTGCGCCTGGGGCAAACGCTTACGTAGAAATTGTCGATAATGGGCCGAGAACGTAACTCGACCCCATCCGCCTGTCCGGCTGCCATCGTTCGTGGCCGTTTCCGATCATCATGCGCAATCCTGTTCCCCGTATTTATCCGCTCGGCGACGAAGCGCTCGTCTGCGAAGCGCCGCCGCCGGCCACGCTCGACGTGCAGCGCCGCATCTGGGCCGTGGCCGCGCTCGCCCGCGGCTGGGACGCCGTGCGCGAAGTCGTGCCCGGCATGAACAACCTGACGATCACCTTCGACGCGCTCTCGGCCGACGCCGTCGCGCTCACGCACGCGCTCGAAGCGGCCTGGCAGGACGCCGATGCAACCGCAGACTCGACCGCCGCCGCAGGCCGCGAAGTGGACATTCCGGTGCACTACGGCGGCGCGGTGGGCCCCGATCTCGCGGCCGTCGCGCAGCACACGGGCCTTGCACCCGCCGATGTGGCCGCGCGCCACGCCGCGGGCGTCTACACGGTGTTCTTCCTCGGCTTCCAGCCCGGTTTCGCCTATCTCGGCGGACTCGACGCCGCCCTGCACACACCGCGCCGCCGCGAACCGCGCGTGGTCGTGCCGGCCGGTTCGGTCGGCATCGGCGGCGCGCAGACCGGCATCTATCCGGCGCAGTCGCCCGGCGGCTGGCAACTGATCGGCCGCACCGCGCTCAAGCTGTTCGATCCCGCCCGCAATCCGCCCACGTTGCTGATGCCGGGCGACCGCGTGCGCTTTGTCGTCGAGCGTGTCGATGCCACCGTCAGCGAGGAGCGCCACGCATGATCGAGGTATTGCGCGCCGGCCTGCTCACCACGGTTCAGGATCCTGGCCGAACCGGCTATCACCATCTGGGCGTCGCCACCTGCGGCGCGCTCGACACGCTCGCGCTCGAAGTCGGCAACCGTCTGGTCGGCAACCGGCCCGACGCGGCCGGGCTCGAAATCACCTTCGGCCCGGTCGTGCTGCGCTTTGCGCGCGCCACGCGCGTGGCCATCACCGGCACCGACTTCGGCGCGACGCTCGGCGGCAAGCCGGTGTGGTCGTGGTGGAGCCTGCCGGTCGCGGCGGGCGAGGAACTCGTGCTGCCGGGCGCGAAACGCGGCATGCGCGTCTACGTGAGCGTGGCGGGCGGGATCGACGTGTTGCCGATGCTCGGTTCGCGCAGCACCGATCTGGCGGCCGGCTTCGGCGGCCTCGCGGGCCGCGCGCTCAAGGACGGCGACCGGCTCGCCATCGGCGCCTCGTTCGCCCCGGGCGGCGAGCGCGCGTCGCTCGTGCCGGGCGCGCCGGCATTCGGCGTGAAGGCGCCGTCGCAATGCAGCTTCGTCTATGTCGATGAACCGCACTACCGGCGCGGCCGCCATGCGGACGGCGTGCTGTGGGCGCTGCCCGTGCGCGTGCTGCGCGGCCCCGAGTACGACAGTTTCACCGCGGACGCCCAACGCACGTTCTGGTCCGACGAGTGGCAGGTCACGCCCAATAGCAACCGCATGGGTTATCGGCTCGAAGGCACGCCGCTCGCGCGCGCGAACGGCGCGGACCTGCTCTCGCATGCCGTGCTGCCCGGCACGATCCAGGTGCCGCCCAGCGGCCAGCCCATCGTGCTGATGAGCGATGCGCAGACCACCGGCGGTTATCCGAAGATCGGCGCGGTGATTCGCGCGGACCTGTGGAAGCTCGCGCAGGTGCGGCTGGGCGGCGGCGTGCGCTTTGTCGAAACGACGCCGGCCGCTGCGCGCCATGCACTGCTGGAAGAGCGCGCCTATCTGCGCCAGATCGAGACGGCGATCGCCATGCAGGACGAACGGCGCGCGAAGCGCTAACGAAACCGGCGCAAGCGGTCGTTAATAACAACACGCACAGAACAGCACGCATCAAGCGCCCCCGCCGCCCAGGACCGTGCGGCCGGGCGGGCGTCAGGCAATACGGAGAGAAACACCATGACCACCATCGATCTGAACGCCGATCTCGGCGAAGGCTGCGGTTCCGACGAGGCGCTGCTCGACCTCGTGAGCTCGGCGAATATCGCGTGCGGCTGGCACGCAGGCGGCGCCAACGCGATGCGCGAATGCGTGCGCTGGGCCGTCAACAAAGGCGTGTCGATTGGCGCGCATCCCAGTTTCAACGATCCCGAAAACTTCGGCCGCAGGGAAATGAACCTGCCCGCCGAGGAAATCTACGCGGGCGTGCTGTATCAACTGGGCGCGCTGTCGGCGATCGCCCAAGCCGAAGGCGGCCGCATCGCGCATGTGAAACCGCACGGCGCGCTCTACAACCAGGCCGCGCGCGACGCGAAGATCGCCGATGCCATCGTGTCCGCCGTGCACGACTTCGATCCCTCGGTGACGGTGTTCGCGCTCGCGGGCAGCGGGCTCGTGGCGGCGGCGCGCGAGGCCGGTCTGGTGGCGATCGAAGAAGTGTTCGCCGATCGCGGCTATCGCGCCGACGGCTCGCTCGTGCCGCGCAGCGAACCCGGCGCGCTGCTCCACGACGAAGACGCCGTGCTCGCGCGCACGCTCGCGATGATCCGCGAGCAGCGTGTGCAGGCCGTCGATGGCGCATGGGTGCCGCTCAACGCGCAGACCATCTGCCTGCACGGCGACGGCCCGCACGCGCTGGCGTTCGCGCGGCGCATCCGCGCGGCGCTCGACGAAGCGGGCATTGGCGTGCGCGCGGCGGGCGCGGTGGATATCGACGGCGTTTGAGGCCTTCGCCGCGCTGCGGCGCTTCGGCGCTTTGGCGACTTCAGGGCTGCGCGATCTCCGGCATCGTGCGCATCGCTTCGGCGAACTGCGGAAAATGCCGGGCGATCAGCGCGTCCGGCAGGATGTACTGCGGAAAGCTCGCCGACGTGTTGTACGGATGCAGCACGTGCACGCACAGGCCGAGATCGTCGGCGACCAGCGCGAGATTCGCGCCGCGCGCCACCGCCGCGAGCGCGAACGGGCCGTCCTCGTTGAACGATGACGGCTCGAAGGGCCGTGCCGTCCACAGCCGCTTCGTGTACACATAGCTGAAACCGTAGCCCAGATGGTTGTTGGCAAAAGCCTTGTGCTCGGTGGGAAAACTCAGCGACGTCATCGGCTGCGAACTCCAGCGAAAATGCAGCCCGCTCGTGCGCAGCGTGTCCCACCACGCGAACCTCCGGTACACGCGGCTGTACAGGAAAAACGCGCTGAGCTTGACCATCTCGGCCTTGTGCGTCGTCATCTGGTCGAGCATCGCGCGCAGGTAATTCGGCGCATAGAACTCATCGTCGTCGAAATGGGCGATGACGTCGGCGCGGGCGAGATCGGCCGCGAGATTGCGCTTCTCGCCGATCGTCGTGCGCTGCGGCAAGTGCCGATAAACCACGCGCGGATCGGCCAGACTCTGCATGAAGGCGCTGGGCACCGTGCTGTCGTCGATCACGATCCATTCGCACGCGCCCACGTCCTGATGTGCGAACGAGCGATAGGCGAACGGCAGCATGACCTCGCGCTGCCAGGTCGGCGTAATGACGCTGACGACTGGGATACTGACGACAGGGTCGCTAAAGACAGGCGCGTCGGTCCTGACGATCGGGGAATTCGGCATGATGCGGCAATGAGCAAGGGAAAAGCCCATCGTAGGAACGCCGCTTTTTCGCTGATATCGCATTCCAACTAAAGACCGTCCACGCGGGAATAAAGCCGGTGGTTGCGTCAGCTTCGCCATCACTTTCGGATTTTTCTTATCCTCGATGGGAAGCCCGATCCCTACCTTGTTAGATTCCCTTGACAATGCGGTCAGCGGAATCGCGCAGCCTGCTGCTCCACGCGCGGCGTCCGTAGGCCGCCCGATCCCATGACCTTCTCCGTTTCCGGCCGCGGCTTCGCAAGCGATTCCGCGCTGTCCAGCCACGCTGCATCCCCTGACACCCTGCTTGCCGAAGCGCTCGCCGCACACAGCGCCGGGCGTCTCGACGAAGCCCAGACCGTCTACCGCGCCTTGATCGGGCGTGACCCGGCGCACGCCGGCGCGCTGCACTATCTCGGCGTTGCGCTGCATCAGCAGGGCGACCATCGCGGCGCGCTCGAACTGATGGACCGCGCGCTCCAGCATGCGCCCGGCGACACCGTCTGCTGGAGCAATCGCGGGCTGGCCGCGCGCGCACTCGGGCTGCATGCCGAAGCCGCGCACAATCTGCGCGAAGCGCTGCGCCTGCAGCCGGGTTTCGCCGATGCGCACAACAATCTCGCGCTCACGCTGCGCGACATGGGCGATCTGCCGGGCGCGATAAGTCATTGCAAGGCGGCGCTCGCGCTGGAGCCGTCGGCGGCGAATACGCGGCTCAATCTCGGCAGTCTGCTCGCGCGGCTCGGGCGCCATGAGGACGCCGTCGCGTGCTATCGCGACGCGCTCGCACTGTCCGGCCAGGACGCCGCGCTGCACTTCAATCTCGCCAACGCGTTGCGCGCGCTCGGCGAAGAACCCGCCGCCATCGCCCATTACCGTCAGGCCGTCGAACTGGCGCCGAACTATGCGGCTGCGTGGGTGAATCTGGGCACCGCGCTCGGCCAGACGGGCGACTATCGCGAAGCGGAAAGCTGCTATCGGCAGGCCGTGGCGCTGGAGCCGAACGCGGCGAATCTGGTGTGCCTTGGCGCGGCGCTCGGCGCGCAGGGCCGCAACGACGAAGAAGCGCCGTACTACGAGCAGGCGCTCGCGCTCGACCCCGATCATGCCGATGCGCGCCAGAACCTCGTCTGGCTCAAGCTCAAGCGCGGCGAGTATCGCGAAGGCTGGGCCGAGTACGCGCGGCGCTGGCGTGCGATCGACTACGCGCCGTTCGACATCGAAGGAATCGCGCAGTGGCAGGGCGAACCGCTCGACGGCAAGCGCGTGCTGCTGGTCCACGAACAGGGTTTCGGCGACCAGATCCAGTTCGTGCGTTACGCGAGCGAACTGGCCGCGCGCGGCGCGAGCGTCGATGTCTGCATCACGCAGCCGCTGCAGGTGCTCGCGCAGTCGGTGCCGGGCGTGCATCGCGCCTGGACCGGCAAGCCCGCGGGCGATTACGACTACTGGCTTTACGTCATGAGCGCGCCAGCCGCGTGCGGCACCGAACTCGATACGATTCCGGCCACCGTGCCGTATCTGTTCGCGCGCGATGGGGAGATCGAGGCGTGGAAGCCGCGCGTGCAGGCGGCCATGCAGGCGGATGTCGAACGGCAGTCGGGCAAGGCCGCCGGTCATCGCAATATCGGCCTGGTCTGGGCAGGCAGTGCCACCTTCTACAACAACCGCAATCGCTCGGTGGCGCTTGCCGCATTCGCGCCGCTTCTCGCGCTCGAGAAAACAAGCTGGTTCTCGCTGCAGAAAGACCCGGCGGCGCGCGCCCAGATTGCGGCGCTGGAAAATGGCGCCGCGATCCACGATTTCGGCCACGATCTGCGCGACTTCGGCGACACGGCCGCGCTCATCATGAATCTCGATCTCGTGATTACCGTCGATACCTCGGTGGCGCATCTGGCGGGCGCGCTCGGCAAGCCGGTCTGGATACTGGTGCCTGCGAACGGCGAATGGCGCTGGCTCGAAAAGCGCACGGACTCGCCGTGGTATCCCACGGCGCGGCTCTTTCGTCAGCAGGAAGTGGGCGACTGGACCACGGCCATCGAAGCGATCCGCGAGGCGCTCGCGGAAAAACCTAAACGCGCCAGCGCACGCAAGCCGGCTGCGAAGGCCGATAAAGCGGAGAAACCCGCCCGTTCACGCAAGCCGTCCGCCGACAGCGAACTCAACCCGGATCAACCGTAAACCCGCGCTGACGCAGCAACTGAAGCACGCCCTTGCGCCCGCCCAGATGCAGCGCGCCAATCGCCACGAACAGCGGTTTGTTGGGCCCGGCGTACTGCTGCATGCGCGAGACGAAGCGCCGGTTGCGTTCGTAGACGATGCGGTTGTCCACCGAAGCCGCCACGCGCTGATCGTGCGAGAGCTTTTCGGTGCGCGCGCTTTCCCAGGCGGCAATCGCATCGGCGTCGCCTACGCGCCAGAGGCGCAGGAGCGTCTGCACATCGGCGAGATTCTGTGCGGGTGTCTGCGCGAGATCCTGCGCGAGCATTTCGCGCTGCTGGGCCAGGTTCAGATTCGTGAAGGCGCGCATCTGCTCGCCCAGCCTTTCCAGCCCGACGACGCGTCGCCCTTTAAGGCGCAGGAAGACGTTCTGCAATTGCGCCTCGGTGCCGTACTCGGTTTGCAGGCCGGCGCTCAGCGAATCGTAGGTTTCCACCAGCAGCGACGCGAGCCAGGGCTTCATCTTGCGGATCTCGGCCAGCGCCTCGGGGTTGCCGCGCAGACGCGCCGCGAGCTTCGCCCAGAGCGGCTCGGGCAGCATCTGTTCGAGACAGGGCCGGCGGCACACGCCGTATTTCGATACATCGTCCTGCGAGACCAGCAGGTCGTCGGGCGAGAGTTCGAGCGCGAGCGTGGGCGAGGCGTTGAGTGCGGCGAGAATCGGCGCGCGGAATGGCTGATTCGGCGGGTAATCGACGGGGTCGCCCACGTGCAGCGTGCCGAGCAGATAGATCGTGGTCGTGCCGCGCGTGGCCACGTAGAACGGCATGCGCGCGGGGCGCGTGCGCACCGGACCGCCGGCGGTCGTGCCCGAGGCGTAGCTCGGCATGACAGGCGGCGAATGGAAACCGGGCAGGCCGCCGCCTGACGGCAGGCCGGAACCCGGCAGACGCGAAGTGGGCACGGGCGGACGAACGCCAGGCGTATTGGCGGCCGCGCCAGCACCAAACGCACGCGGCATGAACGCGCGATGAGCGGAAGCCCCCTGCCCGCCCGCAAGCCGCAGCGGACGGTCGAGCGAAGGCCCGAGCGCCACGGCAAGCGCGAGCGCCGCGCCCATCGCGACGCGCGCCGTTCTTCCCTGGCGCCAGACCCACGCCCGCAATTTCAAAGCGGCACACCGGCCGCTTCTACGT